>CAMPKJ010000038.1 GCA_946887105.1 uncultured Acidobacteriota bacterium | reverse complement strand
GCGCGGCGGCGCGGTTCAGGCCGACGTCCTGCAGCGCGCGCACGACCGTCAGGCGCGGCTCGCTGATCTTCGCGAGCTCCGCGTCCATGTCCGGAAAGCTGTTGCTGTTCGCCGGTTGCTGGGCCGGAGTGGCCCACAGCTCCCGGGACCGGTATGCGTAGTAGCTGAACGGAAACTCGGCGACGATCTGCTGCGCCTTCGCGTTGCGCTCCGCGGTGCGGCCGAGCTTGTCGTGGATCTTCGCCGACCAGAACAGCGAGTTCGTTTTCCAGTCGCCGTCGGGATAGGAACGGATGTAGCGGTCGAAGACCTGCAGCGCCTGGTCGTATTTGCCCCAGAGCGTGTAGGTCCAGCCGAGGTTCCAGAGATTTTCGCCGTCGCCTCCGATGGCGCCGGCATCGATCGCCCTGGTGAGATTGTCGATCGACTTCGCGTAGTCGATGACGTCGGTCGAGTAGTACTTCGCGCGCGCGATCTTCGCTTCCGCCGCTTCCTTGCTGGACGGGAACTGCTTCTCGATCGCGTCGAGGCCGGCCAGGAACTCCTGCGGCTTGTCGTCGCGCCAGGCGGCGCGCGCGCGCAGGAGCATCAGCGCGGGATCGTTGAGCGCGATGTCTTTGGTCTCTTCGAGCAGCTGTCCGTAATTGCGCGAGTTGAACAGTGCGCGCAGCCGTACCGCGCGCGCCTCCGGCGCACCGCCGGGGATCTTCGTGAAGAGATCGAGCGCCTCGTCGTAGCGGTTCGCGCGCGACAGCTTGCCGGCCAGCGCGATTTTCTCCGCGACCGGCAATGCGTCGAGCTCGGCGGCGAGGAAGTCGTACGTCTGTTCCGTGTAACGCCCACTCGTGTAGTCCGTGAGCAGGCGCATGCGCGTCCTCGTAGCCAGATCGTTGCGCCCTGCTTTCGCGAGCGCGGTGGCCATGGCCACGAAGTCCGCCTCGGTCAGTTCATCGATGGCGATCTGCGATGCCTGCTGCCAGGCGGCGTCCGTGGCCGCGGCATCGCCGAGCTGCGCGTAGATCGCGGGAAGCCGCAGACGCGCGACCGTGGCCGCGGAGGTGTCGCTCAGCGCGACGATCTCCGAGGCGATCGCGGCCGCTTCTCTGAAATGGCCGCCTGCGATCTCCGCTTCGACGATGCGCAGTCGGAGGAACGGCGCGATCTCGGGATACGCCTGCGCCGCCTCGGTAAGCGCGGGAATCGCGGCGTCGTAATTCTTCGCGTCGAAGAGGGCCAGCGCGTTCTTCGCCTGCGTAGTGCGATCGACGTCCGCCGGCGGTTCGGCGCGCGTCACGGGAGGGAGAGGCAGGACCGCGGGGTCAGGTGCCGATGCCGGTGGTTGGGAACAACCGATGAATGTTGCGATGACGACGAAGAGAACTACGGAACGACCCTGACCCATCTCTCACCCTCACTCTGGAATCCGACGCGCCGGAAGAACTCCTGCGCGTCGCGTGCGTCTTCGACGACGATGCGGCGGCGATCCATCTTCACGGCCAGCTGCTCGACTTCGCGCATCATCACGCGGCCGATCCACTTCCGGCGCAGCTCGCGCGCGACCATGACCTCTTCGACACGCAACGCGTCGCCGGTGATCTGCAGCGCCACGACCGCCACCACATCGCCGAGCAGCTTGCCGAGCAGACCCCATGCCGGTTCGGCGGTTCCTCGGAGCTCCTCGGTGCCTCGGAGTTCCTCGGGGGCAGTCCACTCCGAGGAACCCCGAGGAACTCCGAGGCCCTCCGAGGAACGGTCCGGTGGGGTCAGACCTTCGTTCTGCCGCGCAAAGAACGCTTCCAGAGCCGGTTGATCCGCGGCCTCGATGGGCCGTACGAAAAGGCGTAATCCGCGTGGGGGCATCGTCCTAAGTGTCCTGCTTCAATGCTTTTGCAGCATATTCCAACGCGCAAATAATTTCTTGACAAAAGTAAGGTGCCGCGTAGACTTCGAGCCGGTCCCACCCAGCAAAATCACAGTGCCAAGTGACATGACTATGAACGTGCAGCAGGCGATCACGCAATTCCTCGAGCACGGACACACGGTCCGGAATCTGTCCGATCGGACCCTCCGCGCCTACCAGTCCGACCTCGCCCAGTTCCACCTGCACATGCACGACACGCCCGCGATCGAGATCACCGCGGACGACCTCGAGACCTACCTCGACAAGCTCGGCGTCGGCACCTATCGCGACACGTCCATCCGCCGCAAGGTGGCGGCCCTGAAAGTCTTCTTCCGCTTCCTGGAAGAGCAGGGCATCGTCAGCGAGTCGCCGGCGCGCAAGCTGAAGATCAAGAAGCCGGTCGAGAACCGCGTCCCCACCGTGCTGTCGCCGCGCGAAGTGCGCGCGCTGCTGGCCGCGCCGAAGGAGCAGGTTGCCGAGCTGGCAACGTCGCGCGACCAGTCCGCCGGCAGCCGCAATCGTTACTTCTGCGCCGTCCGCGACAATCTCATCCTGGAGCTGCTCTTCTCCACCGGCATCCGCATCGGCGAGCTGGTGGCCGTCAACGTCAGCGACGTCGATCTCGATCGCAAGACCATTCAGATCACCGGACGGGCCACGCGCGGCCGCCTGGTCACGCTGGCCTCGGACGACGTGCTGATCGCCATGAGCCAGTACCTCGAGCTCCGCGGCGAGCGCACGCTCTCGACTCCGGCGCTCTTCGTCGGCCGCTCCGGAACGCGCCTGACCATCTATTCGATCGAGAACATCTTCAAGAAACACGTGCGCCTGGCGGAGATCAAACGCCACGTCACGCCGCACTCGCTGCGCCACACCATGGCGGCGATGCTGGTCTCGTCCGGCGCCGACATCCGCGACGTGCAGGAGATCCTCGGCCACGCGTCGATCCTCTCCACGCAGGTCTACACGCGCCTGCCGATCCAGAAACGCGGCCGCACTCCGCAGTCGCACATCACGCGGATCGTCGCCGAGACCGCCGGCGCGCGACTGGCGATCAAGAAGTAGCGCGTCGCGCGCCCACTGCGTCCGCAACATCGCCACAGCCGGGCCGTATAACCGGCCCATGTTGCAGATCACCTCGATCTCCAAGCGCTTCCGCTCCGGCAATTACGGCGTCCGCGACGTCACGCTCTCCGCGAAAGGCGGCGTGCTCGGCCTCCTCGGACGCAACGGCGCGGGCAAGACCACGCTGATGCAGATGATCGCGACGGTCACCAGGCCGACCACCGGCCGGATCTTCGTCCGCGACGTCGACGTGCTGAAAAGACCGGACGATCTCCGCCGCCGCCTCGGCTATCTGCCGCAGGACTTCGGCGTCTACGACAACCTCACCGCGCTCGAGTTCCTCAGCTACTTCGCGGCACTGAAAGGCGTGCGTTCGCGCAGGAAAATTCAGGAAACGCTGGAGATGGTGAACCTGCACGGCGCCGCCAATCGCGCGGTCGGCGGTTTCTCCGGCGGCATGAAGCAGCGCCTCGGCATCGCGCAGGCGCTGGTGAACGATCCCGACCTGGTCATCGTCGACGAGCCGACCGCGGGACTCGATCCCGAGGAGCGGGTGCGCTTTCGCAATGTCCTGTCGGAACTCGGAGAGGGGAGGCTGGTGATCCTCTCCACGCACATCGTTTCGGACGTCGAGTCGATCGCGACGGAAATCGCGGTCATGAAAGACGGCGCGCTGGTCGCGTTCGATACGCCGGACGCGCTGATGCGCAACACGGCCACGACGTCGCTCGAAGCGGCGTTCCTCGACATCATCAACAACACGCAATCCGCACACGTGGCCGTGGCATGAACGAGCGGTTTTATCGTCTGGCGGCCGTCGTTCGCGCCGACGTCCTGATCCGACTGCGCCGGCCGTCCACCGCGGTCGTGTTCGTGCTGCTGTCGTTCATCCCGTACATGTGGATTCCCGATCCGTCCACCGGGCGTACGCTGATCAACATCGCCGGCCGGCGCGCGCTCTACAACTCCGCGGCCATCGGCATGGCCACCGCCGTCCTGGGCACGATGTTCATCGGATTGGCCGGGTTCTACGTGATCTCGAACGCGGTCAAGCGCGACGTGCTCTCGCGCTGCGGATTCGTGATCGCGTCGACGACCATGCGCGCCAGCGAATACATCATCGGCAAATTCGCGGGCAACGTGGTGTTCCTGTCGCTGTTCACGTTCGGCTTCATGGCCACCGCCATGGCCATGGTGATCGTGCGCGGCGAAGCGCCATTGGAACCGCTCGTCTTCGCGCGACAGTACTTCCTGCTGTTGCCGCCCGCCATCGTGTGCGTGTCGGCGTTTGCGATCGTGTTCGAGTGCACGCCGTTGCTGCGCTCGAAATTCGGGGACGTGCTCTATTTCTTCATCTGGCTGTCGCTGATCGGCACCGTGGCGACGATGACCGAGAATGGCGAGGGCGGATGGGCTGCATATTTCGACGTCTCCGGCCTCGGCTTCATGATGCAGCAGCTCAAGACCAACTATCAGACCAACTCACTGTCCATCGGCGCGTCGACGTTCGACGCCGCGAAACCGGCATTGGTCTTTCCCGGCCTGCAATGGGGGTGGCAGTGGGTGATGCCGCGCATCGTCTCCACGCTCTGGCCGATGTCGCTGCTGCTCATTGCGCGGGTGTTTTTTCATCGTTTCGATCCCGCGCGCGTCCGTTCCATGCCGAACGAAAAAGCGCACAGGAGCTGGATCGGCCGCCTGAATTTCATCTCCAAGCCGATTGCGAAACTGATCGTGCGCGTTGGAAACGCCATTTTGGCGCTTCCCGGGCTGCCGCTCCTCGCGCGTACCGCGATCACGGACGCGCTGGCGACGCTCGCGCAATTTCCGCTCGTCTCGATCGCCATGATCGGATTCTCGCTGGCGTCGCTCGGGACAGACGCGAAGCCGCTCTTCGAAGGCGTACTGCCCTTTGCGTTCGCCGCGTGTGCCATCGCGCTGGCGGACATCGCCTGCCGCGAGAAGCGCGCCGGCACGACCGCGCTCGTTTATGCGACGCCGGGACTGCGCGCGCGGTTCGTGGCGTGGAAGTTCACGTCGGCGCTGCTCGTCGCCATCGCGTTTCTCGGCATCCCGGTCGCGCGGGCAATCGCATTACGGCCCCGCTCCGCCGTCGCGCTCATCGTGTCGATCGCATTTCTGGCGGCGGCATCGACCGCGTTGGGAATCGTCAGCTCGAATCCGAAGACCTTCATCGTCGCGTTCCTGACGTTCTGGTACATCGCGCTCAATGACAAAGGCGCGAGCCCCGCGCTCGATTTCGCAGGATGGTTCGGCAGGACCACACCGTCCGTGAGCGCGGCGTACGCGACGATCGCGATCGCGCTGCTCGTCCTTGCGCAGCTGTTTCACGTCTGGGATCTGCGCCGGAAGTGGTAATCAGCCGGGCGAGCGCAGCGCCGGGATTCCGTCGATACTCACGGCGTTCTTCTGCTGTTTGTATCTCTCCAGTCCTTCTTCGCCCTTCTTCTCCATCCACGACGGCAGTTGGCTGCGGTCGCTTTCAAAACGCATGAGCGGAACGCCGAAGCCGCACGAGTCGCTGATGCGGTCCACCGCGATGCGGATGATGGAGCGGAGGCCTGGGTTCGGATCGAACAGGCCGATCAGCGACGCGAAATCGGGATGATCGGGCTCGATCACTTCACCCTTTCCGTGGAAGCGGACGATCTTCGGCGGCCCTTCGAACGCACAGAACAGGATCACGATGCGCCCGTTCTCGCGCAGGTGCGCAATCGTCTCCGCGCCACTGCCGGTGTAGTCGAGATAGGCGACCGTGGCCGGCCCGAGGATGCGGAACGTGTCCAGCCCTTTCGGCGAGCAGTTCACGTGTCCGTCGACGCTCGCGGGCGCGGTGGCGACGAAGAACAGATGCTGCCGTTCGACGAACTGCCGCAGTGTCTCGTCGATCTGGTCGAATACTTTTCCCATGCAGAGTTCCTACCGATAGACGATCCGGGCTCCTCGAGCGCGTAACGACGCCGTTCGAGATGGCCGATCGATGCTGGAAGGGCGTCAGCCGATTGTCGCGCAGATCACGAAAATCGGCGAGGTCGGTGAGCGCGCACGACGCGACGATCCACGGCGTGGTGCCGCCGGAACGGCACCACGCCGGACTCACCTGAGCGGCTAGTGTCGTGTCACGCTTGAAACCGCCGGTGCTTTGCGGCGGCGGTGGGCCGTCTGCTCCGCCGCCGCTCCTCGACGGTGGTGCCAGCACCGCCTGCGTCGCGACGGCTTGCATCCGACCCACCGGCGCTCGCAAATCACCCACGTTTTCAAGTGTGACGCGACACTAGGCGGCCGTTGCGAGCTGCTTCTTCACGTCGACCTTGATCGACCGCGGCTTCGCATCTTCCTTCTTCGGCAGGTGTACTTCGAGAAGGCCGTTCGTGAACGTGGCCGAGACCTTCTCCGGCTCCACGGACGGCGGCAGCGCGAACGACCGGAGGAACGAGCCGTAGGAGCGCTCGACGCGACGGAAGCCTTTCTCTTCCGTCTCCTTCTCCGCGTTCCGCTCGCCCTTGATCGTCAGCACGCCGCTTTCGATTTCGATGTCGACGTTCTTCTCGTCGATGCCCGGGAGCTCGGCCTTGATCACGATCTCGTCCTTCGACTCGATCACGTCGGACGTCGCCGACCAGTTCGCGAGCTCCGAAGCGTCCTCCGTGTTGACGCGTGCCCAGAGCCGGTCCATCCGGTTGCGCAGCGTCGTCAGCTCTTCCAGCGGATCCCAGCGTTCAAACCTCGTCAGGAAAGTCATGGCTTACCTCCTATCGATGCCGCGCTTCGACCGCGGCTACATCGAAGGTAAGTCGCGTCATCGGCGCCGGGGAGGACGCAGGTCACACATGCGTGTAGCCCGTTGCCCGTCACTTCGAGCCGTGACGCAGATCCTCCCCGGAGCGATGAATGCAGCCTATCCATAGGAGAGGAGCGGTGCGCTCCCGGAGGTAGGCCATGAAGCCGTTCGTGATCACCAGCATCCTCGCTCCGACCGACCTGAGCGACTCCAGCGTTCCGGCGCTTCGCTACGCGCGCCTGTTCGCCGACCGTTTCGCCGCGAAGCTCACCGTCATGTACGCCGACCCGATCGTCTATCCGGTGAACCTGGCCGGACCGGCGGCCGGGCTCTACATCACCACTACGCCTGAACATCGGGCGCTGCTGCGTGCGGAGGTGGAGCAACATGCCGCGCCGGTACTGGGCGGCCGCCCTTACGAGATCGACGTGACGATCGGGCAACCGGTCCCGGCAATCCTCGCGTCGGTCAATGACCGGCATGCGGACCTCGTGATCATGGGCACACACCTCAGGCATGGCTGGCGCCGTGCGCTCCTCGGCTCGGTCAGTGAGGGTGTGCTGCACGGCAGCGAGTGCCCGGTCCTCACCGTCGCGAAGCAGGACAACTACGTCGGTGCGACTCCTTACGCGATCACCCACGTGCTGTGCCCTGTGAACTTCACCGACGTCGCGCGCGAGTCGTTGCACGTTGCGGCGCGCGTTGCCGAGACGTTCGGCGCACGCCTCACGGTCGTCTACGTGCTCGAGGCCGACGAGGTGATGAACATCAAGGATGAAGAGGAGCGGGTGCGGAGCTGGATCGCTCCCGAGCTCCAGGACGTCATTGCCTATCGCGAGCTCGTGGTGCGCGGCGGACCGGCGGAGCGCGTGCTCGATTGTGCCGACGAAGTGGGAGCGGATTTCCTGGTGGTCGGCGCGCAGCACAAGCTCTTCCGCGACGCCACCGTGATCGGCACGACGTCGGAGCGCGTGATCCGCTTCGCGTCCTGCCCGGTGCTGGTCATTCCTCGCGCGGCCGTGCGACGAGAGGCCACCGCCGGGAAAAAAATCATCGAAGAGGTCGCGGTCGGAGCGGAGCGATGATCGTGACCATCGATGGCAGAAATCCCATCGCGAAACTGGCCGCCGAGCTACCCGGGGCGATGGCTCTGTTCGAGTCGCTCGGTCTCGACTACGCCTGCGCCGGCGACCGGTCGCTCGAAGACGCGGCGCACGCGGAAGGGATCGTGCCGGACGACGTCATCGCCGCGCTGCGCCGGCTGAAGCACGGCGAGAACAAGCCGTCATGGAACGATCGGCCGCTGTGCGAGCTGACGCGGTATCTCGTGCAGCAGCATCACCGCTTCGTGCGTGACGAGCTGGCCCACATCGCCCTGCGTCTGGCGGATGTCTGCAGCGCGCCCGAAGGAGTGCCCTCGTATCTCGTCTCCCTGCGCATCGCATTCATGAAGCTGGCGGCCATCATTCTGCCGCACCTCCACCAGGAGGAAGAAGAGGCGTTCCGCACCATCGAGGCGCTGGAGAAAGCGTGGCAAACGAGCGCGCCGCATTCTCTCGGGCGCGCAAGTACGCCGGGTGAGTTCCGTGCGGCGAGTTCCTCCGTTTCCTCGGAGTTCCGGGGAACGGTCGCCGCCGCGAGTCTCGGATCCACGCTACGGACGCTGGCCACCGAGCACGGCGCGATCGCGGCGCAACTGCGCATCATGCGCGAGCTGCGCGTGCGCCTGGCCGATTCCGATTCCCTGTCGCCGCAATGCAACTCGGTTCTGGAGGATCTGGTGACGCTCGAGGCCCATCTCCACGAATACATTTTCCTCGAGAACTGCATCCTCTTCCCCCGCGCCGCGGCTCTCGCGGAACAGGCCAGCGCCGACGCACTCGTCAGCGGTTAGTTGATCCGCGGTGAAATCGCGATCAGATGGTGGCCGGATCCGGTACCACCAGGACGGGACGGCGGCTGCGTGCGAGCACTTCGCCGGAAACCGATCCGAGGAAGAGCTGGCTGGCGCGTGAGCGCGTGTGGCGGCCGACGATGACGGCGTCCGCACCGACGCGTTCCGCGGTGGTGCAGATCGCGGCCGCGACGTCTTTCCCGACCGCCGCCACGGTATCGATCCGCGTGCCATCCGAGCGCGAGACGCCCGCCTTCACCCGATCGAGCTGGCGTGCGCTCTCGTTCGCGTCGCTCTCGCCGTGGACGACGTTCACGATCACGACGTGCGCTCCCCGCGGCGCCATCGAGCACGCCCACGCCACGGCCCGATTGCCGCAGGGCGAGAAGTCGGTCGCGGCGACGATCGTGCTCAGCGGCACCGGTTCCAGTGCGCGGATCTCCTCGTCCGCCGTGTGAAATGGGATGAGCAGCACGTTCGTGTCGGCGGAATGAAGCACCGCGTGTGCAATCGAGCCCTGCCAGACACGCGAGAGCGCGCGCCGCTGGTGCGATCCGACCACGATCAGATCGGCGTTCGCCTCGTCGGCCTCCATGGCGATCACCGCACCGGCCTCGCCCAGAGTCTTCGCGACGCGCGTGGTCACGGCACCGCCCAGGTTGACCGTTGCCGCGCGGCGCGACAGCTCGCGCGTCAGCACGTCGTCGATGACCGGATGCGAGCGGTAGACGGAAAACGGACCGACGCCGAGGCGCGCGTACTCGGTCGGCGGATACTCGATGAAGAGCAGCTCGAGATCGCAGGGACCGAGCTCGCGCAGCAGCGAGGCCCGGCGCAGTGCATAGTCGGAGACCGCGGAGAGATCGGTGGCCACGACGACGTCGAGCTTCCCGCTTCCCTCGATCCAGTGCTGCAGCGATGGCGCGTCGCGCACGACCAGCAGCGGGACGGTGGCCACGCGGGCGAGCCGCTCCACGACCGTGCCGATCAGCCAGTGCGTGCCGCGGGAATGCCCGCGCGCGCCGGCCACGATCAGCGTCGCGTCCGCGGGTAGGCCCGCGGGCAGCTCCTGCTCCGGAAAGCCGACCACGGCGCTGGTCTCGACCGTCACTCCCGACGCTCGGATCCATTCCGCCGCCGCTTCGAGACGCGCCGCGGCTTCCGCGCGCCCCGGTTCGGCGTAGGGGCCGATCGGATCGCCCATCTGCGGCTGTACCGCGTGCCAAAGCAGGAGAGTCTCGCCGCGTTTGCGGGCGATGCCGGCGCCGGCACGAACCGCGTCCGCCGCGGGTTGCGAGAAGTCGGTTGCGCAGACGATGGTCATGGCTTGCCTCCACGGCATACGGTGAAGCGCTCCGCCCGCGTGGGCAGCATCGCAGCGCACACGCATCGGTGACGCAGGACGCTAACGGCGGCGGCTGCGCCTGCGAAGCTCGGCGGCGAGCGCGGCGTGCTGTGTCAGGCGCGTGCCGATGCTGCTGCAGACCGCATCACAGAGCGTGAAGACGGTGGGATCGGCGATGGAGTAGTAGACGCTGTTCCCATCCTGCCGGCGCCCGACCAGACCCGCGTCCTGGAGGATGCGCAGATGTTTCGAGACGTTCGACTGCGTGGAGCCGACCGCCGCAACGAGATCGGTCACGTTGCGCTCGCCGCGCTGCAGCGCCTGCAGGAGCTGGATGCGGATCGGCTCGCCCAGCGTGCGGAAGCGCGCCGCAACCAGCTCGATGGCGTCGGTGGACAGCGGCTCGTGCCTCGTTCTCTTGACCGGCATCGGCGCCATCTTAGCGCGTCACCTCACACCAGGCCGTGTGCGCTTCGTCACATCACGATATGAGTATATAGTCATATAGTGCAGATCAGGAGGGATTCTCATGACCGTGGAACGTTATCTCCGCCTCATCGCCGGGTTCTTCATCCTCGTTTCCCTGGCCCTCGGCTATTGGGTCAGTCCGTGGTTCTATTTCTTCACCGGCTTCGTCGGGCTGAATCTGTTGCAGTCCGGATTCACGAACTGGTGCCCGATGATGGCCATCCTGCGCCGCCTGGGCGTCGAGCGTCCCGGCTGCTGCGCGACGGACGGGGTCGCGAGGACGGCGTGAACGGCGTGAACCGCATCCGCGGAGCGGCGGCATCGATCTTCCTGGCCGTGGCCTTCGCCTCCTCGGCCGAGGCGCAGGGCCTGACCCTGCGCGATGCCGTCGACGAGGCGCTCGCGCGCAATCCGGCCATCGCAGCGGCGGACGCGCGGCAGCGAAGCGCACACGCCCGCCAAGCCGAGGCACGCGCCGCGCGTTTCCCGCGCCTCGACGTCACCGAAGCCGCGACGCGCGGAAACAACCCCGTGTTCGTCTTCGGGACGCTGCTCGAGCAGGGCGCCTTCGCGCCGCGCCACTTCGATCCCGCCTTCCTCAATGCGCCCGATGCGCTGACGAACCATCGCGTTGCCGCGACGGCACGATTCGCGGTGTTCGACGCCCTGCGCACCACCACCGCGATCCGGCAGGCGCAGAACGGCGCGGACCGAGCCGCCATCGAGCTCGAGGAGGCGCGGCAGCGACTACGCGCGCAGGTGGTGACGGCGTATTACGCCATCCTCGTCGCCTCGGAACGGGTGGACGTCGCGCGCGACGCGGCCACGACCGCGGAAGCGGATGCGAAGTCGACGCGCGATCGTTTCGACCAGGGGCTGATCGTCGAATCCGACGCACTTGCGGCGGACGTCCACCTGGCCGCGCTGCGGCAGCGCGTCATCGCCGCGGAAGGGGAGCTGGCCATCGCCCGCGCGGCTTTGGCGATGCTGCTGCACCGGCCGCCGAACCAGTCGATCGCCGTTTCGGGAACGCTCGCGGCGGCTGCGATCGACGCCATCGATCTCGATGAAGCGATCGCACGCGCGAACAGCCGCCGCGCAGCGGTACGGATCGCGGCGAGCAGCACCCGCGATGCGCAACTGCAGCTCACCGCCGCGCGCGCGACCGCGCTTCCGCGCGTCGACGCGTTCGGAACCTTCGGCGCCAGCGGCGCCACGTTCGGCGACCGCAACAGCGATCACACCGCAGGCATTGGCGTCACGCTGGAGCTCTTCGATCGCGCCAGGCCCGCACGCGTCGCCGCGGCGCGTGGCGCGATCGACGCCGCACGCGCCGCCGAGACGATGGCGCGCGATGCCGTGACGTTGGAAGTGATCACGGCCTGGCACCGGCTACGCGCCGCGGACGCCACGGCGGCCGTCGCGGCCTCGGTTGTCGGCCAGGCCGAGGCTGCGGCACGCATCGTCCGCGATCGCCATGCCGAAGGACTCATTCCTATCACCGAACACCTCCGCGCGCAGACCGCCCTGGTGGGCGCGCGGTCCGACCTGCTCGCCGCCCGTTACGCACGCCTCGCCGCGCACGCCGACCTGCTGCGCGCCACCGGAGAACTCGACGATGTCCAGCCGTTCCTTTGAGTCGCTTCTTCTCTCCTCGCTCGTCCTTGCGGCGTGCGCGCATCCCGACAAGCCGGCCGTCCGCGAGACGGTCGACGCACCGGTCGTGGCCGTCCAGCGCGCGTCGCTGCCGTCGTACCACACGGTGGCCGGAACCGTTCGGCCGGAGACGACCAGCACGCTTTCGGCAAACGTGGTCGGAACAGTGGTCCGCGTGGCGGTGGCCGAGGGCGACCGCGTGCGCGCCGGCGCCGTGCTGGTGCAGATCGACGCGCGGGAGCCGCGCGCACAGGTGGACCGCACGCGCGCCGGACGCGAAGAGGTCGAGCGCGCGATCGAAGCCGCTACCGCGAGCGCGCAGCTCGCCGAGGCGACGTACCGGCGTTATGCAGCGCTGCACGAGCGCGGCTCGTCCAGCCAACAGGAGTACGACGAAGCGAAGGCGCGGCACACGGGCGCGCAGGCGGAGCTGAATCGGCTCGTGGCCAAACGTGCCGAGGTTCGCGCCGCGACCGCGCAGGCGGAAGCCGCGCTCGACTTCAGCAGCGTGCGCGCGCCGATCGACGGCGTGGTGAGCTCGCGCTTCGTCGATCCCGGCGCGCAGGCGGCTCCCGGCGTACCGCTGGTCACCATCCAGAACGAGACCGCCGCGCGCGTCGACGCGAACGTGCCGGAACACGTGGCCGTACACGCCGGCGAGCGCGCCGTCGTCATCGCGGGCGAGCGCCGGATCGGCGCACGCGTGATTCGCATGCAGCCGTCCGTCGATGCAGCCGCGCGGTCCGCGCTCGTGAAACTGCAACTCGACGAGCCGCTTCGTGCGGGCATGTACGTCAAGGTCTCGTTCCTGATCGGGACACGCGACGCGGTGACGGTGCCGCTCTCGGCACTCGTGCGGCGCGGGCAACTGACCAGCGTCTTCGTCGTCGCGGACGACCGCGTCGCGCGCATGCGCCTGGTCATTCCGGGCGCGACGGACGGCGCGCAGGCCGAAGTCCTGTCCGGTCTCGCCGCCGGCGAGGAGATCGTCGCCGTACCCGCCGGCGTACACGACGGGGCGATCGTGAGGAGCAGCGTATGAAACGCGGGCTTGCCGGCGGACTGGCCGCCTCGTTCATCGAATCGAAGCTGACGCCGCTGGTCATCGCCGCCTCGATTCTCATCGGTGCCGGCGCGGTGTGGCTCCTGCCGCGCGAAGAAGAGCCGCAGATCGTCGTGCCGATGATCGACGTGTTCGTCGAAATGCCGGGCGCGACGCCGCGTGAGGTGGAACGGCGCGTCACCACGCCGATGGAGAAGCTGCTCTGGGAGATCCCCGGCGTCGAGTACATCTATTCGACGTCGTCACCGGGTGTCTCGATGGCCGTAGTGCGCTTCAAAGTCGGTGAGGACGAGGAAGACGCGCTGGTGCGGCTCAACGAGAAGCTCCAGGCGAACGCGGATCGCATGCCGCCCGGAGCGATCGGTCCGCTGGTGAAGCCGCGCTCGATCGACGACGTGCCGGTGCTGGCGATGACGCTGTCCAGCGCGCGCCTTCCCGTAACTTACGACCACTTCGCCTTGCGCCGCATCGCCGCGGAACTGCAGACGGAGATCAAGCAGGTCGCGAACGTCTCCGAGGTGACGATCATCGGCGGCGCGCGCCGCCAGTTGCGTGTGCAACTCGATCCGGCCAGGCTGGCCGCGCACGGCCTCTCGCCGTCGCATGTCGCAGCCGTTCTGCAGCAGGCCAATCAGCAGAGCAGCAGCGGCGCGTTCGCGACTTCCGATCGCGAAGTGCTGGTGAAGACCGGCGGCTTCCTGCGCGATGCGGATGACGCAAGAAGGATCGTCATCGCTGCCGCGAACGAGCGTCCGATCTACCTCGGCGACGTCGCTACGATCGTCGATGGTCCGGAAGAAGCGAACGACTACGTCTTCGCCAGCGCGGGCGAATCCATCCGTCCCGCGGTGACGATCGCCGTCTCCAAACGCAAAGGCGCGAACGCGACCGAGCTGACGCGGCTCGTCGAGGAGAAAGTCCATCGGTTACGCGGCATCATCATCCCCGCCGAGGTGGACGCCGCGGTGACGCGCAACTACGGCGAGACCGCGGCCGAGAAGTCGAACGAGCTGCTGCTCCACATGCTGCTGGCAGTTTTCTCGGTGACGCTGCTGATCGGCTTCACGCTCGGCTGGCGGGAGTCGGGCATCGTGGCCGTGGCCATCCCGGTCACGCTCGCGCTGACGCTGGCCGTCTTTCAGCTCTTCGGCTACACGCTGAACCGCGTCACGCTGTTCGCGCTGATCTTTTCGATCGGCATCCTCGTCGACGACGCGATCGTGGTCGTGGAGAACATCGTCCGTCACTATCGACTGCCGGAGAATCGCAACCGCTCGCTGCGGCAGATCGCCATCGACGCGATCGCGGAGGTGGGCAATCCGACCATCCTGGCGACGTTCACCGTCATCGCCGCGATCCTGCCGATGGGTTTCGTGCGCGGGCTGATGGGTCCCTACATGCGCCCGATTCCGGTCGGCGCGTCGGCGGCGATGCTCTTCTCGCTCCTGATCGCATTCATGGTCACGCCGTGGGCCGCGCGGCGGCTGCTCGCGCGCGACGCCTCTCCGCATCCGATCGCGGAGGGGTGGTCGACGCGGATGTACCGGCGGGTGATGGGACGGATCATCCATGAGGCGCGCTGGCGCACGGCCTTCCTGGGCATGGTGGCGCTGCTGCTCGTGGGCGCGGTGTCGCTGTTCGCGCTGAAGGTCGTACGCGTGAAGATGCTGCCGTTCGACAACAAGAGCGAGCTGCAGATCATCGTCGACATGCCCGAGGGTACGACGCTCGAGCGGACGGCCGCGGTGGCGCGCGAGATCGGCGGCGTGCTGCGCGACGTGCCGGAAGTGGCGAACTGGCAGATGTACGCCGGCACGGCGTCGCCCTACAACTTCAACGGACTGGTGCGGCACTATTTCCTGCGCCGCGGTCCGAACGTCGCGGATCTGCAGGTCAACCTGAAACCGAAGGACGAACGCGACGCGCAGAGCCACGAGATCGCGAAGCGCATTCGCACGATGGTGCTGCCGGTCGCGCGCCGCAACCACGCGAACGTGAAGATCGCGGAAGTGCCGCCCGGACCGCCGGTGCTGCAGACACTCGTCGCCGAGGTCTACGGGCCTGATTACACGCGGCAGATGGCCATCGCCAAAGACGTGCAGGGCATCTTCGCCGGGACGGCGGGCGTGGTCGACGCCGACACGTACGTGGAGGACGATCAGGTCGAATACCGCTTCGCGATCGATCGCGACAAGGCGGCGTCGAGTGGCGTCGCGCACGCGGAGATCGACGCGGCATTGCGGATCGCGCTGTCGGGCATGAACGCTGGTCTGCTGCACGACGACCGCGAGGCCGAGGACGTGGCCATCCGCATGGAAGTTCCGCGCGCGCTCCGTTCGTCCGTGGAAGAACTGCGCGCGTTGCAGGTCAGCGGCAGCGGCGGAAAGCTGATTCCCCTCGGCACGCTCGTCACCATCGAAGAGACCACCGCGGCGAAGAGCATCTACCACAAGAACCTGATGCCGGTGGTCTACGTCACGGCCGACGTCGCGGGCAGCGAGGAGAGTCCCGTGTACGCGATCCTGCAGCTCAATCGCGCACTCGAAAAACTCCGCCTTCCCGAGGGCTATTCGATGGAGCGGCTGGTCGCGCGGCAGCCGTTCTCGACCGAGCGTTACGCCATGAAGTGGGACGGCGAATGGCACATCACCTACGAAGTCTTCCGCGACCTCGGACTCGCATTCGCGGCGGTGCTGGTGCTGATCTACATCCTGGTCACCGGGTGGTTCCAGTCGTTCAAGACGCCGGTCACCATCATGGCCGCCATCCCGTTCTCGCTGGTCGGCATCATCCCGGCGCACGCCATGATGGGCGCGTTCTTCACGGCCACCTCGATGATCGGCTTCATCGCCGGCGCCGGCATCGTGGTGCGGAACTCGATCATCCTGGTCGACTTCATCGAGCTCCGGCTGCAGCAGGGGATGCCGCTGGATCAGGCGGTGATCGACGCGGGAGCGGTCCGCTTCCGGCCGATGATGCTGACCGCCGCCGCGGTGATCGTCGGTGCGGGCGTGATCCTGTTCGATCCGATCTTTCAGGGGCTGGCCATCTCGCTCATGGCCGGCGAAGTGGCCTCGCTGCTGCTGTCGCGACTGACGGTGCCGGTTCTCTACTTCCTTTCGTCGCGGCCCGCGCCCGCTGCCGACCCGAGTGCGGCACCGGCGGATGCCGCGCTGGTGCAATCATGAAAACGATCCTCGTCCCGGTCGACTTCAACCCGCTCGCAACCGCGGCACTCCACTACGCGGCGCAGCTCGCGCAGCAGTCGGGCGCCACGCTGATCGTCATGTATGCCGATACGTTCGAGCCGCCGGCCGAATTCACTGCCGAACAGACCGGCACGGTCGCGGCGTCGATCGCGGACTCGCGCCGGCGAACGGCCGCGGAGCTCGAGCGATACGCGCACGTACACGTGCCGGAGACCGTGGCCGTGCAGACGGAGGTACGTCAGGCGCTTCCGGTGGAAGGGATCCTCGCGGCCATCGAGGAACATCGACCCGATCTCGTGGTGATGGGGACGCACGGGCGGGGAGCGTTGTCGCGGCTGATGTTCGGATCGGTCGCGCGTTCGGTCCTGCGCACGTCGAACGTTCCCGTGGTGACGATCGACAAGGTCGACGCAGCGAAGCCATGACCATTGGCATCACAGCTTCGCCGCGGCGCACGTTCCCGTGGCTCGTCGCGGCGGCAGCGGTCATCGGCGCGATGCTCTACATCGAGCTTCCGGCGCTGGCAGCACTCCTCACATACGGCGCGCTCGGCCTGCCGCGAGGGACTCATCTCGCCACCTCCGTCGAGTTCTTCATCTACGAAACGCCGAAGGTGTTGTTGCTCCTGACCGCGGTGGTGTTCGGGGTGGGCATCCTTCGCTCGTTTGTCACGCCGGAGCGCGCGCGGCGGATGCTCTCCGGAAAACGCGAAGGCACGGCGAACGGATTGGCGGCGCTGCTCGGCGTGGCGACGCCGTTCTGCTCGTGTTCGGCCGTGCCGCTGTTCATCGGCTTCGTGACCGCGGGCGTGCCGCTCGGGGTCACGTTCTCGTTCCTGATCGCCGCGCCGATGGTGAACGAGGTGGCGGTGGTGCTGCTCTTCGGCCTGCTGGGCTGGAAGGTGACGGCGTTGTACGTCGCGACGGGGCTCGCGATCGCGATCGTCGCCGGCCGGACGCTCGGGCGGATGAAACTCGAACGGTTCGTCGAGCCGTGGGTGTGGGAGCTCACCAGTGCGCCCGCGCCGGCGCCAACGCGCACCTGGAGCGAGCGGATCGATGACGGCAAGACCGCCGTGCGCGACACGCTCTCGCGAGTGTGGCCGTTCATCGTGGCCGGCATCGCCGTCGGCGCCGGAATCCACGGCTACGTGCCGGCGGATGCGCTCAGCTCGATGATGGGACGCGAGACGTGGTGGGCCGTCCCGCTGGCCGTGCTGCTCGGCATCCCGATGTATTCGAACGCCGCGGGGGTGATCCCGATCGTTGACGCGCTGCTCGGGAAAGGAGCCGCGCTCGGGACGGTGCTCGCGTTCATGATGTCGGTGATCGCGCTCTCGCTCCCGGAGCTGATCATCCTCCGCAAGGTGCTGCGCATCCCGCTGCTGGCGGCGTTCGCATCGATCGTCGGTGCCGGCATTCTCATCGTCGGCTTTCTCTTCAACGCGCTGCTCTGACAGGAGAACGCCATGCAGAAGATCGAGATCCTCGGGCCGGGATGCGCCCGCTGCAAGCAAACGTATCGAGTCATCCACCACGTGGTGGAGCAAGACGGGCTGCCGTTCGAAGTGGTGAAGGAAGAATCGCATGCGCGCATGTCCGCGCTGAACGTCCTCGCCACGCCGGCGGTCGCGGTGGACGGGAAGGTCGTGCTGTCCGGCCGCGTGCCGTCCGCGGAGCAAGTGCGGACGCTGCTGCGCACCGCGTAATCGCCTCACGCGCCTTCGGCACCTTCTCCCCTGTGCGGAGAGGAGAAGGCAGGTCACTGGGGCGGCACCACGTGACGCGCGCGTTCAGCCGGCCAGCTGGAGCTCGAAGCGAGGCGGCTCGAGCATGCTCTTCTTCACGGCGCAGTGATCGACCGCGCGTTCGATCGCGGTGCGATACTTCTCCGGAAACGCGGCCGGCAGTACGAGCTCCACGCGAATCAGCACGACGCGCTTCGCCGTCTCATCGCGAACCGGCTCCAGCGTCAGGCCGAGCCCTTCGGTCGAGAGGTTCCGTTCCTGGCAGAAGCGGAGTGCGTAGAACCCCATGCACGCCGCGATCGATGCCAGGAACAGGTCGAACGGCGACATCGCCGAGTCGGTTCCACCGGACGGCACCGGCTGATCGGTGCGAACCGTGTGTCCTTTGTACGTGGCGTCGACCGCGACGCCGCCAGGAAAGGAGATCGTGACGCTGCTCATGGGAGGAAAGGTAGCGCGCGGAACGACAGGCCGCAGAGCGCCGCGTCACGCTGTGATGTGATGGCGCGGGACACGCTACACTCGGAAACCTGTCATCGACACCACCACTTGCTCGAACAGGCACTCAGTCTTCCAGAGCACGAGAGCGCGAAAATCGAGGCCCGGCTTCTGAAAAGCTCGAACGAGGACATTCAGAACGACGTCGACGAGGCATGGGCTGCCGAGATCGAGCGACGGTGCGCCGCAATTGACGCTGGAGCTCTCTCGACCAGTGACTGGAAAGATGTGCGTGCGCGCATCGAACGAGAGATCTTCGGTCGGTGACGCCTGTATGGCCAAACGCCGAAGACGAACGTTCGCCGCGTGCCGTTGCGCCACTTCCCGTTTCTGCTCGTGTACCGCCTGCGCGCCTGCCTTCGATCGCTGGCGGCGCAGCCGCCTGCACTCTCAGCTCCCCGATTTCCGGTGCACCCGCCACGTTCCCCGTCGCGGTGAGACGCCGTGGTCGGAGTAGGTCACGAACGTACCTTCGCTCCATTCGCCGTCGAGGTGCCCGGCGAAGTGCGTTTCGAGCGTGCCGCCGTCGCTTTCCGGATCGGGATAGGGGGCGATCTTGCCGCTGATCTCTCCGGCGGCGATGCGTACGAATTCGATGGCCAGCACGTTCGGTCCCGGAAGCGAGTCGCGATGCGGACGCGGTGCCTCGTTGCCGCGGACGAACTCGTGCTTCGGAACCATCAGCACGTCTCCGTGCGCGCCTCTGGGGTCTTCGGTGAGGTGAAACGTGATGCTGCCGCTCCGGCCCGTGGAGGCGCTGTCGTACGTGCCGGTCCAGTCGCCGGTGATCGGCACGAGGTCCTCCGGCACGCCAATGACCTGAACCGGTCCCGGCTTCGACGAGCCGCACGAGATCAGCACGAATGCGATCGCAACGATGAATGTCTTGCGCATGACGACACTCCCGACTGCAATTTCGGCCCGCGTTGGCGCGCGCGTACTGTCGGGCGTCACACTGTCGTGTAACGGCGCGCGCGGCGACGCGCGTCATCCCGGCGCACCGTGACTTCGGAGGCACCGCGAACTGAACCCGCAACCCACCGACCCGATCGCGTGGCAGCATAGGAAACGTCTCGCTGCGGGCTGCCGCTTCCGCACGTCGTGATCGCCATGGCGCTCGGCGAACTGCCGTTCGCTGCGGGCGCGGTTTTCCTCGGCGAGAGTTGCCTCGAGCGCGACTACCTCCTGCTGCTGGCCGTCGGCGCCACGGGGGTGGCGTTCAGCTGGATGATGTTCCACCGCGCCGCGAACGCGTGGTCAGACGGCGACGCCGGCCACGCGCGGATGGTGCGCTTCCCGATCCATGACCGCGATCGCGGCGATGGCGGCGATCGGCAGGCCGAGGTCTTCGACCACGTGGAAGCCGACGGCCGCGTATGAACTGATCAGGACCCAGAGCACCGGAATCGCGGTCAGGACGCGCGAGACGGCGCCCGGCAACAGGCAGAAGACGCCGAACGTAAAGATGGTGAGCGGGCATGGCGCGCCGAAAGTGGGGATGGCGGGATACTGCTGCCCCGCGGCCATCCCCGCGACGGGATACAGCAGCAGCGCGTAGACGAGGATCGACGCGCCGGCGGCAATACTCGTGCGCGAGGTGCGTTCGAGCGGCTCGTTCTGCCACGCGGCGAGCAGCAGCAGAACCGCCTGCGCGAGGAAGAGGCTTCCGAAGACCTCGCCCGCGCGGGTGACCGTGACGAAGAACATCTTGAAATAGACGATCCCGGTCCAGAGCCACAGCGCCGCGAGAAGCGCGATCGCCACCCGCGCCGGCCTCCACGAGCGTCTTGCGTTCGCTCGCCAGGCCGCTGCGGCCGCGATCAGGCCGACGGCGTTCAACGCGATCTGTGCCGGCCAGACCGTCTCGTTGTAGCGGCGAAAGACGTCGAAGAACTGCTCCGCGCTGAACGGTGGGTGCATCCGTCACTCCATGCTCCCAACGTAGGGTCGCCGCCGCGGCGGTGCGTATGTGCCCCGTCACAGGTGCGCGTGAGGAATCCACGGCGCTCGACCTCCGGCGGGTTTCGTCGTATTTTGACCCGAAATCGGAGCCGGATTGACCCTGACAAAGCTACGCTGGCTGGTCCTCGCGACGGCCGTGCTCCTGGTCGCGCTTCTGGACCTCGTGCGGCTGTACGCGATCGGCGCGACCTCGCTGACGAGCAGGATCCTGCTCGACGCCGTCGTCGGCGCCGTCCTCCTGACCATCTCGCTGTTCATGCTCCGCGCGATCGGGCGGATGCAACGCCGGCTGGAGCGGCAGAACGAAGAGCTGCTGGCACTGCACGGCGCGGGAGTCGACGTCACCGCCGAGTTATCGCTGGACGTCGTGCTGCAGAAGGTCATCGACCGCGCCCGCGCGCTGGTCGGCGCGCACTACGGCGCTCTGTCGGTCGTCAACGACGACGGCTCGATCCGGGCGTTCATCACCTCGGGGATCAGCGATGAAGTGCGCGCGCGCATCGGACCGCCTCCGGTGGGCCACGGTCTGCTCGGGGTGGTGTTGCGCGAAGGCGAACGGTTGCGCGTCGCCGACATCGGCAGCCATCCGCGATCGCACGGCTTCCCGCCCAACCATCCCGAGATGCGCTCGCTGCTGGCGGTGCCGGTCAATTGCAAGGGTCCGTTCGTCGGCAACCTCTATCTCAGCGAGAAGGAGAGCGGCGCAGAGTTCACGGAACGCGACGAGGAAACGCTGGAGCGCTTCGCGGTGCATGCCTCCATCGCCATCGACAACGCCGACCTCCACAGCCGCGCCGAACGGCAGAACCGGGAACTGCTGGCGTTGCACGCCGCGGGGCTGGACGTCACCGCGGAGCTCTCGCTCGAGGCGGTGCTCGACAAGGTGGTTGGCCGGGCGCGCGATCTGGCCGGCGCGCGCTACGGCGCGCTCTCCGTCGTGAACGACGACGGTTCCATCCAGGCGTTCATCACGTCCGGCATCTCCGCCGAGGAACGGGCGCGGATCGGGCCGCCGCCGGTCGGCCACGGACTTCTCGGCGTGGTGCTGCGCGAGGGCGAGCGGCTGCGGCTGACGGACATCGGCAAGGATTCGCGGTCGCACGGCTTCCCGCCCAATCACCCGACGATGCACTCGCTGCTGGCGGTGCCGCTCACGTGCAAAGGACCGTTCGCCGGGAATCTCTATCTCAGCGAGAAGGAGAGCGGCGCGCCGTTCACGGAGAGCGACGAGGAGACGCTGGAGCGCTTCGCCACGCAGGCCTCGATCGCCATCGACAACGCCTATCTGCACCGTCAGGCCGCCGATCTGGCCGTGGCGCGCGAGCGCCTGCACATGGCGCACGAGCTTCACGACGGCGTGGCCCAGGTCCTCGGCTACGTGAACACGAAGGCACAGGCGGCGATCCAGTACCTCCGCCGCGACGAGAGGGAAGAAGGCATCAACCAGCTGCACGAGCTCGTCGGCGCCGCGCGCGAGGCGCACGCCGACGTGCGGCAGGCCATCGTCGATCTGCGCACGCTGCCCGAGCCGTCACGTTCGTTCGAGGACGTCCTGCGCGAGTACGTCGACCGCTGGCGCGAGCAGACCGGGATCGCGACCGAGCTCGTCGTCGATGGAGACCTCGTCGTGACCGGCAGGATCGAGCTCCAGCTCGTGCGCATCATTCAGGAGTCGCTCACGAACGTTCGCAAACACGCACAGGCCACGTCCGCGAAGGTCGAGGTGCAGCGACGCCCCGGCAAGCTGCTCATCACCGTCACCGACGACGGCGTCGGACTGGCGCGGACCGCGGACGGCCCCAGCGTTTTCGCGCACTTCGGCCTGACCACGATGCACGAGCGCGCGCAATCGATCGGCGCCGTGCTGTCCGTGGATAGTCTGCCGAGCGCCGGAACCGCCGTCCGCATCGAGCTCCCGCTGTCCGTGAACTGACGTCAGATGACGTGATGCTTCAGCACGTCGTCCGTGTTGCGCGAGAAGTAGATCAGCACGACCGCCGCGAAGAGGATCGCCCACTTCCACGGCTCGACCGCTGGAAGGTCCCGCGTGATGAAGATCTGAATGCCATAGATGACCGGCAGCGCGAAGAGAACGATCCAACCGAGCCAGAACAGTTTTCTGCGCATGGCAACCTCCTGACGTTCAATGTGGCGTTCAGGCGAGCCGCGAACGCTGACGATCGTCACACCGTCGTGTGATCGGGCGTACGTGCGACGCGCCGCCGGACGGCTTCGTCCCGTTCATCCTCCTCGATGCCGTCGACGATCGCGCGGATGTCGCTCTCGATCCTTGGCAGGACCACCTTCTGCAGCGCGTTGAGGAGCTTGGTGGTCTTCTTCATCGCCAGCGACAGCCGCACCACCGCCAACTCCTCCTGCGCCAGCGCGACGATGTGCGGGAGCAGCGCCGTGAACGCGGCGCCGCATTCATCGAGCGATTCCGCCGTCGCCGCCGCGCCGTAGAACGCGCGATACGGACCGACGGCTGCGGAGAGCTGCGGGATGCGCACGCCCATGACCGACGTCTCGCGAGATTCGATGGCGTGCCGCGCCGGTTGTGCGAGCCCGGCCGCCTCGACGCCGCGCAGGCCCAGCTCCACGCGTGCGATGCGCAAGCGCTGGTACGCCTCGGCGTAGTGCATCGTCACGACGTTGCGCAACTCATCGCGCACTCGGTCGCGGCGCGCGATCTCCCGCAAGAGCACCTCGCGTTTCCGATCGAGCAACTCCGCACTGCGCTGTGCCGCGGCACGGTCGCGGCGCAGCTCGAACAGACGCGAACGCGTGGCCGCTCCGATCATGGCGTGAAGTACTTCTCCAGCACCGCGTCGCGCACGCGCGTCAGGTCCGCCCGCGGCAGCTCGCGTAGCACGCTCCAGGCGCGGTCGAGCGTCTGCGCGATCGTACGCGCCTCGTCGCCGCGCTGCCCGACCAGCTCGCGCTCGAATCGCTCGCCGAAGCGGAGATACGTCCGCTCGTTCTCCGTCAGCTCGTCGACGCCGATGATCGACGCCAGCCCGCGCGCGCGTTCGACACGCGCCATGGCGGCGTAGAGCTGCTTCGCAACGTCGGGGTGATCGTCGCGCGTGCGTCCCTCGCCGATGCCGTCGGACATGAGCCGTGACAGCGACGACAGCACCGCGATCGGCGGATAGATGCCGCGGCGCGCGATGTCGCGATCGAGCACGATCTGTCCCTCGGTCACATATCCGGTGAGGTCCGGAATCGGATGGCTGAGATCGCCCGACGGCAGCGTGACGATCGGGATCTGCGTGATCGATCCGGGACGGCCGGTGATGCGTCCGGCGCGCTCGAACAGCGAAGCGAGATCGCTGTAGAGATATCCCGGATAACCCTTGCGGCTCGGCACTTCGCCGCGCGCGGCGGAGATCTCGCGCAGCGCCTCGCCGTAGTTCGTGATGTCGTGCAGCACGACCAGCACGTGATAGCCGGCGTCGAAGGCCAGGTACTCCGCCGCCGTCAACGCAAGCCGCGGCGTGATCAGGCGTTCGGCGGTGGGATGGTCGGCGAGATTGAGGAACGCGATCACGCGCCCGCGCGAGCCGCTCGTCTGCAGCGCGTCGAGATAGCGCGCGGCCGTATCGCGCGGCAGGCCGAGGGCCACGAAGACCACCGCGAACTTCTCCGCGGCGTCGCCGAGCGACGGCACCCGCGCCTGCCGGAGGATCTGCATCGTCAGCTGGTCGTGCGCAAGACCCGACTCGGTGAAGATCGGGATCTTCTGCCCGAGGACGATGCTGTCGAGCGCGTCGATCGCGGAGATGCCGGTCTCCAGGAAATCGCGCGGGTACGCGCGGCGTGTCGGATTGATCGGCGAGCCTCCGATCGGACGGCGCTCCACGCAGACCGGCGGCGGGAGCGCGTCGCGCGGCCGTCCCAGACCGTCGAAGACGCGGCCGAGGAGCTCCGGGCCGACGCCGAAGCGCATCGGCCGGCCGTGGAATCGCACGCGCGAGGTTTCGAGCTTCAGGCCGTCGGTGACGCCGAAGACCTCCACGATCGCGCCGCGCTCGGTCGTCGACAGCACGCGTGCCGGACGCGTCTCGCCGTCGGAGCCGACCAGGTCGACGAGCTCGTGGAACGCCACGCCCTCGACGCCTTCGATGAAGGCCAGCGATCCACGCAGCTCCGTGAGGCCGCGCCGCTCCAGGCCGGCGGTGGTCATGACGCCGCTCCCATCTTCATGCGCTGCAGCGCGGAAAAGTCGACGTCCTTCCCTTCCCGCCGCACGCGCATGAACGCCTCGAGCAGCTCGAACTGCCGCGCCGGCGCGCAGCAGGCGTCGACGGCGTCGTATGCGTTCTGCTGCAGGAAGCCTTCCTGGAACGCATCCGCGAGGCGGAGCACGAAGCGCTCGCGCTCCGGCAGGCTATCGATCCCCACCAGTCGCGCGGTCTCCTCGATCAGAGACGCTTCCTCGAGGAACTTCATCGCCTCTTCGCGCGTCTCCGCCCACTGCGGTGACACGCGCTCCGACCACCAATTCCGCACGCCCGCGGAGACCTCGCTGTACGACGCACGCGTGCTGACCGCCGGAAAGACGCGCGCCGCGGCGAGCTGCCGGTCGAGCGTCCAGAACGTGCGCACGAAACGGCCGGCATGCCGCGTCACCGGTTCGGTGAGATCGCCGGCCGGAGGAGAGATCGCGGCGATGAGGGTCAGCGATCCGCGCCCGCCGGAAAGCGTCACCACAGGGCCGGCGCGCTCGAAGAACGATGCCAGCGCGCTGGAGAGATACGGCGGATAGCCTTCTTCGGCCGGCATCTCGCCGAGGCGGCCGGAGATCTCCCGCAGCGCTTCCGCCCAGCGCGAGATCGAGTCTGCCAGCAGCAGCACGTCGAAGCCGAGATCGCGGTAGTACTCGCCGATCGTGACCCCGGTGAAGAGCGACGCCTCGCGCGCCGACACCGGCATGTTGGACGTGTTCGCGATCAGGATGCTGCGCTCCGCGAGCAGCCGTTGCGTGCGCGGATCGACGAGCCGCGGCAGTTCATCGACGAGTTGCGTGATCTCGTTCCCGCGCTCGCCGCAGCCGACGAAGAGGATCACGTCCGCCTCCGCCCAGCGGCAGAGCTGATGCTGCGTGACTGTTTTTCCGGTGCCGAAACCGCCCGGCATCGCCGCCGTTCCGCCGCGCGCGAGCGGGAAGAACGTGTCCAGCACGCGCTGTCCCGTGATCAGCGGCGCATCGGGCACGAGACTCTCGCGCACCGGACGGCGCACGCGCGCGCGCCACGTTTGCAGCATCGTCAGCTCGCGCCCGCTGTCGAGCAGCGCGATGCGATCGGCCACGCGGCGCGGTCCTGCCGCGGCGATCCATTGCACGGTCCCGTTGATTCCCGGAGGTACGAGGATCGGATGCGCGAGCGCGGGCGTCTCCATCACCTGGCCGAGGAGGTCGCCTTCGTACACCGTCTGTCCCGATTGGATCGCGGGCGCGAAGTCCCACAGTGTTTCGCGATCGAGCGCGGGCAGGCGCGTGCCGCGGCCGACGAAGTCTCCCTCCGCGTCCGCCAGTCTCCGCAACGGCCGCTGCACGCCGTCGAAGACGCCGCCGAGGAGGCCGGGACCGAGCTCGATCGAAAGCGGCTGGCCGGTGGCGTACAGCGGATCGCCCGGCGCCACACCTTCGGTTTCCTCGTAGACCTGGATGGTCACTGCGTCGCGCTCGAGCCCGACCACTTCGCCGATCAGGCGCTCGTTTCCGACGAGTACGACTTCCCGCAGCGCCAGCGGCGACGTGGCGCGCGCGCGCACGACCCAGCCGGAGATCTCGATGATGCGTCCCGCGGCGTCGCTCATGGCGTGTACATCCCGCCGAGCGCGTTCCGCCACTCCGGCTCGCGCCGCCGCGACCGCGCCTCGAAGCTGTTGTCGAACGACACGTTCCCGACCGTGACCACGCAGCCGTCGACCTGGAACGATCCTTCCGGAAGATGCGTGCGCGCCTCGTCGACGAGCGCCGCGACGCGCACCGCATCGAGCTCACCCCACCGCTCCCGCGCCTTGGCCACGACGCGGCCGATCCACGCCTCACGCTGCTCG
>CAMPKJ010000037.1 GCA_946887105.1 uncultured Acidobacteriota bacterium | reverse complement strand
CGGCGCCGCGGCGCCGATGGTCGTTGCGTACAGCACGCGCTCGCCCGCGCTGTGGGGAATGGCCGCCAGCGAGTAGCCGCCGCCGCTCGCGACCACACGCGACTCCACTTCCTCCGGCTGCAGCGGATCGGTGACGTCGAGCACGCGGATGTCGGAGCTGGAGAAGCCGGACACCGTCACTTCACGCGAGCCGGTGGCGGGGAACCGCAATGCGTTGGCGTCGGCCGCATACGTGTGCGGATACGTGAGCTGGAGATAGTCGACGAACGAAACATCGAAGCCGCTCGCGGTTCCAGCCAGGACGACGTCGTTGCGTCCGGCGCGGATCGCCGCGACCGGCAGCGTGAACGTGGCCTTCCCGGCTTCCTGGCCGTAGAACTCGATGTCGCCGACGGGCGCGCCGTTGAGCGTTACGCGGACCTTGTGATTCGTGAGCGTCGCGCCTTGTGCGGCGACAGTGAGGATCACCGAGCCATTGGCGGCGAGGTTCGACACCTCGAAGCTCTGCGTGGTCGGATCCGAGTAGATGACCGAGCCGTAGAAGCTGTCGCGGTCCGTCGCGCCGGCCTGCGCGCCGAAGAAGATGAAGCGCTCCTTGCGCTCGAGCGTGTACGGGAAGCTCTGCGCGGCCAGCGGCGCGCCTTTGGCTTTCGCCTTCGGACGGAAGCGCAGACCGCTGCCGTTCCCGGCGATGAGCCAGTACGTACGCGAGCCGGAGTACGTCGAGTCCATGCCGATGGCGTAGAACTCGATCACGTCTCCGCTCTCACTGACGGCGATCGGCATCTCCTGACCGTCGACGTAGAGCGCGAGCGATCGCGCGTTGGTTCCCGGATCGAAGCCTGCGGCGATGAGCTGCGCGCGGGTGATGCGGTAATACCCTTCGCGCGAGACGAGGATCTTCGCCGCGGGCTGGCCGGCGAGCTCGAACTGCCGCGCCAGCGTGACGTCGGAAATTCCTTTCGGCGTCGTGGTGGCCTCGGTCGCGATCATGGCCTGCGACGACGCGCGCGCATTCAACTGTGCGAAGGTCGGTGAGTCGGCGGACTGCGAAGAGATCGATCGGGCCGCGTTCTGCGATCCGAGCTTCGCGACCACCGGACCGTGCATCTTGCGCGTGCCGTCGAGATCGACGCTCTCGATCCAGTAAATCGCGCCCGGCACCGGACGGCGGTCGGTCCAGCGATACGAGAAGCCCGCGGGCACTTCGGTTCCGGCCACGAGCGTCGAGCCGGCGATGAGCGACGCGTTTACGCGCACGCGCGCGGCGCCGTGCTCGCGATAGATGTTGAATCCGAGGTTGTCGCGCTCCCACGACGTGTTCCAGCGCAGGTCCACGGTGTTGCCCTGCTGCGTGGCGTTCGAGGTGAGCATCGTCGCGGCGGTGGCGGACAGCACCGTCACCGGCGCCGCCGACGTGTTGTTGCTCAGCACCGGGTCGGTCTGTGTCGCGGACGTCGTGGCGGTGTTGTTGATCGTCGACGATGCGGCCGCGGCGTCGACGGTCACGCGCACGGTGATCGCCGCGACCTGCCCGTGCGTGAGCGTGCCGACGGCGCAGGAGATCGTGCGCGTGCCGCCGTTGTACGAACAGCTGCCCCGCGAGGTGACCGCGGAGACGTACGTGAGGTTCGTCGGGAGCGGATCGGTGGCCACGACGTTCGTCGCCGTCGCCGGACCGTTGTTCTGGACGCGCAGGTTGTAGACCAGGTTGTCGGCCGTGCGCACCGGATTCGCGGAGACCGTCTTCACGATCTGCACGTCCGCGTTCGTGGCGGAGCCGACCAGCGTCGAGGCGGACGAGGTGTTGTTCGATGCGATCGAGTCCGTCGTGGTCGTCGCAACCGTGGCCGTGTAGTTGATGATCGTGCCGATGGGAGTGGCCGCGTTCACGCTCACCGTGAGCGGGAAGCTGGCCGTTTCACCGACTGCCAGCGGCGTGGCCTTCGTGCAGGTGATGGTGCCCGCGGAGCCGGGCGTCGGCGTTCCGGGCGCGGGCCAGGTGCTGCAGCTCCAGCCGACCGGGAAGTCGATGTACGAATAGGTCGTATTGGGCGGCGTCGGGAACGAGACCGTGACGTTCTGGGCGGGGATGACGCCGTTGTTCGTCACCGTCTGCGCATAGAGGATGCTTTCGCCGGGGACCACCGGATCCGGGAAGTCGCTGACGGTGATGGCCACGTCGGCGGTGTTCGCGGCGATGATGTTCGTGCTCGCGGTGGCGACGTTGTTCGCCGTGTACGGCTCCGACGTCGTGGTCTGCGTGTAGGCCTGGCTGCTGAGGTTCGATCCGACTGCGCCGGTCGCGGTCAGATTCAGGCTGAACACCGCCGACTCGTTCACGGCCAGCGGCGTCGCGCGCGTGCAGGTGACTTCGCCCGCGACCGGACCGCTGCAGGTCCAGTCAGGGCTCGGCGTGGTGATGGAGTCGAACGTACTGCCGGCGGGCACCTGCGTGACGAACGTCGGATTCGCCGCGGTGGTCGGACCGGCGTTCGTGACGGTCTGGGTGAACGTGAACGCGCTCCCCTGCACGACCACCGGCGGAACGGTGTTGGTGATCGAGAGATCGACCTGCAGCGCAGAGGCGACCACGGTGGTCGTGCTGGCGATGTTGTTCGACGGCGTCGGGTCTTCGTGATTCGAGGAGATCGAGGCCGTCGCGGGGATGATCGTGCCGACGATGGTGTCGGCGTCGACCACCACGGCCAGCGTGTAGTTGGCGCTCATGCCCGAGGCGAACGTGGAGTTGGGCGTACAGGTCACCACGCCGGAGGCGAGACCGCACGTCCATCCCGGCATGCTGATGGAGCTGAACGTCGTATCCGGCGGAATGGGGATCTTCAGCGCGCCGCCATCGGTGGTGGTGACCGGGCTCAGTCCCGCGTTGGTGACGGTGCCGGTGTAGGTGATCGTGCCGCCGTAGAGTACCGGATCGGGTGAGTCGGCGATCGTGACCTGCAGGTCCGCGGCGGCAGCAGCGCTCACCGTGAGGCCGTTCACGCCGGAGTTGTAGTCGGTGTTGTAGTGATAGCTGGAGCCGGAGAAATCGTAGATCAGCGCGCGGAGCTGCGCGCCGGAAATCGGCGTAGCGCCGAGGATCTGCACGGTGAAGTAGGTGTTGACGTTGCCGCCGGTCTTGCCGCCCGGATAGTCCGGAGGGCCGATGCAGGAGCGATACGTCGGCGAGAGCGTGTCGTTGTCCCAGCCGCAGGCATCGGCATAGATGGTCGTGTTCGTCGCGGCGGCCGGCTGGTCGTAGACCGAGTAGGACGACAGCAGGCGGAAGCTGGTGTTGGTCAGGTTGACGAAGTGCTCGAGCTGCTCGTAGCCGCCCGGCGCGGTGCTCCACAGAACGTTGAAGGTGTAGATGCCGCCGACCTGCAGCGACGTCGGTCCGGTCAGGCCGGAGACGGTGTTGCGGTTCTGGGAGTTCAGCTTCTCGATGTACAGCGAGCGATTGGACGGCGTGACCGCCGAGAGCGCGCCGCTCGTGACCGTGACCGTGTAGCCCTGCGAGGTGAAGTACGCGGCGTTCACGCGCGTGATCTGACCGTTGAAGTAGAAGTCTTCGCAGCGCCCGGGACGGATCTCGGGGACGTTGATGGTGGAGTTGTCGGCGAGATTGATGTACGGATTGACCGCTCCGACCGTGTTGTACGTGGCCACGATGCCGGTCAGCGTGGTCGTGCCGGTGTTGCACCCGCGCGCGCCGACCATGAACGTGTCGGGACCGTCAGTGTTCGGCGCCAGCGCCTTGTTGCTGTCCAGGCCGATGACGTTCCAGCTGATCGGATCGATGCAGAGCGTCGGCGGAGACACCTGATCGCACGTCTGCGCCTGGGCGCCGGCAGCCAACAACACGAAAAGCAATCCTGCGACGAGCGCAACTCGACGATGCATCTGGTCTCCCTCTGGTTCTCGGACCCGGACCGCGCAGCACCCGGACGAAGGGGTACTGCATCTCTCTCAACTGTGGCAGTTTAGAGCGCAACCGTCAAAAACGGGTGCATACGGTTCTCAGGAACCCGCAAATCGGCTCGTCTAGTCCCCTCATTCCCGGCACCTTCTCCCCCTCACGAGGGGGAGAAGGCTGGAACCCGGCCGCTACGAGTTGACCGGGCCCATCGGGCAGGCGCCCGCGTTGGCCTTCGCGGGCGGGGTCGGCCGGCAGATGGCGGCCATGGCCTCGAGCGGCTCGCGCGAGAGAATGCGCGGCGGCGAGTACGGCCTCCGTACTACGGGTGCGTCATTCTCCGGTTGGAACGGGCGTTCCGCCATTCACGATCTCCTTCGGCAAGCGCAGCGTGATGGCGGGATCCCCGAGCAGCACATAGATGCCCGCCGTGTCGCTGTCGTGCGCGGCCAGAGTTTGGACGATCAGGTCGCCCACGCGCAACTGCGGCTTCGCTGCGGCCAACCGCATGAACGTCCTCTGCAACTCGCGGGCATGCTCGTGATTGGAGAGTCCGGTAGCGGACCACACCGCCAGCGCGCCGCCGTTCGGCTCGCGCGTGAGCGCTGCGCCGAGAGGCTCGGCCAGCCCGCTGATCTCGAATCGATTGATCGTGCACGTCATCGCCACCAGCACCGGCAGACGGCCATCCGACGACAGCGACGGCGCGTCTCCGGCGGTGAGGAAGCCCGACAGCGCCAGCTGATCGAGTCCGCCGTGGCCGACCCAGCTCACCAGCGGCGTCCCGTCCTGCCACATCGCCAGCAGACCGTCGCGCGCGGCCTGCGCGCCGACTTCGCCGATGTGCAGGCGTTCGCTCGGACGCGTCTCCAGCGGCTGCGCCGCCTCGTCGCTGGCCATCGCGAAGTCGGTCATTCCGTCCGCGGCATCGGCGGTGAACACGATCGGATCGTCGTCCGCCGCCGCGGTGTGCTCGCGCAACTTGTCGACGTACGCCAGCAATTCCGCATTGGTGAAGACCGGGATGCGGCCGATGGCGACATTCGGGATGCCGTCATTGTTCGTGTCCGCGATCGCCGAATCGGACGCGAACAGGCCGTCGCTGGTGGTGATCATCAGCGGCGGCACCGGTCCCGGCTCCTGCACGATGCCGCGGTAGTCGAACGTGCCGGTTCCGGCGAGGACGACGTAACGCGGCGGCATCTTCGGATTGAGCTTCAACGCGGTGTCGATGAACTCGCGGATGGCATGCGGCGTCGGTTCTCCGTGGCCGAAGGTGTCGTAGATCTGCTGCAGATCGACCACCTCGGTCCGCAATCCTTCCGACTGCCGCAGCGACGCCAGCGCCTCGGCACCGGTGCGCAGTGCAGGCGGCGCGATCACGACGTAATCCGCCTTCATGTTCTTGTACGACGTCTCCACCGCCGAGCGATACGAGGAAGGCGTGACGTATCCATCCGCCACGAACACGGTCTTCGTCAGCGTCGGCAGCTTCAGCGAAACGTTGCCGCCCGCGTACACGCCGCCGGTGAGGATCACCGGAGTGCGGCGCTGGGTGATGTCCAGCACGAGCGGCTCGGTGGCAAACGGACCGGAGGTCACGGACGCCGTCACGTTGGCTTCGAGCGAACGGGCCGACGCGCCGGCAAGAGGCCGCGCGTAACGCTGGTAACGCAACGCGAATCCGTCGATGTAGAAGATGTCGAACGCCGCGTCCGCTGCGAGCACGCCTTCGAGTTCCACCTGGTTCGGACCTTCGACGAGCACGCCATCGGGAAGCAGCAGCGTCTCGGTCTCGTCATCGAGCGAGCCCCACGTGACGTCACCGGCCGGCACCCCGTTGACCTTCACACGCGCCGTGTGCGCGGCGCCGGCGAGCGCGCCCTGCAGCCGCACGTCCAGCTTCGCGCCGGATGCGCTGGCCACGTCGGGAGCGTCGATGGTGAACGTGCGGCGGCCGACCGACGCATCGCCGCTGACGACGTACTCCCAGAACCAGTAGTCGCTTTCCGGATCGAGCGGAAGCACCGTCGCGGCGAACGCATCGGTCTCCGCATCGACCTTGGTCATGAACACCGAGAGGCTGTCGTTCGCCGGCGGTACCGGCAAGGACGGCATGAGCGTGCCCTTGCCGTTCTCGATGCGGTAGATCCGCTCGTTCGAGTAGAGCGACTTCGCCTTCTCGCCGAAGAAGAGGATGCCATCGAGCGCCGTCGTGTAAGCGATCGGCTGGCCGGAGGTGGAGACCGCGAGCTGCCCTCGCACCGCGGACTTCGCGATGCGGTCGGCTGTACTGCCGAGCCGCGACGCCAGTTCCGAGTACGGCACACGCACGATGCCGGTCTCGCGCACGCCGACCATCACGGCCGCGGCCTTCACGGCGGCGTCGGCGGAGACGTTTGCGTCCGCCGAGGCTTTCAGGCGCGCCGGACGACGCTCCGTCTTCTCGACGACATCCGGCCCGAGGCGGCGCATCGACGCAACCGGTCCGTAGCGGTTCACCTTACCGCTGGCGGTGATCTCCTCGAGGATGTAGCGCTGCGCCATCGAGCGGTCGTCGATCTCATAGCGCCCGCGGCCGGCGGGGATGAGCGAGTCGTTCACCTTCGTGCCGTCTTCGCGATAGAGGTTGAAGCCGACCGTTCCCGCTTCCGACGCGGTCGCCCACGCCACGTGTCCGCGATCGTCGACGTCGAACGACGAGAGCAGCACTTCCGTGGCCAGTCCCACGACGACGCTCAGCTGACAGAGACCGCCGAGGCGGTAGGTCGCGCGCGCCTGCGTCGTGTTGCCCGTTTCGTCGACGTAGGTCGCGCGCGTGCCGTTGCCGGACGCGGGCGTGCCGGTGACGCTCGTCGTCGCGGCAGCGGGAGTGACGGTGATGTTGTACGAGAGAGCAGCGGTATCGCCCGCTGCAAGCGCGCCCGGATTCCAGGTCACGTTGCCCGTACCGCCGATGGCGGGCTCGCCGGTCACGCTGCCCTGGCTGACGGTGCTGCCGTCCTGGTACGTCACGCCGACGCCCGCGGGCACGTTGGCGATGACGGTGTTCGCGCCGCTGAACGTGATCGGGTGCGGCGTTGGATTCACGACCACCACCGTCACGGTGTAGCTGCGCGGGACGCCGAGCGCGGGAGCCGGCTGCGGGCCGTTGATGGCGGTCAGGTACTGCTGCAGATACGGTTTGGGCGGAGCGCCGCCGGCATCGGTCGGCAGGTAGATCCGCGACGTGGCCGGGAAGCCGCCGGAGACGATCGGATTCATCGTCGGCGTGCCTCCGGCCGTCAGGTAATTGCCGACGTACATCGTCTCGTAATTGCCGCTGGTGTTGATGTACGTACTGATCGACGAGGCGTGCGTCCAGATGCCGTAGTCGGTTGCGTAGAAGCTGCTCGTGTAGTTTGCGAGAGAGTCGCTGTTCCAATTGTCGTCGGTCGACAGCGTCCCGCTGTTGAACGTCTGGGTGAAGGCTCCGGTCCGGCTGGTGTACTGCACGCTGCCGGTGTTACCGCCGTCCGTGTCGCGGTCGAAGTCGTTCTGCGTGATCGTGCAGCCGGACGTCACCCACGGGTAAAGCGTGTAGCTGCGCGTGTTTCCGCCCGAGCCGTCGGGATTGACGCCGAGCGACAGCATCGACTCGCCGTAGACGTTCAGCTCCGTACCGCCGGAGGTCGTGTCGCCATCGTGCGCGCGGATGCCGATCCCGTTGATGTCGTCCACCGCGCCCATGTCGATCCGCAGTTCCCAATGACCCGCGGTGACCGGACCATCGGAGATCTGCACGTTGTCGAAGTAGAAGAACTCGGTGCCGCCGAGGCCGCCCGCGACGACGAAACGCACGCGGGTATTGTTGGCGATGAAGTCTGTGATGTCGTAGCTGGCCGTGCCGGACGAGTCGTTCGCGAATGTGTCCAGCGTGGTGTAGCTGCCGCCACCGTTGCCGGAGATCTGCACGCTGATCTGGTCGGTGTTTTCGAGATTGCCCGAGGTCGTGTAGTCGAACGTAAGGAAGGCCATCCCCATGTTCAGACCGGGGCTGCCGAGCAGGTCGGCCTCGCGGTAGATGTTCGGCGTCCCGGCCACTCCGTCGGTGATCCGCAGATCACCACCCGTGACGCGAACCGCACCGCCGGTCGCGCCGCCGCCACCGCCGTCGCTCTCCACCCAGTTCGTGGACCAGCTGTTGTTGCCGTTGTCGTTCGAATAGGCGTTCGTGCCGAACTGATCGAGCACGTTGTTGCCGGTGCCGGTGAAGAAATTCAGCCACGCACCGTCCGCGCCGGTGGGACCGGCATTGTTGCCGGTGGTGAATCGCGTCGACACTGCGGTGCCGCCGGGATTGAGCAGACTGTACGCGACCGAAGAGTCATAGCCGCCGCGGTTGCGGTCGCGCCCGAGGTTCGCTTCGGCGGCGCTCATGCCGATGTCGGCGTCGTAGAGGTCGACCACCACGCGCGTCGTACCGGCCGGCACTTCGATGAAATAGCGATAGAAGGTGTTCAGCGCGCCGGCGTCATCGTCGGAAACGAAGTCGCCATTGGGCGTTCCGGCCGAGCTGCCCTGCGGTGTGTGCAACGCCGTAGTCCCGGTCGAGCCCGCAAACAGAGGCTGCGCAAATGCGATCAGCGCGCACACGACAACCGCGAATCCACGTCGAAGCATGGGCCGATGATCGCACAAACGGCTAATAAAATTCCTCAGAACGCCGTCAGGATTGCGTTACCCGCAATGGCCATTTGACGGCCAGTGCATTGAAGATCATGGTGCACAAAACGACATCGCAATGACGCGAAACGAACACGACGCTAACGCCATCCTCGCGCTCGACCAGGGCACGACCAGCTCGCGCGCAATCCTCTTCGGCGCGCGCGGCGGCATTCTCGCCGTCGCGCAACGCGAGTTCCGGCAGTTCTATCCACAGCCCGGCTGGGTCGAGCACGACGCCGCGGAGATCTGGCGCACCCAGATCGAAGTCGCGGCGGAATGCATCGCGAAAGTGCCCGGCGTTCGTATCGCGGCAATCGGCATCACCAATCAGCGTGAGACCACCGTTCTATGGGATCGCGCCACCGGCCAGCCGGTGCATCACGCCATCGTCTGGCAGGACCGCCGTACGGCGGGCGACTGCGATGCGCTGCGCGCCGCAGGACACGAGGCATTGTTCCGCGCGCGCACCGGATTGCTGCTCGATCCGTATTTCTCCGGCACGAAGTTGCGCTGGCTGCTGCGGAACGTGCCGCACGATCACGACCTCGCCTTCGGCACGATCGACTCCTGGCTGATCTGGAATCTGACGCGCGGACGGACGCACGTCACCGACGTCACCAACGCTTCGCGCACGCTGCTCTTCGACATCCATCGTTCTCAGTGGGACGACCAGTTGCTCTCGATCCTCGGCATCCCGCGATCGCTGCTCCCCGAAGTGCGCAGCTCTCGCGGCGAGGTCGCCGAGACCGCGGAAGGGCTGCCGATCCCGGCCGGCATTCCGATCGCCGGCATCGCGGGCGATCAGCAGGCCGCGCTGTTCGGCCAGCGCTGCACGCGCGCCGGCATGGCCAAGAACACGTACGGCACCGGCTCGTTCGTGGTGATGAACACCGGCGGGACGGCGGTGACGTCATCGCACGGCCTGCTCTCCACGATCGCGTGGAAGCTCGGCGAGGATCCGGTGCAATACGCGCTGGAAGGCAGCATCTTCGTCACCGGCGCCGCCGTGCAATGGTTGCGCGATGGTCTGGGCATCATCCAATCCGCCGCGGAGATCGGGCCGCTGGCCGCGTCCGTCCCCGACACGAACGGCGTGGTCTTCGTCCCCGCCTTCACCGGCCTCGGCACACCACACTGGGACGCCTACGCGCGCGGCACCATCGTCGGCCTGACGCGCGGCGCGACGAAAGCGCATCTCGCACGCGCGACGCTCGAATCCATCGCACTGCAGACCGTCGACGTGCTGGAGGCGATGCGCGCCGACTCCGGCATGGCGCTCTCCGAGCTTCGCGTCGACGGCGGCGCGGCGACGAACGATCTGTTGATGCAGATGCAGGCCGATCTCGCCGGCATCCCGGTGGTCCGCGGCCGCGTTACCGAAGTGACGGCCCTCGGCGCCGCCGCGCTGGCGGGACTGGACGTCGGCGAGATCGAAGTCGATCGCACGTTCGAGCCGCGCATGAGCGCAACGGAACGCGCGGCGAAAATCGAGGCGTGGCGGCGCGCCGTAAAGGTGAGCACTGCCTACTCGTCGTGACGCGAACGTCCCGCGCCGATGACACGCATCACCGAAAACCCCTCGTTTCCGCCCGTATTTTCAGGCGCGCCGACCGCATAGAATCGGCGCACGGAGGTTTCACACATGCGTCGCGTAATCATCGTCCTCATGCTCCTCACGGTTTCCACGCTGGCCGCGGCCCAGGATCGCCGCGCGAACGGCGACTGGAAGCCGTCTAGCCAGAACGGCTGCATCGGCGGAAGCACCTGCCGCGAGCGCCGGCTGCGCGTGGAGCTCGAGGACAAACCGGTTCTCGCCGTTCGTTTCAACGCGCACGATCAGATCGGCACCAAAGCCGAGGGCGTGCTGCGCGTCAAGATCGACGGCAATACCGTCGACAACCACATCGACATCCCCCGCAAGGGCCAGGTCTTCACCGTCGATGTCGATGAGCTGACCGGCCGCTATCTCGTGTTCGAAGCGGCCACCGATGACGAAGTGCAGATCAGCGACATCTCGGTCCTCTACTCACGCGAGCGCCGGCGCATCCCGCGCGACGGCGAGTGGGGTCGTCCGGGCGGCGGGGGCGGACGTCCGGGCGGTGGCAGCAGCGGCGGCGGATGGCGCGCCTACCCGCGCGCAGGGATGTGCATCGGCGGCGCCGAGTGCCGCAAGAACGGCAACCGCATCACCATCGCGCTCGAACAGGCCCCGGTGATCGGCGTCCGCTTCTACGCGAAGGACGACATCGGCACGCGCGCCGACGGCAAGCTGTCCGTGCGCATCGACGACGAGCAGATCGGCTGGTACATCGACGTGCAGCGCGCCGGAAAACGGCACGAGATCGACGTCGACAATGTCTACGGACAGAAGCTCATCATCCAGACCGCCAACGACGACGAAGTGAACGTCAGCGACATCGAAGTGCTGTACGGACGGCGCGGACGCGGCGAAGGCGGTGGCCGCGGCGGACGCCGCGAGATCTCGCACGAAGGCGGCTGCATCGGCGGCGATGAATGCGGCGGACGCCGCGCGCGCATCCGCATCGAGCTCGATGGCCGTCCGGTGGAATCGCTCCGCTTCTACGCGCGCGACGACATCGGCACGCGCGCCGGCGGCGAGCTGCGCATCCGCATCGACGACGAGGTGATCATGTACTCGCTCGACATCCCGCGCGAGGGAAAGACGTTCACGATCGACGGCAAGAACATTGCCGGCGATTACCTCTACATCGAGCCGGCCGAGGATGACGAGGTAGTCATCAAGGACGTGCGCGTGCAGTTCTGGGACGGGGAGTAAGCACCGGTGTAACCAGCGGGTGCGCGCGGCATCCAACGGTCCATGAGCCGACTGGAAAAGAAGCATCCGCTGGCCATCCGCTGGTTTCACTGGATCAACTTCCCGCTCCTGGCGTTGATGATCTGGAGCGGGATCCTCATCTATTGGGCGTACCCGACGTACCGCATCGGCATCGGCGACTTCACGCTGGTGAAGATGAACCTGGACCAGACCACCTGGCGCGCGCTGAAGGTGAACAACCGCCTGGCCGAAGGGATGGCGCTGCACTTCTTCTTCATGTGGCTGTTCGCGATCAACGGTGCCGCGTACGTCGCCTACACGCTCGTCTCCGGTGAATGGCGCGAGCTCGTCCCGAACCGGCACACGCTGCGCGACGCGTGGAACGTGCTCCTGCACGACCTGCACATCCGCAAAGGTCCGCTGCCGAAGGCGAAATTCAACGGCGCACAGAAGCTCGCCTACAGCGGCGTGATCGTGATGGGAGTCGGCTCGCTGCTGACCGGGCTGGCGATCTTCAGGCCCGTCCAGTTCGCGTGGCTCACGGCGCTCTTCGGCGGCTATCCGGCCGCGCGCTTCGTGCACTTCTGGCTGACGGTCGGCTACGTCGTGTTCTTCGTCGTGCACATCGCGCAGGTGATTCGCGCGGGATGGAACAACTTCCGCGCGATGGTGATCGGAGTGGAGGTCGTCGATGAACAGCGATGATCCGAAAGAGCTGCAGCGCCTCACGCGCCGCGGGTTCCTGACCATGGGCATCGCCGCCGGGGCGGGATACGCATCGTGGAAATGGCTGCGCACGCGTCCGCGCGTCGAGGGACTGGCGTGGCCGTTCCGCCGCGTTCTGGAAGCGAACGAAACGCTCTCCCGCGCTTACTTCAGCACCGCCCGCCTCAGTCCCACCTTCCGCCCCTCCGACGTCTCCCCCGCACGTCTCAACGGCCGTCTCGGCCTGAAGACGCCGATCGACCTCGACGCATGGCGCCTGCGCATCGAGGGAGCCGCGGAGCCGCTCCTGCTGACCATGGACGACATCCGCGCGCTGCCCGTGCACGAGATGATCACCGAGCTGCGCTGCATCGAAGGCTGGACCACGATCGTGCAGTGGAAGGGCGCGCGCCTCGCCGATCTGATGGCCAGGTATCCGCCGCTGCATCGCGTGGAGTACGTGTCGCTGGAGACACCCGATCGCGGCTACTACGTCGGGCTCGATCTCGAGAGCGCCATCCACCCGCAGACGCTGCTCGCGTACGAGATGAACGGCCAGCCGCTGCCGCCGCTCCACGGCGCGCCGCTCCGTCTGGCCATCCCGGTGAAGTACGGCATCAAGAACATCAAGCGCATCGGCACGATCCGCTACACGAATGTGCGCCCCGCCGACTTCTGGGGCGAGCGCGGATACGACTGGTACGCGGGCCACTGAATCCGCCCCTCGCGGGGTTACACGACGCCCCCCGCCGTGCTACTGTCATCGGGGTCTCCGCTGATGTCCATCCGTTTGCCGCGTCGCTTCACATGCCGCACGGCTTTGCCGTCGCTGATGTTGAGCTTGCTCATCGCCACCGTCACGACATCAGGCGCTGAGCGCGGACTGCCGCAAATCACGGTCTATCCCGCCGAGGTCCACAAGGCCGGGCCGCAGAGCTTCGACATCGCCCAGGACACGCGCGGCATCCTCTACTTCGGCAATCTGCAGGGACTGGTCACGTACGACGGCGCGTGGTGGCGCTTGCTGAAACTCCCCGATGACCAGGCCGCCCTCTCCGTCGCCGCCGACACGCGCGGCCGCGTTGCCCTTGGCCTGGTCAGCGATTTCGGCTATCTCGAACGCGCCCCGAATGGCGCCCAGGTCTATCGCTCGCTCCTGCCGCAGCTTCCGCCGGCGCAACGCGCGTTCGGCGACGTGAAGGCGATCTGCGCGATCGACGCCGGATTCCTCTTCATCACCGAGCGAAGCCTCCTCCTCTGGGACGACAAAGGCGCGCGCACGATGGCGGAGCTGGTTCCCGCCACCGGACCGCGCGGATGTCTTTCCGAGGGGGCCACGGCACTGCTGCGCGGCCCGCAGGGAGTGCAGCGTTTCGATCCCGCCACGAATCGCATCACGCCGGTCGCACTCGATGGACAACGCGTCGTTCTCGCCGTGCGCCGCACCGATGGAAAGGTCATCACCGGCGTCCGCGATGAGGGACTGTTTCTGCTGGACGGCACGACCGCGACGCCGTGGGCACCCGAGGCCGGCGCCTGGCTGAAGGGCAAGAACGTCAGCGGCGGCACGCTGCTCGAGGACGGACGGCTGGTGATCACCACGAGCCAGCACGGACTGATCGTCGTCGACGCGAGCAGCGGAGCGTTCGAACTGATCATCAGCGCCGACGCGGGACTGCCCGATGCGCTGATCAACGAAGTGCGCGTCGATCGCGACGGCTCGCTCTGGCTGGCGATGGAAGGTCCGCTGGTGCGCATCGATCTCGTCTCTCCCGTCACCGTCTTCGACGCGCGCCTCGGCCTGCGCGGCGGAGCAGGAGACGTCGCACGGCACGCCGGCAGCGTCTACGCCGCGATGACGCACGGCCTCTATCGCATCAGCGAGGAAAGCCACGCGCAACGCGTCGCAGGGATCGATGAAGGCGCATGGCGGCTGCGCGCAGTGAATGACGAGTTGCTGGTCGGAACGACGAAAGGCGTCTATCGCGTCGACGCCGCGGGCCGCGTCGAGCACACCGTCAAAAACGATGGCGAGGTCTACGATCTCGCGCTGTCCCCAAGCGATCCTTCGCGCGTCTGGATCGCGCAGGGCGTGGGACTCTCCAGCATCCGCCGCTCCGGCAACAGCTGGACCTACGAACGGCTCGTGCCCGGCACACCGGAAGACATCTCCACCGTCGTCGAGCGCGACGGCGTGCTGTGGGCGGGCTCGGTCTTCAACGGCATCCTGCGCATCGACGGCGCCACCGGTCCGAAGCCGCGCGTGACGCAATTCGGCAGCGGCGAGATGAATGTCTACGACGTCAACGGGCGCGTGGTGTTCGTCCGCGCGAACGGCGAGATCCTGCAGATCGATGGCAAGGGCCGCTTCGTTCCCGATCCGATCCTCGGCCACATCACCGCGCCGCGCGGCTTCTTCATCGTGGCCGGCGATCCGACGGGCAACGTCTGGATCAACTCCACGCCGCCACGCGTGTTCGAGCGCCGCCCGGATGGAACGTACGCGCGCGAGGGAAGGCCGCACGTTTCCGTGACCGCGGCGGACATCCAGAACCTGCGCGTGATGCCGGACGGCGTGGTCTGGTTCGCATCCGACAAGGGACTGTTCCGTTTCGAGCCGGGCGCCGTGCCGGCCAACACGGCGCCGCAGCCTCCGCCGCTGATCCAGCGCATCCTCGCGGGCAAGAACACGGTGCTCGTGAAGGACGGCACCGAACTGCGGCACGACTTCCGCCGCATGCGCATCGAGTTCGCGCCGGTGTCGTATCGCCCGGGTGTGTCGTATCAGTACCGTCTGGATCCGATCGACGCCGGATGGAGTGCGTGGAGCGACGAGCCGTTCATCGACTACACCACGCTCGAGCCGAACGACTACACCTTCCGCCTCCGCGCGCGCGGTCCGGCCATGATCACCGGCGCCGAGACGCGATGGTCGTTCACCGTCCTGCCGCCGTGGTATCGCACGACGTGGGCGCATGCACTGCTGGTGTTGCTCGCGCTGGCGGCGCTGGCCGGCGTGATCCGCGTGCGCACGAGCACATTGCAGCGACAGGCCGAGCGCCTGCGCGCGCGCGTGGCCGAGCAGACCGCGGAGTTGCAGGAAACCGTGAAGCTGCTCGAGTCCGCGAACACGCAGCTCGAAGCGCTGTCGCTCGAAGACGATCTGACCGGCATCGCCAACCGCCGCTCCTTCGAGCGCGCGCTGGCGGACGAATGGAACCGCGCCAAGCGTCACGAACAACCGCTCGCGCTGGTGCTGCTCGACCTCGATTACTTCAAGGACCTCAATGACCGCCGCGGCCATCCCGCCGGCGACGACTGCCTCCGCAAAGTGGGCGCGTTCCTGGCCGAGTCGATCAAACGCAGCGGTGAGATCGTGGCGCGGTACGGCGGCGAAGAATTCGCGATCCTCCTCCCCGGCGTCGACGCCGACATCGCCGTGCGCGTCGCGGAAACCCTGCGCGATGGCATCGAGCGCCTGAGCATCCCCTACGGCCCCGGCGCCCGCCGCATGACCGCCAGCGCCGGCGTCGCCGCCATGACCCCCCGCGCCGCCTCCTCCCCCGAAAGCCTCGTGGCCAGCGCCGACCGCGCGCTCTACGCCGCGAAACACTCGGGAAGGAACTGCGTGAAGCTCGCGGATGAGACCACCACGGGAACGTGGTTGCGCGACGTTTCGGCGTAGGGGGGGCGTACCGACCCGCCCTCCGGGAGAAAGTCATGATCCTTCTTCGCGTCTTGATGGTCGTGCTGTTGATCGCGAATTCAGGCGCCGTCTTCGCTGCCGACGCATGGGTTCTCCGCGGCTTCGCCGGTCCCTGCCTGGGGTTGCAGTGGGAGGCGGACACGCTCCTGCTCAATACGCTTCCCGCTCCCGCCGTGGTCCGGCTCGTGTCGGTCAGCGACGGTACCGACTCCATTCCCGAGCCAGACCGCGAGCTCATCGTGCCTCCCGGCCAGACGTTGTCGCTGAACCGGAACACCGCCTGGCACCAGCCCGATGTGCCGTTGTTCGTGCTGCGTCTGGATGTCCCCGAGGGCGTACTCATCGAAGGTGTGCTGAATCTCGGGACGGGAAGCGGAGATGGCTGTCCACTTCCTCCCGCGCCCGACAGCTCGGCGGCTTACGGGACCATTCATCTGCCCCACTTCCGGGCGCTCGTTCCCGCGAACCAGAAGCAGATCCACCTCGGCACGACGCTCGGCGGAAACCCGGCGCGAAACAATGTCGGGATCTACAACGCCGCAGCGACGCCTGCGACCGTACACCTCTCCTTGCACCGCGCATGCGACAACCGGCTGGTCGACGAAGCCACCATTCAGCTCGCAGGAAACAGCACGACACAGGTACGGCTCCAGAACAAGAGCACGGATGCCTGCACCGGTTCGGTACCGACCTGGGTCGACTACGTCACCGTGACCGCGGATCAGCCGAGCGTGACGTGGGTCTCGACCCTTGCGAACGATGTCCCACCGCGCGTGTTGATCAGCATCCGTTAACCAGGGACGCTGTGCCGCGCCAGGTGCCGGTCGAGAAGGAACGGGCCGCCGGGAACGATCGCCGCCACGATTCCTGCCGCCGCCAGCGCGGGTGAGATCGGCACTCTGCGCACGGCCAACAGCAGCATCAGCACGAGCGCGACGAAGAGCGCTCCGTGCAGAGATCCGACGATCCTCACCGCCAGCGGCAAGCCGGCGAAGTATTTGAGCGGCATCGCGATCCCGAAGAGGACCAGCGTCGAGACGCCTTCGATGATCGCAAGTGTGCGCAGTGCCCGGATGAAACTCACCGCGCCATCCTACATGGCCATCCGTCTGGCGCGCGCCCCGGCGCTACAATGACGCGCATCCCGATGCCTCCGGAAAAAACCCAGCAGGAGCTCCGCGAGAGCCTGGCGCGCTATCGCCACATCGTCGAGAACGCGAACGAGATCATCTATCGCTGCGATCATCGCGGGCACTTCACCTACGTCAATCCCGCCTCCACGCGCATCACGGGATACGACGAGGACGAGCTGATCGGGCGTCACTACGTCGAGCTGATCGATCCCGATTACCGCGAAGCGGCGGCGCACTTCTACCGGCACCAGTTCACGACGCGCGCGCCGAGCACGTACTTCGAGTTTCCGATGATCGCCAAGTCCGGCGTGCGCATCTGGATGGGACAAAGCGTGCTCACGGTCATGGACGCCGATCGCATCGTCGGCTTCGAAGCCATCGCGCGCGACATCACCGAGCGCAAAGGCATCGAGGAGGAGCTGGCCCGGACGCGCGACGCGGCGCTGCAGTCGGCGCGCGCGAAGTCGGAGTTCCTGGCCAACGTCAGTCACGAGATCCGCACGCCGCTCAACGGGGTCCTGGGCATGACCGGCCTGCTCCTCGGCACGCCGCTCACGCCCGAGCAGCGCGAATGCGCGGAGACCATCCGCTCCAGCGGCGAGACCCTGCTGGCCATCGTCAACGACGTGCTCGATCTCGCGCGCGTCGAATCGGGCAAGATCACCATCGAGGCGATGGACTTCCATCTCGACGATCTGATCGAGAGCGTGATCGAGCAGTTCGCCGCGCGCGCGGTCGCGAAGCGGCTGAAGTTCCGCTCGTCCGCAACGTCCGACGTCGCACGCCGGTTACGCGGCGATTCGCACCGCATCCGCCAGGTGCTGCTCAATCTCGTCGGCAACGCGATCAAGTTCACCGACCGCGGTGAGGTGTCGCTCACGGTCATGCAACCGCAGCAGCAGGACAGCCGCGTGGTGCTCCGTTTCCTGGTCACCGACACCGGCATCGGCATCGCCGCGAACGCGCAACCGCGCCTGTTCACGCCGTTCACGCAGGCGGACGGCTCCACGACGCGCAAGTACGGCGGCAGCGGACTCGGACTGGCGGTCTCCAAGCAGCTCGTCGAAGCGATGGGCGGCGAGATCGGCGTGATCAGCGTAGCCGGCGAAGGCTCGACGTTCTGGTTCGAGCTCCCGCTGCAACGGCAGGATGACCAGACCGCGGAACCGGAGCGGCGTTGGGATTTCGCGCCCTTCCGCGCGTTACTCGTCGACGGCAACGACGTGCATCGCATGACCGTGGCGCGGCATCTCTCCGCGACCGGCATCGCCGTCGATGAAGCCACGACCGCGGCGGACGGAATCGCGGCGGCGTATCAGCACAAGTACGACCTGATCCTTTTCGACATGCAACTCCCCGACGACGATGGCTTCGGCTTCGCGCGCGCCATCCGCCGCGACGCCGCGTTGACGCGCACGCGCCTGTTGCTGCTCACCGCGTTCGGCCGCCGGCGCCAGGACATCGTGAACTTCCAGACCGCGGGCATCGACTCGTTCGTGTTGAAGCCGGTGCGGCGCACGCAGCTCTGCGATGCCGTGGCCCGCCTGCTCACCGTCGAAGCGCCGTCGCCGATGATCGCCATCGCCGAAGAGCAGCCGCGTGCTTCGCGTGCCCGGGTGTTGCTCGTCGAGGACAACAGCGTGAACCAGCTCGTCGCCCTCGGCCAGCTGCAGCGCCTCGGGCATGAATGCGTCATCGCCGCGGCCGGCGGCGACGCGCTCGAGCTCGTGCAGCACGAGGCATTCGATCTCGTGTTGATGGACTGCCAGATGCCGGACATGGACGGCTACGAAGCGACGCGCCGCATCCGTGCGATGGCAGGTGCGGTCGCGCGCGTGCCGATCATCGCCATCACCGCGCATGCATTGCCGGGCGAGCGCGAGAAGTGTCTCGCCGCGGGCATGAACGACTACCTCGCCAAGCCGGTCTCGCTCGAGCAGCTCGGCGCCGTCATTCGGCTGTGGGCCAGCAAAGCCTCCGAAGCGCAGGCGAAGACGCCCGATCTGCCGATGGAAGGCGATGAAGGGCACGTGCTCGATCGCGAACGCGTCAGCTCGTTCCTGGCCATCGGCAGGAGCCAGCACGGCTTTCTCGAAGGTCTGGTGAAAACGTTCCGGCAGGATGTTCCGTCGCGCCTCGACGCGTTACGCGCCGCGGCATCGAGCGGCGATGCACAGGACCTCGCACTGGCCGCGCATGCGCTGAAAAGCTCCAGCGGCAGCGTCGGCGCGAAGCGGATGTACTCGGTCGCCGCGGCGCTGGAGCGCGATGCCATGAGCGGAAGACTGGATGGCGCATCCGCGTCCATCGAGCAGCTCGCCGCCGAGTTCCCGCGCGTCATCGCCGCCTACAACGGCATCATCCGCAGGAGCGGCCGGCATTCGGCCGTCGAACGACCGGCTGTATCCTGACGGCGATGGAAAGACTCGGAACGTACCGGCTGATCAGCCGGCTCGGCGCGGGCGGGATGGGCGAAGTCTGGCGCGCCGAGGACACCAAACTGCTGCGGCAGGTGGCGATCAAGATCCTTCCCGAACAGCTGGCGAAGGACCAGGAGTGGAAGGAACGATTCCTCCGCGAGGCACGCACGGTCGCACAGCTCAACCATCCGAACATCGCCGGCATCTACAGCATCGATCAGCAGGGCGACACGCTCTTCATCGCCATGGAGCTGATCGAAGGGGAGTCGCTCTCGACGGTGATGTCGCGCGGCCCGATGATCCCCGCGGACGCGGTGCGTGTAGCGGTGCACGTGTGCGATGGATTGTCGGAGGCGCATGCAAAAGGGATCGTCCATCGCGACATCAAGCCGGACAACATCATCCTCTCGCCGCGTTTCGTGAAGGTGCTCGACTTCGGCATCGCCAAGCAGATCGGCGGCACGGCGGATCCCGGACTGACGCAAGGCGGCATGGTGATGGGCACGCCGCATTACATGTCCCCCGAACAGGCCCTCGGCCGCACCGTCGACGCGCGCACCGACATCTTCTCGCTCGGCGTGGTGCTGTACGAGATGCTCTCCGGCCAGAAGCCGTTCACCGGCGATGCGATCACCGAGATCCTGCTGAAGATCGTGATGAACGAGCCGCGCGACATCGCGTCCGCGGCGTTCGGGATCACGCCCGCGCTGGCGAGCGTCGTGCGCCGCTGCATGCAGAAGCAGCCCGAGGAGCGGTATCAGGACTGCGAAGAGCTGCGCGCCGCGCTGGTGACGTCATTGAATGAAGAGCCGTCGCGCGCGCGGCAATCGCACGTGCCGACCATCGCCGTGCGTGCGTCGAATGGACACAAGCCCGCACCGCAGGCGCCGGCGGCGCAGCCATCGTCCAATGTTCCGCAGCCGGCGAACCCGCGGTATCGCGCGCTGGTGGCGGATGACGATCCGGCCACGCGCTACATCGTGGCCAGCGTGCTCGCGCGCAATCAGGTCGCATTCGACGAAGCGGAGAACGGCGCCGCGGCGGTGAAGCTGCTCAAGAGCAATCGCTACGAGCTCGTGTTCATCGACCTGCTCATGCCACGCATGGATGGCTGGGGTGTGATCGACTACCTGCGCTCGAAACGCGGCGATCGCAATCCGCGCGTGTACATCGTGACCGGCGTGCACGATCAGAAACTGAGCGCCGCCGATCACGATGTGGTTTCGGGCTTGTTGTACAAGCCGATCGATCCGGTACAGATCGAACGGCTCGTGCCGCGATAGCTACACGTGCGGTTCTTCTTCCTTCGGAGGCTCGGGCGTGGTCTCCGGCGTGGTCTCCGGCGTTCCCTTCGCCTTCTCCCTCGCCGATTTGAACGCCGCCTCGATCTCGTGCCACGCGCGCTCGAAGCCGGCCTTCAGCTCGGCGGCGGCGGGCGCGCCTCCGGTTTGCAGGCCCATCACCACGTCCTTCGCCTGCACGAGCGTCTGGCGCAGCGTGCCGGTGATCTCGGACAGATCCCCTTTCGCGGTGGCCAGCGATTCCTTTGCGCGCTCCTTGAACTTGTCGACGTCGATGCCCCAGTCGTTGAGCGAGCTCTTTTTTTCTTCGTTCTTTTCTTCGTTCATGGTGGAGATAGCGTACCGCCAGTCGTGGTCGATGTGTCGGTCAGCGGCGGCGGAGGCGGTTCTTCCTCTTCTTCGACCGGAGGCGGCGGAAGCGGCTGCGTGGTCGTGGTGGTCGTCGTGGTCGTTGTCGTCGTGGCAGTCGGATCGCGGAACACGCCGCCGGTCAGCGTCGAATCCGGCGGAACATTGAAGCCGCCTGTGTCGGTCATGGTCGGATCGGTATTGGTGATGATCGGATTTCCATACTCGTCGAACATCGGCACGGCCGGGAGCGGCGCCACGACGGAATGCGTCGGGCACAGATGGGTCGGCTCGGTGCCCTGCTTGAAGGCTTCCTGCACGATCACGTTGCGCGGGCAGTACGGCCCCGCCAGTCCACCGCTGGTCTCGTCGACTTCCGCGAACGTGATTCCCGGCGGCGGCGCGAAATCGAGATTGCGCTCCCCTGCCGTCACGGCGAGCATGTAGCGCGTCCACATCGGCACGGCCGCATCCGATCCCGACAATCCGGTCGGATCGTTGTCGTCGAAGCCGACCCACGTCAGCGCCAGCGTCTGCGGCGTGAAGCCGATGAACCAGGCGTCGCGTTTGTCGTTCGTCGTGCCGGTCTTGCCGGCGGCGACTTTGCGGAAACCCATCGAGCGCGCGGAGCCGGCGGTGCCGCGGTTCACGACGCCTTCCATCACGTGCGTGAGCAGGAAGACGTCGCGTTGCGGGAAGACCTGCACCGGCTTGACTTCGCCCGCACCGGCGAGCGCCCTGCCGCGATCGTCGGTGACGAAGCGGATCGCCCGCGGCGGCAGGCGCTGTCCCTGACGCGCGATCGTCGAATACGCCTCCGCCATCTCGATCGGAGGAATGCCCGCCGCGCCGAGAAGCACCGACGGATTGTCGTCGAGCTCCGTCTGCACGCCGAGCGTGCGCGCGGTCTTGAGAATCGCGTCGATGCCGGACGCCAGCCCGATGCGCACGGAGGCCGCGTTGAGCGAATGCTCGAGCGCCATCCGCACCGTCACCTTCCCCATGTAGCGGCCGTCGTAGTTGCGCGGCGACCAGTCCTCGGACCAGCGCCGCTTGAGCACGAAGCGCGTGTCGTCGACCTGCGTGGCGGGCGTGATGTTCTGGCCCGAAAGGCTCGGCTCGAACGCGGTCAGGTAGACGAACGGCTTGAAGAGCGAGCCGACCAGGCGCTTCGATCGCAGCGCGCGATTGAACTGGCTGCGGTCGTAGTTGCGCCCGCCGACCAGCGCACGGATTTCCCCGGTCGGCACGTCGATGTGAATGAGCGCGCCCTGCAGCTCGGGCTCGTGATTGCGCAACCTGCGGCTGCGCTTCTCGATCGACTGCAGGCTCGACTCGAGCAGGCGCGCGGCCGCGTCCTGCGCGTTCAAATCGATGGCGGTGTAGATGCGCAGCCCACGGCCTTTGACGTCGTCGATGCCGTAATCGGCCGCGAGCTCGTCGAGCACGCGATCGACGTAAAACGGCATCGAGGCGAGACCGCTGCGCCGGCGGAACGGTTTGCGCGGCAACTTCGCGGACCGCGCCTCGGCGTGCTGCTCGGGCGAGATCTTCTTCTGTTTGAGCATCTGGTCGAGCACCAGATTGCGCCTGCGCATGGCCTGTTCGGGGTTGTTGAACGGCGAGATGTTGTTCGGACTGGGGATCATCCCCGCGAGCATGGCCGCCTCGGCGACGCTGATCTCGCTCACCGGCTTGCCGAAGTAGAAGCGCGACGCTTCGCCGACGCCAAGGATCGAGATGGACCGGTTGCGCCCGAGGTAGATGTCGTTGAGATACGCCTCCAGGATCTCTTTCTTCGAGTAACGCGCGTCGAGAATCACCGCCATGAATGCCTCGACCACTTTGCGCCGGTACGTGCGCTCGCTGGTGAGGAAGTAGTTCTTCACCAGCTGCTGCGTGAGCGTCGAGCCACCCTCGGAGACGCCTTTCGATCTCAGGTTGCGGAAGATCGCGCGGACGATTCCGAGCGGATCGACGCCGGGGTGATGCCAGAAACGGCTGTCCTCGGCGGCCACGACCGCGTCCTGCAGATGTTGCGGGATCTGCTGCAGCGTGACCGGACTGCGGTTCTCGAGCTGTTCGCTGAGCACCGACGTGAGCAGCTCGGGCTCGAGTGCGGCGCGCTCGAGCGGACGCGCCTCGCGCAACGACACCACGGAATCAATCTGAGACCGGCTGAGGACGACGCGGATCTGCTCCGCCGGATACTCGCCCGTGGGATGCGTGAACGCGCGCGTGTAGATGTCGACGCCTTCGTCGCCGCGCAGGTAGTCGCCCGGCTGCGTGAGGCGTTCGACTTCGCGATAGCCGAGACGATCGAGCTTTTCGAGCAGGTCATCGGTCTGCAGCTGCTGCAGCGGCTGGAGCGGCGTGATGTCGGCGTAGACGCGCGTCGGCAGCCGCAGCTTGCGGACCTGGAAGCGGCCGACGGACGTGCGGTACACCCAGATGCCGAGGATCAGGATCAGCGCCACGAAGATCCCCGCGCTCCAGGAGATGACGCGGAACACGGTGCGCCGCGTCGGCAAGCGGCTTCGCCAGTCACGGCGAGGCGCAGGTTCGGCGGGAGGAACGGGGTCAGGAGGAAGGTCGGTCATTGCGGACTTCGAGACGCATTCTGCAACGGCAATGCCGTCACATCGCGGCAATTTGCAGGTTTCTGCCCCGCGCCTCCTTGTCCCGGCGATACGAATGAAAGATCGATTCCTCGCAGCGCGTGCAGATCTCCGAGTCCGAAATCCGGTCGTCGCGGAACCCGCGCCCGCGCAGGATGTCGATCGTGAAGCGCACCAGATCGACGTGCGGCTTCGCGCGCGTGCGGTCGAGGTAACGCGCGTCGAACTGCACGGCCACTTCCTCGCCCACTTCGAAACAACAGTCGCGGATGGATGGCCCGAGGTACGCGAAGGATGTTGCAGGATCGACACGCGACGCGTCGAGCGCGGCCGCGGTGACGCCGGCCACCGCGCCGCGCCAGCCGGAGTGTGCGTTCGCGATCACGCCGTGCGCGGGATCGAGGAGCGCCACGGGCAGGCAGTCGGCGATCTTGATGCCGAGCGCGACGCCGCGATGATCGGACCAGAGCGCGTCGCACGAATCGCATTCGCGCCATCCCGCCTCGTGCGTCGCGCGCTGCACGGTCACGCCATGGACCTGCGTGCAAGTCGCGAGCGCTGCGTCGACGCCGAAACGCTCGCGCACGATGCCGGTGAGCAGCTCCGCGCGCTCGCCGGAGAGTTTTCCGTCGAAATCGCGGGACGTGCAGAAGACGGCGAAGCCGGACGGGACGAACGGCGGGACGGCGATGCGTCCGAGCGCGTTCGTCGTTTCGATGGACCACATGCCGCGAGTGTATCGGTTCCTCGGAGTTCCTCGGTTCCTCGGGTTCCTCGGAGGAGGAGACGGGACGCACTCCCCGGCACGCTCCGAGGAACTCCGAGGAACTCCGAGGAACCGATAAACTGCTGGCGTGCGAGATCTCGACCTCGGCGATGGCGTCGTCGTCTCCGCCGAACTGCTGCGCGCCGTGACCTCGCGCAGTGGCGGTCCGGGCGGACAGAACGTGAACAAAGTGGAGACGCGCGTGACGATCGAAGTGAACGTCGACGCGTTGCCGCTGCCCGACGACCGCAAGGCGCGTGTGCGCGAGCGCCTGGCGTCGCGCATCAACCGCGAGGGCGTGCTGCGCGTGACGTCACAAGTGGCGCGCTCGCAGAGCGAGAATCGCGACCGCGCGCTCGCGCGCATGGAAGAGCTCCTCCGCGAATCGCTCGTCGAGCAGAAAGCGCGCAGGAAGACGCGCGTGCCGAAAGGCGTGAAGGAAAAGCGGCTCGACGAGAAGAAGAAGCGGGCCGAGACGAAGAGACTGCGCGGACGTCTGGACTAAGACGCCAGCTGCCGTACCTCGGCGATGCGCGACCGCAGCTTCTCGGTCACCGAGATCCCTCGGAGCAGCGACGCCGTCTTCTCGAACTCGAGCACCATCGTGTCGACGGCGATGTTGCCGTTGCCGTTCATGATGCCGTCCAGCGCGTGCAGGAAGTGCTTCTCGATGGTCTTGTGCGCGCTGTCGCCGATGAACTCCTCGGCCACGGCGCGGATGCGCGCGGCCAGGTCCACTAGCTCGCCATTCTGCTGGTCGGGATCGCGGTCAAGTTTTTTTTTTAACTGGACCAGCTCGCCCGTGATCATTCCGTAGAGGATCTTGGCGACGTCGAACGAGGAGATGCTCAGCGTGCGGCCGATGTCGGCGATGGAGCGGTTGCCGTCGATCTTGGTGATCAGCATCCACTCGTGCGGATTGAGCGTGACCTGCTCGTGGCGGTTTTCGCGCGCCAGCAGCTCCGGCACGTGATCGACGGAGGGGATCTTCTTCGAGAGCACGCGCCACTCGTCGAGACGGCGCGCGGCTTCCATCAGCAGGTTCGTGTTGGACTTGGTGATGGTCTGCCGGTCGGGCTCTTCACTCGGGTTGAACTGAAACTCGCCCTGATTCCAGATGGCGAGCGCGTAGATCGCTTCCTCGCCGATGAGATCGCCGACCACGGCATGCACCATCTGCCCGTTTTTCAGGAAGATGAATCCGCGGTCGCCGTCCCTGGTCAGGGTGAACTTGCCGGTCTTGCCCGACACGCTCACGAGCTGGATGATGTCGGGGAGAGGCAGTTCTTTGAGTGATCCCTGGAATGCCATTGGATTTCGTGCGAGCGTAACCCAGCGATCCTGACAGGTCAAGAAGTGGTGAACAATGCTTCATCGCGCCGTTCCACCGCGCTCAAAATCCACAATCCAAAGGCCAAACCGGCGATGACTCCGGTAGCGATCCGCAACGGGTTGACGCTTTCGCGGAAGCCCAGCAGTTGCGTCACGCCATCGACTCCGAGCGGCACGATGGCGATGAACGCAACGGCGCGCATGGTGCGCTCGCGCAGCCATCGCATGAACGGAAACGCGAACAGTCCGGCCAGCAGGCCCACGTAGATCCCGGTGCAGCGCGCGCAGATCGGCATCGGCGCACCGAAGAGCTCGAGACAACGCTCCACGCGACCGTGACACATGAGCCGGAACAGCACGCGCCACTGCATCGACGCGCCTTGCGCGATCGCCAGCGAACAGAGCGACGCGGCGGAGAGAATCACGGCCGGGATCGCGGCCAGGAATGCGAGAACGATCTTGGTGTCGCGCTTCACTTCACTGAGGATAGGCGATAGACCTGCGCGAACGCATGCGTCGTGATCAGGAAGGACCAGAAGCCGGTGAAGATCACGCCGATGCACAACAGGGCCACGCCGAATCCGCCGAGGAACCGGGCGATGAGGTACACGACCACCGCGAGCAGGTAATTGCCGATGTTCGCCTTGATGAACGGCCAGATGCGTCCGAACTCGAATGCCGCGCCGAAACGCTCCTCCACCGCCGCGAACAGCAGCGACGCGGGCATGAAGAAGATCATCGCGAAGACGAGAGGAACGAAGAGGCAGGAGATGCAGCCCATCATCCCGCTGCCGAGAGCCTGCAGGCCCTCGTTGTCGATCCCGCCGAGGATGCCGGCCGGGACCATGATCGTGACGAAGAGCACCAGCGGCGGGAGGATGTACACCAGCAACACGCCGAACAGACGCAGCCCTTCATTGAAAAACCCGCCGAGATCCTCCCACTCCGGGAGCGGCACCGCGGCGCCGGCGACGACGTTGCGGGCGACACGCGCCATGTAGCCGAGGACGAAGAACCACCCCACCAGCAGGAATCCCGCGAGATAGAAGAGCCCGCCGACGAGGATCTTCTGCAGCC
>CAMPKJ010000036.1 GCA_946887105.1 uncultured Acidobacteriota bacterium | reverse complement strand
CATGCGCTGGGCGAAGGATTTGCGGGCGCAGCTCAAGTCGATGCAGCGCGACGTGCAGTCGCTGTCCGATCACACCACCTTTCTGACCAACAACATCACCTTCCTGCTCGATGCGATGGTGGGCGTCGTCTCGATCGAGCAGAACGCCATCCACGGGTCCGACTCGGATGAAAACGCGGCCATCGAGATTGCGTTCTTCTTCGCCGAGTCCGAGCTGGTGTGACGGACGAGTTCCTCGGGTTCCTCGGAGTTCCTCGGAGTTCCTCGGGTGTTGAATCGCCCCCTCCGAGGAACTCCGAGGGACCGAAGCACTCCGAGGAACTTCACTCCGTCACGATCATCGCCGACATCCCGTTCGCCTCGAGGGACGCACGCGCCGCAACGGCCTGCTCCCTCGTGGTGAACGGTCCGATGCGCACGCGGTACAGATCTTCGCGATCGATGAAGGCGCGATGACCGATCGAGGTCAGCCGCTCCTGCAGTGACTTCGCATTCGCCTCGACCGCGAACGCGCCCACCTGCACCATGAACTGCTTGAGCGCCGAGGCGCGGCGCCGCACGGCGTTGGGCCGGCGCTGTGCGTCGAGACTGCTCGCGCTGGTGGCCTCGCCCTTCGCGACCGGTACGTCTTCGAGCGTGCGCCCGTCCGCACCAACCTGCTTGCGGGTGATCACCTCGCCGCGCTGCGTTTCGACATCCACGCGATCGACCACCGTCGGCACCTCGGCGATCACTGCCGGCGCGGGTTCCGGCGCCTTGACCGCCGGCAACGGGAACTCGACCGCTGGAGCATCGCCCCGCGAGACCACCGGCGCGGTCTTCGGCGCCTCGGCGATGGTGACGTCGAACGGCGCGGGCGGCTCGCGCGCGCCGCTGCCCACTCGCACGACCTTGAAGATCACGTCGCCGATGCCCGGCTCGATGAGGCCGATCTCTTTCGCCGCCGCGTACGAGAGATCGATGATGCGTCCGCCGATGTACGGGCCGCGATCGTTCACGCGCACGCGCACCGTCTGCGCGGTTTTCAGATTGGTGACGTCGAGCACGGTGCCGAACGGCAGCGAACGATGCGCCGCGGTCAACAGCGAGGGATCGAAGATCTCGCCGTTCGCCGTGGTCCGGCCGGCGAACTCCTCGCCGTACCAGCTGGCCACGCCCTGCAACGTATCGCTCGGTCCCGGCTCCTGCGGCCGCGTCGTCGCGCATCCGTACGCCAGCACCACGATCATCGCCAGCGACGCGACGCGCGATCTCATACGCGCACCTCGCCCACCTCGCTGCGGATCTCATCCCGCTCCGCGGCCAGAATCGGATCGATCTCTTCGATGAGGAAGCGCTCCGTCTGCTGCCGCGAGAGGCCGGTGTAGTTTTCCGGCCGGGCCAGCTCTTCGATGGTCGCGCGGTCGATGCTGAACAGCGCGTCGGCAGCGATGCGATCGAAGAGATCGTTCTGCGACGCGCCAGCCTTCAGCGCATCGGCGGCCGCCTTCGCGTGGATGCGGATGCGCTCGTGCAGCACCTGGCGATCGCCACCGCGTTGCGCGCCTTCCATCATCAGGTTCTCCGTCATCAGGAACGGCAGCTCGCGGCGGACATTCCCGGCGATGACGTCTTCGTGCACCACGAGGCCGGCCACGATGTTGTCGTAGATGAGCGCGACCGCATCCGCCGCCAGAAAGGCCTCGGGGAGCGCGATGCGGCGATTTGCGGAGTCGTCCAGCGTCCGTTCGAACCACTGCGTGGCCGCGGTGAGCGCGGGATTGAGCGTGTTGACGATCAGGTGCCGCGTCAGCGCGTCGATTCGCTCCGCGCGCATCGGGTTGCGCTTGTAGGGCATGGCCGAGGAACCGATCTGCTCTTCTTCGAATGGCTCTTCGATCTCGTGCAGGTGCTGCAGGAGGCGCATGTCGTACGCGAACTTCGACGCCGACTGCGCGAAACCGGCCAGCACGTTGACGACCTGCGAGTCGACCTTCCGTGAATAGGTCTGGCCGGAGACGGGATAGCTGCGCCGCATGCCCATCTTCTCCGCGACCAGTTGCTCGAGGCGATGCACCTTCGCTTCGTCGCCGCCGAAGAGGTTGAGGAACGACGCCTGCGTCCCGGTCGCGCCTTTCACTCCGAGCAGTGCGAGCTGCGACTCGCGGAACTCGAGATCGCGGTAGTCGAGGAGGATGTCGTGCAGCCAGAGCGTGGCGCGCTTGCCGACCGTCGTGAGCTGCGCGGGCTGGAAGTGCGTGAACGCCAGCGTCGGCGTGGCGCGCCACGTCCATGCGAAGTCGCGCAGCTTGGCCATCACGTTCACGAGCCGCCGCCGCAGGATGCGCATCCCGTACGCCATGTGCAGGATGTCGGTGTTGTCGGTGACGTAGGCGGACGTCGCGCCGAGGTGAATGATCCCTTTCGCGGACGGCGCCTGCAGGCCGTACGCGTGTACGTGCGCCATCACGTCGTGGCGCACCTCGCGCTCGCGCCGTTCCGCATCCTCGAAGTTGATGTCGTTCGCGTTCGCCTTCAGCTCCGCGATCTGCGCCTCGGTGATCGGCAGTCCCAGCTCGCGCTCCGCCTCGGCCAGCGCGATCCATAGACGCCGCCACGTGCGGAACTTCGAGTTCGGTGAGAAGAGATACGACATCTCGCGCGACGCGTACCGCTCGGTGAGCGGATTGGAGGGGGTGTCGTACTTCACGGGAGAATTATATGTGCGTACACTACGCAGCGGATGCATCCGTCCGTCTCCATCCACGATTCGCGTCGCACGACGCACGTCACGCTGAAGGCAGTGGTCCTGCTCGCCAGCGTGATGTCGGTGGTCTTCCTGGTGTCGTTCATGTTCAGCGACCGCGGCCTGCCCGAGCTGCAGCACGCACGCACGCGCGTGGCGGACCTGCGGAAGCACATCGCGCGGCTGGAAGCGGAAAACACGCGCCTGCGCGCGGAAATCGACAGCGTGAAGAAGTCCTCGTACGCGATCGAGCGCATCGCGCGGGAGGACCTGGGGATGTCGCGCAGGGGCGAAGTCGTTTACATGCTGCCGAAGTAGAGTTCCTCGGAGTGCCTCGGTTCCTCGGGAGTTCCTCGGGGAACGCACGCGACACTCTTCACCCGAGGAACCCCGAGGAACTCCGAGGAACTCCGAGGAACTCGGTCTAGCGCTCCAGCATCTCCGCATACCGGTTCAGCACGCCCGCCAGGATGACGATCTGCGCGTTCGCATCCGCCCACTTCCGCTGTTCGATCGCCTCGCGCACGCCGGGCAACGTCTTCACGCCGTAGCCGGTGTAGAAGCCGGGCGCGTAGACGTGATGGCGATACCAGGGACGGCCGGGCAGCCCTTCATCACGCGTCAACAACTGTTCGAGACGCATCACCGTGGCGTCGTTACGCTTCTTTCCGTCGAACGCGCGCGCGCTTTTCTGCAGTCGCGCGACGGCGTTCTCCAGCGGCGCGAGCTCGAGGTGCGGCACCGCATCATCTTCTTTCGGAGCAACGAACGGCTTCAGCGGATCGGCCGCCAGCTCCATCGTGCGATCGCGCAGCTGGCGGTTCTTCTCATCCGACTCGCCGCGCATCGTTTCGGCGAGCTTCTTCACGTCGGCGAGATAGCGCGCCACCGTCTCCGCGAGCGTCGACGTTTCGAACGGCAGAACGTCCGCATTCGCGAGACGCAGCATCATCCGGCCGGTGGTCTTCGCCTGCGTGATGCCGTAGACGAGGTTCGGGTCGCCGAAGCGGAGATAGTGCGCGAGCGAGTCGTACGCGGAGTGATAGACGCCGTACTGCCCCTCGCCGTCGTAGCCGATGCTCAATGACGCGATTCCGGCGTGCTGCAGGAAGGGCGAGTAATCGGAGCCGGAGCCGAGCGCATCGAGACGGATTCCAGTGCGCTCGCGCAGTTCGCGGCGCTCGTCCGCGTCGGAGGCGTTGACGAGATCGTACGCGCGGCGGCGCTCGAGCACGGAGACGCCGCGCTGCGGATCCTTGACGTCGCGCGCGACCTCGTTCACGAAGCGCTCGAGCGTGTGCGAGCCAGCCGCATCGAGAAAGCCGCGGCCGTTGGAGTCGGAGTTGATGTACACCACCGCGTGCTCGCGCAGCTTCGCGAGGTGCGTCTCCACCCACTCCGTCGAACCGAGCAGGCCCGGCTCTTCGGCATCCCAGGCCGCGAACACGAGCGTACGCCGCGGACGCCATCCGCTCTTCGCCAGCTCGGCGATCGCGCGCGCCTCCTCCATCAGCGACACCATGCCGCTGATCGGATCGCGTGCGCCGTGCACCCATGCATCGTGATGATTGCCGCGCAGAATCCACTGACCGGCGAGATCGCTGCCGGGCATGCGGGCGATGACGTCGTATGCCGGCGCGAGTTTCCAGTCGAATTCGAGCTTCAGGTGCACACGCGCCGGTCCCGGGCCGAGGTGATAGGCGATCGGGAGCGCGCCGCGCCAGCGTTCCGGGGCGATCGGGCCGCCCAGGGCACGGAGGAGCGGAAGCGCGTCACCGTAGGAGATCGGGAGCACCGGGATCTTCGTGATGGTCTGCGCGTCTTTGCGATCGAGGCGTTTCGCGTCCGCGGTCGCACCGATCCCAGGCGTCAGCGGATCGCCGGGATACATCGGCATGTCGGCGACCGAGCCGCGCTGCGCGCTGTGATCGCTGCGGAACGCACCCTTCGGATAGACGTCGCCTTCGAAGTAGCCGTCGTCGCGCGGATCGGAGTAGATGATGCAGCCGATCGCGCCGCGCTCCGCGGCCACCTTCGGCTTGATGCCGCGCCACGAGCCGCCGTATCGCGCGATGACGATCTTGCCGCGCACATCGACGCCGTTGCGCGCGAGCACGTCGTAGTCGCGTGGAATGCCGTAGTTGACGTACACCAGCTCGCCGGTGACGTCGCCATCGATCGAATACGCGTTGTACGGCGGGAGGATCTCCGCCGCCTGATCCGATGTCGCATCCTCGGCCAGCGCAGGCTCGTTCAGCTGCGCCGTGTAACGCTCCGGCGCGATCAGTTCGAGCACGCGCGTCTTCGGAGTCGGGAACAACACATCGAAACGCTCGATGGCCGTGTCGTATCCCCACGACTTGAAGAGCGCGGCCATGAACTCGGCGTTTTCCTTGCCGTACGGCGATCCGACGTGATGCGGCCGCGCGGCCAGCCGCTTCATCCACGCCTCGAGGTTCGCGCGATCGAGCGTCGCATCGAACTTCGCCTCCAGCGCGTGCTGCTTCGCCGGATCGGAGAACCCGTAGATCGGAGCGGGAGCAGTCTGCGCGGAGAGAAGAGTGGTGGTGAGGAGGAGAGTCGACGCGAGCAGTCGGCGCATGAGCGGGGATTGTACGGTTCCTCGGAGTTCCTCGGTTCCTCGGTTCCTCGGACTTCCTCGGGGTGGGTTGGCGTCGGCTACTCCGAGGAACTCCGAGGAACTCGTAAGATCGCCGCCGCTATACTCCGCGCCGGATGTGCGGGATCAACGGCATTTACGCGTATTCGCCCGCGGCGCCGCCCGTCGATGCCGAGGAGCTGCTGCGGTCGCGCGAGTGCATGCGGTCGCGCGGGCCGGATGCGGCGGACATCTGGATCGACGAACGACGCCGCGTGGGACTCGGACATCGCCGCCTGGCCATCATCGACCTCTCCGCGGCCGGCGCGCAGCCGATGCAGCGCGGCGAGCAGGTGATCATCTTCAACGGCGAGATCTACAACTATCAGGAACTGCGCGCGCGGCTGGAAGCGAAGGGGCGGACCTTCACATCGCATTCGGATACCGAGGTGCTGCTGGCGCTGTATGACGACATGGGCGAGAGCATGCTGGGTGAGCTGCGCGGCATGTTCGCCATCGTGCTGTGGGATGGCGCGCGGCAGCGGATGTTCCTGGCGCGCGATCCGTACGGCATCAAGCCGCTGTACTACGCGGACGACGGCGGCACGCTGCGCGTCGCCTCGCAGGTGAAGGCGTTGATCGCGAGTGAGCGCGTCGACAAGCGATTCGATCCCGCCGCCGCGGCGGGATTCTTTCTGCGCGGCACCGTGCCGGAACCGTTCACGATGTATCGCGCCATCCGCGCATTACCGGCGGGCTCGTACTGTTACGTCGACGCGCACGGCGTGCACGAGCCGCAGCAATATTTTTCGATTGCCGCGACGCTGCGCGATGCGGTGCAGAACGCGCGTCCTGTGAGCGACGAGGTGCGCCGCGAGACGGTCCACGATGCCGTGCTCGAGTCGGTGCGCTATCACATGGTCGCGGACGTGCCGGTCGGCGCGTTCCTCTCCGCCGGAATCGACTCGACCGCCGTGGTGGCACTGGCGCGCGAGTCGGGCGCGAGCGATCTGCAGACCATGACGCTACGTTTCGAGGAGTACCGCGGACGCGACAACGACGAGGCGCCGCTGGCGGCCATGGTGGCGCGCGAATACGGCGTCCGCCACACCATCCGCGATCTCGCGCTCGATGACTTCCGCAATGAGTTGCCGCGCATCTTCGCGGCGATGGATCAGCCGACCGTCGACGGATTGAACAGCTACTTCATCAGCAAGGCGGCGGCGGACATGGGACTGAAGGTCGCCCTCTCCGGCACCGGCGGCGACGAGCTGTTCGGCGGCTATACGTCCTTCCGCGACATCCCCCGCTGGATGCCGATCACGTCCGTGCTCTCCCGCGTCCCGGGCCTCGGCGAGGGCGTCTATCGTCTGAACAACGCGCTCGCGAAACGCAGCCGCCACATCAGTCCGAAGATGGGCGAGATCCTCCGCCACGGCGCGTCGTACGCGGGCGCGTATCTCGTGAAGCGCGGACGCTTTCTCGCCTCCGAATTGCCGGACGTCCTCGGCGTGGACATCGCCCGCGAAGGCTTGGAGCGGCTCAACCTGCTCGCGCTGCTCGAGCGGACCCTGATTCCCGATCCCGGCACGCCGTATGCGCGCGTGGCGGCGCTCGAGTCGTCGCTCTACCTGCGCAATCAGCTGCTGCGCGACATGGACTGGGCCAGCATGGCGCACTCGCTGGAGGTACGCGTGCCGCTCGTCGACGCGCACCTGCTGCGCAAGGTCGCTCCGGTGCTGGTCACGCGCAAGGAACGCGGCAAGCAGATCCTCGCAAACGCGCCGCGGCAACGCCTGCCGGAGAGCATCCGCGCGCGACGCAAGACCGGATTCACGCTGCCCATCCGCGAGTGGCTGCAGAAGGAAGGACGCGTCGAGTTCGGCAAGCGCAGCTGGGCCCGCAAGGTGTACGAGGTGATGTTCTCCAGCGAGAACGGGTACTGGTGACTGCGGCACGAGGCGTTAGGCGGTCGGCGTTTGGGATGTCGCGCATGACGTCACATCCCTGCGAGACCGCCCGAACGCCCAACGCCCAACGCCCGCCGCAATCAGTTCACGCTCGCCGGTTCCGGAACGTTAATCAGTTCACGCTCGCCGGTTCCGGAACGTTAATCAATTCACGCTCGCCGGTTCCGGCTCGAGCGCCAGATCGAGCACTCCATCCATCATCCGCACGAACACCGTATCCCCCGGCTTGAACTTTCCTTCGAGCAGCCGGATGGCCAGCGGATCGATGATCTCGCGCTGCAACGCACGCTTGAGCGGGCGCGCGCCGAACGCGGGGTCGTAGCCCTCCTGCGCCAGGAACTCCTTCGCCGGATCGCTGATCTCCAGCGTCAGCCCGCGCTCGTGGATGATCTTCTCCAGCTTCTTCAGCTGGATGCCGATGATCTGCTTGATCTGCTGCAGCGTGAGCGAGTGGAACACGATCACGTCGTCGATGCGGTTCAGGAACTCGGGACGGAACTTCTGCTGCAGTTCCTGGTCGACGGCGCGGCGCATTTCGTCATCCGACAGGTTGCCTTTCGCCGCCTCGTGGATGTACTGCGAGCCGACGTTCGAGGTCATGATGATGACCGTGTTCTTGAAATCGACCACGCGTCCCTTCGAGTCCGTCAGACGTCCGTCGTCGAGGATCTGCAGGAAGACGTTGAAGACTTCCGGATGGGCCTTCTCGATCTCGTCGAACAGCACCACCGCATACGGCCGGCGGCGGATGGCTTCGGTGAGCTGACCGCCCTCTTCGTAGCCGACATAGCCGGGAGGCGCGCCGATCAGCCGGGCCACGGCGTGGCGCTCCATGTACTCCGACATGTCGATGCGGATCATGGCGTGCTCGTCGTCGAACAGATAGTCGGCCAGCGCGCGCGCGAGCTCGGTCTTGCCCACGCCGGTCGGCCCCATGAAGATAAACGAGCCGATCGGACGATTGGGATCCTTCAGTCCGGCGCGTGAGCGGCGCACCGCATTCGACACCGCTTCGACCGCTTCTTCCTGACCGACCACGCGGCGGCGCAGGTTCTCTTCCATGTGCACGAGCTTCTGCACTTCGGACTCGAGCATCTTCGTGACCGGGATTCCGGTCCAGCGCGACACGATCTCCGCGATGTCCTCCTCCGTCACTTCTTCGCGGAGGAGCGCGCCGTTTTTCTGCATCTCGGCGAGCTTCGCCGTGAGCGCCTCGACGTCGCGCTGGATCTGCGGGATCTGTCCGTAGCGCAGCTCCGCGACGCGATTGAGGTCGCCCTCGCGCTCGAGACGGTTGGCCTCCTCGCGCACTTCGTCGAGCTTCTTCTTGAGATCGTTGATCTCGTTGATGACCGCCTTCTCGCTCTCCCACTGCGCTTTCAGGCCGGAGATCTTTTCCTGCAGCTCGGAGATCTGTTCGCGCACGGCGCGCAGACGCTCCTTCGTCGATGGGTTTTCTTCCTTCTGCAGCGCCTGCTCTTCGATCTGCAGCTGCGTGAGGCGGCGCGTGAGCTCGTCTATCTCCTGCGGCATCGACGTCAGCTCGACACGCAGGCGCGCGGCGGATTCGTCGATGAGGTCGATCGCTTTGTCGGGCAGGAAGCGATCGGTGATGTAGCGATTCGAAAGCGTCGCGGCAGCGACGATCGCGGAGTCGCGGATCGTCACCTTGTGATGCACTTCGTAGCGCTCCTTCAGCCCGCGCAGGATCGCGATCGTGTCTTCGACCGTCGGCTCGCCGACGTACACCGGCTGGAAGCGGCGCTCCAGCGCGGCGTCTTTCTCGATGTACTTCTGGTACTCGTTGAGCGTGGTCGCACCGACCGCGCGCAGCTCGCCACGCGCGAGCGCGGGCTTGAGCAGGTTCGACGCGTCCATCGCGCCTTCCGACGCGCCCGCGCCGACGAGCGTGTGCAGCTCGTCGATGAACAGCACCACTTCCCCTTCGCTCTCTTCGACGTCCTTGATGACCGCCTTGAGCCGATCCTCGAACTCGCCGCGGTACTTCGCGCCGGCGATCATCGCGCCGAGGTCGAGGGAGACCACGCGCTTGTTCTTCAGACCCTCGGGGACATCGCCTTCGACCACGCGCCGCGCCAGACCTTCGACGATGGCGGTCTTCCCGACGCCCGGCTCGCCGATGAGCACGGGATTGTTCTTGGTGCGCCGCGACAGCACCTGGATCACGCGGCGGATCTCCTCATCGCGGCCGATGACCGGATCGAGCTTGCCGCGGCGCGCGAGCGCGGTCAGATCGCGCCCGTATTTTTCGAGCGCCTGGTATTTGTCCTCGGGGTTCTGATCGGTCACGCGATGCGAGCCGCGCACCGACTGCAGCGCCTTCAGCACGGCGTCGGGAACGACGCCATGGCGCCGCAGCACCTGCGCCGCGGTCGTGCCCTTCGCGTCGGAGATCGCGAGCAGGAGATGCTCGGTCGAGACGTATTCGTCGTTGAACTGCTCGGTGGACTTGAACGCCGCGTCGAAAATCTTCCGCAGCGAGCTCGAGACGCCTGGCTCCGCGGACGCGCCGCCCACCTTCGAGAACTTCGCGACTTCCGCCGCGACCTCCGCCTCCACGACGCCCGGAGTCACACCGAGCTTGTTCAGGATCGGCGTGACGATGCCGCCCTCCTGCCGCATCAGGGCCAGAAGGAGGTGCTCCGCCGTCAGTTCGGGGTTGCCCGCACCGCGGGCGAGGTTCTGCGCCTCGGCGATCGCCTCCTGCGCTTTGACTGTAAGCTTATTGAAATTCATTGATTTACCTCGATATGAGTCCATTCGACTCACATCCTAAAACCGGCGATCGGAGCCCGGCATTTCCGCCTGCACAAAAAGCGCCGCCGGAACTGTCACCGGCGATTGAGTTGTTCTTCCGCCGGGCGATACACTCTCGCCCGCCGGGAGAACCTCATGAGCGTCCAGCCGCTGTACCCCACCGAAGTCGAAGCTGAATCCGCACTCTTCGAAAGCATCCTCGAGCTCATCCGCCGCACGTCCACGCAGTTGCCGGACGATGTCGTCAGCGCCGTCACGGGCGCGCGCAAGCAGGAGGAGAAAGGCTCGAACGCCGACGTCGCGCTCGATGTGATCGGCTGCAACATCGTCCTCGCACGCGACAGCTCGTTGCCGCTCTGCCAGGACACCGGCACGATCCTCTTCTACGTGCACACGCCGGTCGGCTATGACCAGATTGCGTTCGAGGAAACCGCAACCGAGGCCGTGCGGGCGGCCACGAAGAGAGGGTACTTGCGGCAGAACAGCGTCGACAGCGTGACCGGAAAAAACACCGGCGACAACACGGGTCCCGGCTCGCCGGTCTTCCACTTCCACCAGTGGCGTGAGCCGCACGTCGAAGTGAAGCTGATGCTCAAAGGCGGCGGCTGCGAAAACATGAACGCGCAGTACTCCCTCCCGCACCCCGACCTCGGCGGACGCGACCTGCGCGGCGTCGAAAACGCGATCCTCGACTGCATCGTCCAGGCCCAGGGCCAGGGCTGCGGCCCCGGCATCCTCGGCGTCTGCATCGGCGGCGACCGCGGCACCGGCTACGGTCACGCCAAGGAACAACTCCTGCGCACCATGGACGACGCGAGTCCCGACCCCGAACTGGCCGCGCTCGAAGCGCGCGTGGTCGAGAAAGCCAACCAATCCGGCATCGGCCCGATGGGCTTCGGCGGCAAGACCACACTGCTCGCGTGCAAGATCGGCAAGCTCAATCGCCTGCCGGCCTCGTTCTTCGTCTCGATCGCGTACATGTGCTGGGCCTTCCGCCGCCGCGGCGCGAATCTCGACCTCGCGGGGAACGTGCAGGAGTGGCTGTACTAATCAAGTTCCTCGGAGGGCCTCGGTTCCTCGGAGTTCCTCGGAGGGGATGATGGCGTCGTCGTATCGGGATTTAAAGGTTTGGCAGAACGCGATGGATCTGGCCTTGGACGTCTACAGCACCACCGGGAAGTTTCCGAACGACGAGCGCTTCGGGCTGGTGCAACAGATGCGTCGCGCCGCGGTTTCGATTCCTTCGAACATTGCCGAAGGTTATGGACGCCGTACGGCGCGGCAGCGCTACAGCTTCCTCGAGAACTCGCTGGGCTCCGTTTTCGAGCTCGAAACACAAACTGAACTTTCATCCCGGCTTGGCTTCCTGAACGAAGTTGACTTCGAGAAACTCGCAGAGACCATCCGCGGCATCGGCCGCGGCCTGGCGGCGCTGATGCGCTACGTGGAAACGGAAGCGCGCAAGGAACCGAAACGCTTCACCTGACCCCTCCGAGGAACGCCGAGGAACGCCGAGGAACCCGAGGAACCGACATGATCAAACTCACCACTCCCATCGACGAAGCCACCATCCGCTCGCTGCGCGTGGGCGACACGGTGGCCATCACCGGGCGGCTCTATACGGGTCGTGACGCGGTGCACCATCGCATTCATGAAGGCGTGAAGCCGCCGGTCGATCTGGAAGGGCAGATCATCTATCACTGCGGGCCGGTGATGGTGAAAGAGGGCGATCAGTGGGTCTGCAAGGCGGCCGGCCCGACCACGTCGTCGCGCGAGGAGCCGTACCAGCATGAGGTGATCCGCGATTACAAGATTCGCGGCGTGATCGGCAAAGGCGGGATGGGCGAGAAGACGCTCGCGGCCTGCAAGGAGTACGGCGCGGTCTATCTGCACGCGATCGGCGGCGCGGCGCAGGTATGCGCGGCATCGATCAAGCGCGTCGACGGCGTGGACTGGATGGATCTCGGATCGCCGGAAGCGATCTGGCATCTGTGGGTCGAAGACTTCATGGCCATCGTCACGATGGACGCGCACGGCCAGTCGCTGCACAAACAGGTGCTCGAAGAGTCGAAGGAGCGGCTGGCCGCGCTCAAGGCGTGAGAGTTGCGTGCATGCCGAACCGGGATGCGAATGGAAAGAGATACGCTCGGTGAGGTGCGCGTGCCGGATGACGCGCTGTACGGCGCACAGACGCAACGCGCCGTCGAGAATTACCCGATCAGCGGCCTGCGCGAGCATCCGTTGTTCATCCGCGCGTTCATCCTGTTGAAGCGCTCGGCCGCGCTCGCGAATCGCGAGCTCGGCGCGATGGACGATCCGATCGCGAACGCCATCGTCGCCGCGTGCGACCGCGTCCTGCGCGATTTCGAACGCCTGCGTCCGCATTTCGTCGTGGACGTCTTCCAGGCCGGAGCGGGCACGTCGTTCAACATGAACTGCAACGAGGTGATCGCGAACCTGGCGAACCTCTCCCTCGGCGGCAAGCCCGGCCAGTACACGCCGGTCCATCCGAACGATCACGTGAACATGTCGCAGTCGACGAATGACGTGTTCCCGACAGCGATTCGCATCGCCACGCTGCTGTTGCTGGAACGGCTCAGCCCGCAGCTCGACGCGCTCGGTGACGCGCTCGATGCGAAAGGGAGCGAATTCGCGGACGTGATCAAGTCCGGCCGCACGCATCTCGCCGACGCCACTCCGGTCACGCTCGGTCAGGAGTTCAAGGCGTACGCGGCGGCAGTGCAACGCGCGACGCGTCTGCTTCGCGATGCCGCCGAAGAGCTGCGCATTCTCGGCATCGGTGGCACCGCAGCAGGGACCGGCATCAACACGCCGGTCGGCTATCGCTTCTCGGTCGTGCGCCATCTCAGCGAGGCGACCGGACTCGAGCTGCATCCGTCCGACGATCTGCGCGAGGCCATGCAGTCGCAGCTTCCGGTGGTCGCGGTTTCCGCGGCGCTGCGCAACCTCGCGCTCGAGCTCACACGCATCACCAACGACCTGCGCCTGCTCGCCTCGGGACCGCTGACCGGTCTCGCCGAGATCAATCTGCCGGCCGTGCAGCCCGGCTCGTCGATCATGCCCGGCAAGGTCAATCCGTCGCTGCTCGAGTGCATGAACCAGCTGCTGTTTCACATCATCGGGGCCGACACGGCCATCGCGTACGCATCGCAGGCCGGACAGCTGGAACTGAACGTGATGATGCCGCTGATGGCGTTCGAGATCACGTTCTCGATGGAGATCCTCAAGAACTTCCTGCCCGTGTTCGTCGAGAAATGCGTGCGCGGCATCACCGCCAACCGCGAGCGCTGCGAGGCGTATTACGTCAGCTCGCCGTCTCTGGCCACGGCGCTCAATCCGATCATCGGATATGCGGCCGCGGCGGAGCTGGCCAAGGAATCGGTGCGGACGGGCAAGCGCATCCCCGATCTGCTGCGCGAACGCGATTTGCTCCCCGAGGAAAAGATCAAGGAGATTTTTACCCCGGAGTTTCTGGCCGGACAGGCAGATCGCAGGCACGAGTAGCGTACAATCCGCGCTTCCCTTTCCCAATGCGACTGTTCATCGCCACGAATTTTCCGGGCGTGGTACTGCGTGATCTCAACGATCGCGTGGCGAAGCTCAAACCGCGACTGCCATCCGCCTCGTGGGTGCGCGAGGAGACGCAGCACCTCACGCTGGCGTTTCTCGGCGAACAACCGGAAGCGAACGTCGACGCCGTCACGCCCGCGCTGACCAAAGCCCTCGCTGCGATACCGGCGTTCGAAGCGAAACTGCGCGGCTGCGGCTTCTTTCCCAATCCGCGGCACGCACGCGTCGGCTGGATCGGATTGCAACCGGACGGACACTTCGTGACGCTTGCGGAAACCGTACGCGCGGTCGTCGAGCAGCACGGCGTCAAACTCGACAGCGGCGAATTCAAACCGCATCTCACGCTGATGCGCATCCGCGATCCGTGGCCGCCGGCGTCGATCGAGCTGTATACGAAGACGCTCCGCGATTACGAATCGGCGCCGTTCACCGTCGATTCGGTGACGCTCTTCTCCAGCCAGTTGAGCCCGAAGGGCGCCGTGCATACGGTGCGGCGGGTTTATCCGTTGGGGTAAGTCGCAACGTCTCAAAGTGTCAGAGTCGCAAAGGGTGCGGCGATTGACCTCTTTGAGACACTTTGCGACTTTGATGAGACTTTGCGACTCGCCAACACAATACGCGCATGTCCATCGCCTCCCATCCCGACTACGCCGAGGGCGCCTACGACGAGCTCTCCTTCTGGAGCTCGCGGTTCGGTGCGTTGCTGTTCGACCATCTCGAGCTGCGGCCGAACGTCATCGGTCTCGACATCGCGTGCGGCACCGGCTTTCCGCTGTTCGAGCTCGCGCACGCACATGGGCCGTCATCGCATTTCACCGGTCTGGATGTCTGGCCGGATGCGATCCGCCGCGCGCGCCGCAAGCTCGCTGTTTACGGTCTGACCAATGTCGCGCTGCACGAAGGCGACGCCGCGGCGATGCCGTTTCCCGACGCGAGCTTCGACCTGATCACCTCGAACCTCGGCATCAACAACTTCGCCGATCCGCCGGCGGCCATGCGCGAGTGCCATCGCGTGGCACGTCCCGGCGCGCGCATCGCGTTGACCACGAATCTCACCGGCCACATGGCCGCGTTCTACACGGTCTTTCGCGAGACGCTGCGCGAGCTCGGCCGCGCCAGTCTCGTGCCGGCACTCGACGCGCAGGAAGCGCATCGCGGCACGCGCGACACCATCGAACAGCTCCTGCTCGATGCCGGGTTCGCCGTCACGAAGTTGGCCGGCGCCGAGTTCTTCCTGTCGTTCGCGAACGGCACGGCCATGCTGCGTCACCCGCTGGTCGGGTTCTTCATGGAAGGGTGGCTGACGGTCACGAACGATCAGGATGTGTGGCGGAGCATCGAAGAGAAGCTCAACGCCGCCGGTCCGCTTCGGATGAGGATTCCGATGTTGTACGCAGAGGGCGTCCGGAGGTAGCGCGCGATTTCGCGATCTCTTTTCCGCGCAACTGACCGCATGCCGCGGCGATGTCGCGGCCTTTCGAGCGCCGCACCGTCACGCGCACGCCGTTCTTCACCAGCGTGTCGACGAAGCGGTCGATCTCGCGGTCCGACGGGCGCTTCATCCACTGCGGCAGGTTCGCGTCTTCGTTGAACGGAATGGCATTCACCTTCGCGTGCAGGCCGCGGATCAGCTTCGCCAGCGCCACCGCGTCCTGCGGCGCATCGTTGTAGCCCGCCAGCAGCACGTATTCGATGGTGATGTCGCGTCCTTTTTCGAGCGGGAAGTGCCGCAGCGCCGCCATCAAGCGCTCCAGCGGATATTTCGCGGTGATGGGCATGATCTCTTCGCGGCGCCTGCGATCGGGCGCGTTCACGGAGATCGCCAGATTGGGACGGCGCTCCAGCTTCGCGAGCTGTTCGATGCCGGGGATGATGCCCGACGTCGACACCGTCACCCGGCGCGGCGCGATGTTCTGATACAGCGAGTCGAGCGTGACGATCAGGTTGTCGAAGTTCAGCAGCGGCTCGCCCATGCCCATGAACACGACGTTCATCGCCTCCATCGGCACCTGTTGCTCGCGCTGGATGATGAAGAACTGGCCGAGCATCTCCGCCGGCGTGAGATTGCGGCCGGCGCCGAAGAACCCGGTCACGCAGAACGTGCAACCGACCGCGCATCCAGCCTGGGAGGAGAGACAGATGCTGATGCGATCGCCGATCGGCATGTACACGGACTCGATCTTCTGTCCGTCCGCGAGGCGGAAGAGATACTTGCGGCTGCCGTCCGCCGCCGGCTCGGTGCGCGTGAGCACTTCCGGCTGTGCGACGCTGAACTGCCGGGCCAGCGACGCGCGCGCGTCCTTCGGCAGGTTCGTCATCTCGTCGAACGAGCCCACGCCGCGGCGCACCCATTCCGCGACCTGCCGCGCGCGGAACGGCGGAGACACGACCTCGCCGATCGTCCCCTCCAGCTGAGCGGGCGGCAGATCGTAGAGGTTGAGCCGGAGTTCCTCGGCGTTCCTCGGAGTGCCTCGGAGTTCCTCGGCCAACTCCTCCGAGGAATCCGAGGAACCCGAGGCACTCCGAGGAACTGGTTCGCTCATTGCGTGTTATCCGCCGCGGGGAGCGCGAGCGGTTCGACGCGGCGGGCGGATTTGACCTTGCGCGTTGGATCGATGCCGAGCGAGCGCAGCATCGAGAGATCGTTCACATTGATGCGGAACTGCACTTCCTTCGGCGGCGTGGCCGGAACCGCGACGTCCGCTTCGCCCGGGTCGGCCTCCTGTTTGTTCAGGCCAATGGTTGCGTCGAGCACGACGTAGAGGTCGTAGCCTTCGTCGCGGATGCGCTGGATGTGCTGGTTGACATCGTCGGAGCCGGAGATCGACTCATTGATCGCCGTACCGAGGTCCTGCAGAAGCTGCTTGATCTTCTCGTCCACGTGACCTCCGTTACAAGCACGTAAACCTTTCAGAATCAGCAGCTTACCGTTACGTGCGCAGAATGAATTATCCAAACGGCAGGGCCTGCGGTCAATATTCCGAATTGCCGGCGACCGGCGTACACTACTTGGCCGGCACGCGCGGCTGCAAACGCTTCGCCACGGAGCTCCAGAGCTCCGACCAGTACGCCAGGTACTTCCAGCGACCCCACTTGTTGTAGCGCCGCAGCATGGCCGCGTCGCTGACCTGTTTTCCGCGGTGATACGTCTCGCGCACGAAGCGGCGGAACTCGGAATCGACGGCGATGAAATCGTGGCGCCCGTCCATCGCCAGGAGATGCGCGGCGCCGTAGGGACCGATGCCGGGGAGCGTCTGGTAATCCCTGAAAAGCTCCTTCGTATCGACGGGGCGGGGCCGCTCCAGGAACGCCTCGATCTGCTGCGCAAGCGCACGAATCGACTTGGCCCGATAGCCGAGGCGGCAATCCGCCTGCAGTTCCGGCTCCGGGAAACGCAGCACCTCCTGCGGCGTCGGAAACGCGCCGTCGCGTCCGCACTTCGCGACCAGTTTCTCGACCATCCGCACCGTCTGCGTCCAGGTCGTGTTCGTGGTGGTGATGATCTTCACCGCGTCTTCCCACAGCGTCGTACCGCACAGCAGCCGGCCGAATCCGGTCTCGGCGACCCACGCGTGGCGTTCCGAGGCGCGGGCCATTTCCGTGAACTCCGACGTATCGACGTCGAGCTGCAACATGCGCGTGATGCGGCGCGTCAGCTCGTCGCTCGGCCCGGCTCCGCGGACGTGCAGCACGTTGCCGCGTTGACGGATCTCGAGCTCGACCACGCCCTCGGGCAGAGCCTCTTTCCGGCGCAGGACGCTGCCGTCCCACTGGAATGGCGCGAGCCGGAACCACCCGTGCGACACGACGGTATGGCCGAATGCGAAGTTGGGAGGAAGGGGAAATTTGGAGGCGACGGCCGGAATCGAACCGGCGGATGAAGGTTTTGCAGACCTCTGCCTTACCACTTGGCTACGTCGCCTCATTCACAGCAGGCCTGAAGGGACAGCGAGTGTAGTGAACGGCATGGGGAGCGTCAATATTCGCTACTGGCATTGGCGATCAAGGCAAGCGCGCCTGCTCCCGAATCGGATCCCACTGCCAGCGGGCGCTCGGCTTCAGGGCGATGGCGCGATCGAGCGCCGCCAGCGCCTCCGCGGTGTTGCCGCGTTGCAGCAGAAGCTCGCCGCGCAATGCGTGCGACTCCCCCTTCAGCGGGTCGATGGCGATGGAGCGCTCGATCGCCTCGAGCGCGCGCGGGACGTCGCCGCGCAGCCGGTACAGATCCGCGGCCGTGTAATACGTGTCCGCGTTGGCGGCGTTTTCCCGCAGCGCCCGCGCGACGAAGGCCTCGCCCGCGGCGAGGGACTTCGCCTCGACCTCGATCGAGGCAGCGAGCTGGAAGTAGTCGGGACTGATCGCGTTCGCGCGGCGCACCCACGCACGAGCCTCATCGAACAATGCCGACGCATCGCCGCCGCGTCGCATCACGGACTGCGCCTCGATGAGCTTCAACGCGCCGCTGTATGCGACTGCATTCGCGTGTTCGGGATTGAGCTCCAGCGCGCGCGCAAACGAATCCAGGCCGCGCTCGATCCACGGCCGCGGGTCTTCGTTGACGTCGAGCGCGTACTGCGCGGCCAGCATGTTCGCCAGTCCTGAGTTCGACTGCGCGATGGTCAGCTTCGGATTGTGCCGCAGCGCCGCGGCGTAATTGTCGATGGCCTGCTGCAGCGCCGGACGCGGATCGGTGCCGCGGCGCAGCAGGAAGTTGCCGCGATCGAAATGCACGCTGCCGAGATTGACGATCGCGATCGAGAGCTTCGGATTGATGGCGATGGCGCGCTCGAGGCTCCTGGCCGACTCCGCGAACGACGGCAGCGGATCGCGGCCGTTCTCCATCTCCCACTCGCCGCGCGTCATGAACGCCAGCCCGCGATCGTTGTAGCTGTTCGCCCACTCGGGAGCGGCCGCGGTGGCGCGATCGTAGTAGACGATCGACTCATCGAGCAGCGCCAGCGGATTGGCGCCCTTGTTCGCCACCGCCTCCGCCTTGCGGCGGATGGAGTTGGCGAGGCCGACCAGCGCGTGCGCGTTGCGCGGATCGAGGGTGGTGGACTGCCGCAGATGCCGGATCGATTCGTCGAACAGCGGAAAGGGATCCTGTCCGTGCGTGACCGCGTAGCGCGCCTTGATGAACAGCGCGGTGCCGAGCACGCGATGTGCCGCGGCGCTCTTCGGATCGGCGGCGATGGCACGCCGTCCGAGGACGATGGCGCGGTCGAGGTTCCCGAGCGGAGACTGCCCCTGCGTGATTTGCCATTCGCCGTAACGCTGCAACAGCAGCGACTGCAGGCGCAGGCTCATGTCGAGGTCCGCCTGCGTGACGGCCGCGCGTTCCGCCGCCGCGACGCCGCGCTGCATCGCATCCGTCGGATCCAGGCCGCGATTGATGGCCACGAGCATGAGCCGGAACCAGCGCTCCGCCTCGCCGTGCAGGATGCTCACCTCGCTCGACGCGATCGCTTCGGCCTCGCGGAAGGCCTCGCCCGCACGCGTGTAACTCGTCACCGCTTCGTCGATCGCACCGTCGTTGTATTGCTCGTTGCCGCGCGCGATCCAGATGTCGCCCTCGAGGTGTTTGGCCTCGTACATCCACGGCACGTCGCGGAAGGCCTGACGCGCACGCGCGAGCGCCGCGTCATAGCGTTTCTCGTACAGCGCGATCAGCCCTTCCGCATACGCGGGCGTCTCGCTGCGCCGCAGCCACGCAAGCGCCTGATCGCGGTACGTCGTCTCGATCGCCTTCCGCCGCGCCGCGCGTGCGTCCGCGTTCGCGATCCGCTCCGCCTCTTCCAGCGCCTCCTGATACTGCGCGCCGATGACGCGGCCGAGCGCATACGCGACCTCGGGCGTGCGGTACTGCTCGTTCCACGCCGCCTCGAGCGCGCGCCGGCTCGGCTCCCACTCGCGCAGCGCGAGGTATCCGCGTCCGATCGCGTACTGCGCCGGGCCGCGCGCCGTGCCGCGTGCCTCCCCTTCGATGCGGCCGATGCGCTCGCGGATCCATTGCCGTTCGCGCCGCACGTCGTGCAGCGGCAACATGCTGGCGTAGCGCGCCACCGCCTCCATCCGTTCGATTTCCTGGCCGAAACGCTGCGCGGCGCGCTCGCGATCGGCCGATTGCATCGACGTCGTGACCGCCCACGCAATCGACGCGAGCACGGCCAGGAGCGCGATGCCGAACAGCGTGGAGACGGTCGGATGCTTGCGCGCGCGCCGCGCCCAGCGATGCACGAACGTCGTACGCCGCGCCGCGATCGGCTCGCCGTCGAGATAACGCCGCAGGTCCTCGGCGAGCGCGCGCGCGGAGTCGTATCGCCGCGACGGATCCTTCTCCAGGCACTTCAGCGCGATGGTGTCGAGGTCGGTGGGGATGGACGGATCGAGCGTGCGCAGCGACGGCGCATCCTCGGTCATCACCTTCATCATCACCGCCACGCTCGACTCGCCGCCGAACGGTGGCGTGCCGCCGAGGATGTCGTAGAGCGTGGCGCCGAGCGCGTAGACGTCGGTGCGGCGATCGATCTTCTGGCGCTCGCCGCGCGCCTGTTCGGGCGCCATGTACGGCGGCGTGCCGACCACCGTACCGATGGTGGTCATGTTGTCCATCGACGTATCGCGCGCCAGCCCGAAGTCGAGCACCCACGGATGCCATCCGCCGTCCGGCCTGGCCTCGACCATGATGTTGTTCGGCTTCAGATCGCGATGCACGAGACCGGTGCGATGCGCCGCGTGCAACGCTTCCGCGACCTCGGCCATCACCGCGACCTTCTCATCGATCGACATCCGCAACGCCGCCTCGGCCAGCGTGACGCCCTCGATGCAACGCATGGCGATGAACGGACGCCCGTCGACGATGCCCGCTTCATACACATCGCAGATGTGATCGTTCCCGACCTGCGCCTGCGCGCGCGCCTCGCGAATGAAGCGCGCCAGATGCTCGCGGTCGGTCTCGCGCAGAAACTTCAGCGCCACGGCGCGATTGAGCATCGGATCGAAGGCGCGATAAACCTCGGCCATCCCGCCGGAGCCGAGCATCTCGCCGACTTCGTAGCGGCCCACCGTCGCCGGCACCGCGTGGCCTGATTCGAAATGCGAGACTTCGCCCGTTCGCGAAAGGCGCTGCGTCACCTGCGACAGGTCGTCGGCGGAGCTCATGGTGAAGATGCTTGTTTACACGCGCATCTTCAGGAGTGCAATGGCACCCCTCAATGGCGTCCTCAGTGCGACGCGCGCGTTTTCGCCGCTTTGACCGCCGCCTTGTGCCGTGCAGTCGCGCCGCGTTTCCGCGCGGCCGTCTTCGCCTGGCGCGACAAAGCCTTCGAAGACGCGGCCGATTTCCCTTCGTGCTTCAACGCCTGCGTCACGGCCTTCGATCGCTTCGCGGACGGCTTGCGGTGCGTCTTTGCCTTCTCCAGATCGTGCTGGGCCTGCTTGCGCGTGCTCGCGGACGCGCGCCCTTTCGGCGGCGCAGGCAGCTTCACGCCGGCGCGCCGCGCCTTCGACAAGCCGATGGCGATGGCCTGTTTCGTCGAGCGCGCGCCATGCTTGCCGCGGCGGATGTGCTCGATCTCCTCGTGTACGAACTCGCCGGCCTGCGTCGACGGAGCCTTTCCTTCCCGTTTGTCCTGTCTCGCTTTTCGAAGCGTCGTTTTCTCAGGCATGGGTGATCCTTTCGTTGACCCGGAACATCGGTGCAACGACCTCGCCATTTGTAAGAAACGTAAAACGTGCAGCCGTTCGTGACGCGGCCGTGCCGTTCGTGATTTCGGCGAAAGAGCGCGCGTCTCTCCGTTGTCTTCGCAGCCGAAGGAGACCAAGATGAAAAACAGGAAGTCAGGTTTCGCAGTGGCGGGTGCGGGAGCGCTCGCAGTGCTGGTGACGACGACCGCGTTCGCGGCGCCGCAACGCGGCGACGATCGCGGTCGCGACAACGATCGCGGACGGACGGAGTCGCGCAACTCCACCTATCGCGACAATCAGCGCGTGAACGCGAGCGGCCGGGTGACGTCGTTCTCGCGCGAGAGCGGCGGATATCGCGTGCACCTCGATCGCGGCCGCGATTCGTACTGGATCCCGGAGTCGCGCATGCGCCGGGGACGCGATCTGCGCGTCGGCATCTCGATCGTGCTCGGCGGCGTGTTCCGCCGCGGCCGGATCGACGTCGACGCGGTGAGCTGGCCGGACGATCGCGGGTATCGCGATGACTACCTTCGCGGCGTCGTGGAGCGCGTCGACATCCGCGACGGCTTCCTCCTGCTGCGCGATGCTTCGACGCGGCGGACGATCCAGGTGGACATGCGCGACACGCGACGTTCCAGACGCATCGATCTTCGCGACCTGCGCCGCGGCGATTCCGTGACGCTGTCGGGTGAGTGGCTGCGCGGCGGACGCTTCGTCGCCGACGGGATCGAATCCGTCAACAGTCGACGCTGAGCGCCGGTAGCGACGGATGGCATCGCGCCATCCGTCGCGTTCATTCAGGCCATCGTGACACTGGCCAGCGACATGACGCCGGTCGCGGTGCTGGTCACGTTGCGCAGCTTCCGCGCGTGCACGACCACCGACTGGCCATAGATCAGCGGCACGAGCGGCGCCTCGGCCGCCACCATGTCGTGAATGGCGCGCTTGTTTTCCTCGGTGGGATTGGCGCGGAAGCGCGCCAGTGCCGCATCCATCGCGGCGTTCTTCCAGCGGCTGTCGTTCGAGTGATTCTCGCCTTCGCACATCTTCGACCAGAGCAGCGACTCCAGGAAGTCCGCCGGGTCGGGCGTATCCGCAATCCAGCCCGACAGCGCGAGGTCGTAGTTGCCGCGAACGAGATCGCCGAAGAACTCTTCGCTGGTCCGGGTCTCCCGCAGGTCGACGGCGATGCCGAGCTCCGCGAGCTGCGCTTTGATGGCCTGCGCCACCGGGAGCGGCTTCGGCATGTACGGCCGCGGCGCCCACGGCACCAGCAGCGAAAGACGCGACGGCTTCGCGCCCGACGCCTCGAGCAGCCGCTTCGCCTCCGGCTGATTCACGGACGGAATGCCGGCCGCGCGGCCCATCATCGGCGGCAGCAGATTCGGCGCGACGAATGCGGCCGGATTCTTCTCGAACGAACGCGCCGCGATGTCGTGCACGTCGATCCCGGTGGCGATGCCGCGCCGCACCTGCGCATCCGCAAGAGCGCGGCGCTCGGTGTTGAAGAAGAGGATGCCGGTCGAATTGCCGGGCTGCATCGACGGCACGAAGCCGGTCAGGCCGTGCGTCGAGAGGTCTCCCATCGTCAGCACCGTCGTCAGATCCACCTCGCCGGCGCGGAGCGATTTCAAAAGCTGATCCGGATGCCCGTCTTCATTCGCCGGAAGCACGAGGAACTGCAGCTCGTCGATGGTGGTCTGCCCGTGGAACTGCGGATTGCGCACGAGACGGATGCTCCTGGCCGTCTGCAGAAGACGCGCGTTCGGCCGCTGCTCGAACATGAACGGACCGGTGCCGTGAAGCTGGGCCACGTTGTCGAGGACGATGGCCGTACCGCCCTGCGTGAGCGCCAGATCGAAGCGCGGGTTGGGCTCGCGCAACGTGAAGACCACGCGGTCGCCCTTCACGTCGACGGTGGCCTTCGACTGCAGCACCTTCGCACCGCGCAGCGACCGCGCCGCGAGCTCCGGCGTCAGAGGCGTGCCGTTGGAAAAGTGAATGCCGGGACGGATCGCGGCCGAGCATTGCAGAGCGCCGTCATGGCGGAGCGGCTCGAACAGCAGCGGCCGCACCGCCGTTTCGCCGGCGGCGATCGTGTACGGCGTCTCGAAGATCTGCTCGAGCACGAGACCGCTGATGTTGTCGAGCGCCTCGCGCGGATCGAGTTTGGTGATGCTGCTGAGAACGCCGATCCGTACGACTTTCCTGGCGGTGGAGAGAGTCGCGGACGCAGTCGTACCCGCGGCGGCGTGTCCGGTCTGGTTCATCCTTATATCCTTCGTAACGTTTGTCCGGATCTACGGAGAGCGCGGAGTGTACATCAGCCGCCGCGCCCGTGGATAATGCCAGCTCATCCATACAGGAGAAAGCGCATGCCGGTACCGACGAAAAATCAGGTGGCCCGATGGGCCGCCGCTCTGACCCTCGGGCAGCCGAACCCGATCGCCGACACTTTCAACACCACCCGCTTCTTCGCCCAGGCGCCGCTGCGGATCCATTACGCGGCGGTCTTCAACGGTGCCACGGCGACGCAGGTCCACAACGTCTCGCCGTTCAACTGGATCTGTTGCCTGCAGCCGGAGAACCTCGAGGGGATCACCACCGGCGCGGTGCTGGTCACGCTCGTCGAGAGCCATCTGACCGATCAGCTGAAGGCGGAATCGAACGTGGCGCTGGCCGCGGCGATGCCCGCGGAAACGCCCGCGTCGACCCCGGAAAGCGCGCCGGCGGCTGCTGCCGCCGCCGGGACGGAAGCGCTGCCGCTGGTGGGAGCGGACGAATGAAGCGCGTCCTGATGGTCGCGCTGGTCTGCGTGCTTCTCTGCGCGTTGCCCCTGCTCGCGCAGCCAACGACGCCGCCCGCGAACCCGCAGGCGGATGCGCAGGCTTCCACCGAAGAGCCGATCTCGGTTTCATACGGCCCGCAGCAGGACGGCGGATTCGGCGTGGTGGTCAAAGGCTCGGCGTACTACCCGCTGCGGCGCTTCATCGCGCCGGTGCAGGACGGCGTCACGCCGCCGCTGAAGACGAAACGCTTCGGCGGCTTCTTCACGCCGAGCGCATACTTTTATCTCTCGCCGGAAGTGAACTGGTCCACCAAGGAGGGCGCGCAGAATCAGTACGCGATCTCGGCGCGGCCGTCGTTCCAGCTCGGCTATCAGAAAGACGCCACCGACATCCCGAAGGATCCGACCACCGGATTGCCGCGATTGCCCGCATCGCTGCCGTGGCAGCCATGGCCGATGTCGGCGCCGTTCTTCGAGGCCTACGTCGACGTGCGCGGTCATTCCGCGCAGGCGGAAACGCAGACCGCGACGCCGCCGGCCGATCCGCCCGCGCAGACGCAGAACCACAGCGCCACGTTCTACGGTGCCGGCGTCGGTATTGCGGTGCCGTGGAACTCGCGCGCCATCGAGGCGTCGAAGCAGAGCGACGCCGACTTCGACCCGGCCGCGCTGCCGATGTTGCGCATCACCTATTACAAGTCGAGCGACGCGTCCGGCACCGACGTCCCGTCCGGCATCAAGGCCGATCAGTTCGATGCGTCTTTGAATTTCTCGTTGCCGCTGCCGGCGTACGCGAACCTGAAGCCGCGGCTCGATTTCGACGGCGACCTGTCGCGCGCGCTGACGGGCGCCGATCGCAAGTGGAAGTCGCTGGTCAAAGCCTCGCTGCTCATCCAGATCGGCACGAGCAACCTGCAGCCGGTGCTCAGCTACACCTCGGGCGAGAAGTTGGGCTTCAGCTACGACAAGCAGATGCTGCTCGGCATCGCGCTCGATCTGGCCAGCCTGTACAGCAAGTGAATCCGATTTTTCTGGACGCGGCGATCCCAAACCTGTAAATAGTTATCTTCCTTTTCAAGGGTCGCCGCAATGTCCGCCTTTCTCGATGCCGCGCTGTCTCTTCCGACCGTGGTTTTCTCCACGCTGCTCGGGTTCTTCCTGCTTTACGCGCTACTCACCATCGCCGGCGCGCTGGACATCGAATGGCTCGACGGCGTGCTGGACGTCGATGACACCGGCTGGGATGCCGGCGTGCCGCTGGCGGTGGTGGTCGGCGTCTCCTCCGTCTTCGCCTGGCTGACCAGTTTCGTGGCCATGAAGTTCCTGCCCGAGACGGCACTCGTGCAACTCGGCACCGGCGCCGGCGCGATGGCCGTCGGCGCGTTCCTCGGCGGACGCGCCTGCAGGCCGTTCCGCACGTTCTTCACCGTCACCGAAGGACCGCATCGCGCCGAGATCGTCGGGAAGATCTGCACCATCCGCTCCGTGCAGGTCAGCGACGGCTCCGGCACCGCCGAGATCGGCGACTTCATCGCCGAAGTGCGCTGCTTCCGCCCGAACCAGCTCACCATCGGCAGCAAGGCCATCGTCTACGAATACGACTCCCAACAGGGCACCTACCACGTCGGGCCGCTGGATCCGTCCATCACCCAATCCAGCATCACCAACTAAGGAGAATCCATGGATCTCGTCATCGCCGTCATCTTCGGCTCTGGAATCCTCGTCGTCGCGCTGTTCGTGATCGGCATCATGATCGCGAAGTTCTACCGCAAGGTGGAACAGGGCAAGGCGCTCATCGTCAACAAGATGAAAGCCGAGCCGGAAGTGACGTTCACCGGCGCCACGGTGCTGCCGATCATCCACAAGGCGGAGGTGATGGACATCTCGGTCAAGACCATCGAGATCGACCGCCGCGCCAAGGATGGACTGATCTGCCGCGACAACATCCGCGCCGACATCAAGGTCACGTTCTTCGTGCGCGTGAACAAGACCGTCGAGGACGTGATCAAGGTCGCGCAGTCGATCGGCTGCGCCCGCGCGTCCGATCGCGAGACGCTGGAGGCGCTCTTCAGCGCGAAGTTCTCCGAAGGGTTGAAGACGGTCGGCAAGCAGCTCGACTTCGTCGATCTCTACACCAAGCGCCACGAGTTCCGCGACGCGATCATCAATCTCATCGGCCGCGACCTGAACGGCTACGTCCTCGAGGACGCCGCCATCGACTATCTCGAGCAGACGCCGATCGTGAATCTCGATCCGATGAACATCCTCGACGCGCAGGGCATCCGCAAGATCACGGAGCTGACCTCGACCGAGCACGTGCGCACGAACGAGTTCCAGAACACCGAGAAGAAGCTCACCAAGAAGCAGGACGTCGAAGCCGCCGAAGCGATCCTCGAGCTCGAGCGCCAGCAGGCCGACGCCACCGCCAAGCAGCAGCGCGAGATCGAATCCGTGCGCGCCCGCGAGGCCGCGGAGCTGCTCAAGATCCAGGCCGAGGAGCGGCTGCGCTCCGAACAGGCGCGCATCGCCACGGACGAGACGGTCGCGGTCGCGGAGCAGAACAAGACCCGTCAGATCGAAGTCGCGATCAAGAACCGCGAGCGCGTGATCGGCATCGAGACCGAGCGCGTCGAGAAGGATCGCGCGCTCGAACAGGTGACGCGCGAGCGCGCCGTCGAACTGTCGCGCATCGAGAAAGAGAAGGCGCTCGAGGTGGAGAAGAAGTCCATCCAGGACGTGATCCGCGAGCGCGTGGCCGTCGAGCGCACGGTCATCGAAGAGCAGGAGCGCATCAAGACGCTGCAGGTCGTCGAGGAGGCGAACCGCAATCGCCAGGCGGTGATCATCGCCGCCGAGGCGGAGGCGCAGGAGCGGCTGGTCAAGGACATCAAGGCCGCGGAGGCCGCGGAGCAGGCGGCGACGCACCAGGCGAAGGAGCGCGTCACGATCGCGGAGGCGGAGCTGGAAGCCGCCGATCGCGAGGCGCGCGCGAAGATCCGCCGCGCGGAAGGCATGCAGGCCGAAGAGGCCGCGAGCGGACTGGCGGACGCAAAGGTGAAGGAAGCGAAAGCCATCGCCGATGAGAAGTACGGTCTGGCGCAGGCGCGCGTGAAGGAAGCCGATGCTGCCGTGGTGGCGAAGCTCGGCGCCGCGGAAGCGTCGGTGATGCGCGAGAAGGCGCTCGCGGAAGCGCAGGGCATCCAGGAGAAAGCGCACGCCATGGCACAGCTCGACGAGGCGACGCGCACGCACGAGGAGTTCCGGCTGCGCATCGATAACGAACGCCTCCTCGGCGTCGAGTCGATCAAGGCCCGCCTCCAGGTCGAGCAGTCCAAGGCGCAGATCCTCGGCGACGCGCTGCGCAACGCCAAGATCGACATCGTCGGCGGCGACGGCCAGTTCCTCGACCGCGTCGTCAACTCCATCGGCCTCGGCAAGTCCATCGACTCGCTCGTGTCGGAGAGTGAAACCGCGAAGGCCGTGCTGGACCGGTTCGGCGTGAAAACGCCGGAATCGCCCATCGTGCCTGCGAATGCGAAGGTGCCGGTGGTGAGAGCGGACTGACTCAATGTCATCCCGAGCGTGAGTCGAGGGACCTGGGGGGTTCGGGCGGCCCGATGAAGATGCACTGCGCCGCCCCGACCACCAGGTCCCTCGACTCACGCTCGGG
>CAMPKJ010000035.1 GCA_946887105.1 uncultured Acidobacteriota bacterium | reverse complement strand
CCTGGACCGAACCGCTCACGCATGACGTGGCTCCGGTCGCGCCGCATGCGCCGAGGAATGCGACGAACGGAACCACGCCCGGAAAACGCGCCAGGCGCAGCGCGGTTGCGACCGCGGCGCCGGCAGCGGCGCCACCGGAGACGCCGAGGATGAACGGATCGGCGAGCGGATTGCGCAGCAGCGTCTGAAACGTCACGCCCGCGACCGCGAGCGTCGCGCCGATGGCCGCGGCCAGCAGCACGCGCGGCAGGCGAAGCCGCAGCAGGATCGTGCGCGCGGCGGGATCATCGAGCGAGACCGCGCCGAGGGAGATGGCGAGCGCAATCATTGCGACAAGCACGATCGCGAGCAGGATCGCCGCACTGAACGATGAACGATGAACGATGAACGATGGGAGCTTGCGCGACGGGGCGCCCTTCATCGTTCCTCGTTCCTCGTTCATCGTTCGTCGAGTATCGCATTCAGCGAGCGCGCCGCATGCACGACGCGCGGGCCGGGGCGCTGGAAGATGTCCTCGTCGACGGCCACGATCTCCGCGCGCAACTCCGGCACGCGCTTCTGCAGTCCCGCGATCTGTTGCGGCGTGACCGCGCCGCGCGGGTAGAGAATCAACTCCGGCGGCGACGCGAGCAGCGACTCGAGCGAGTACTGCGGCCAGCCTGTGACCGCGACCGCGTTTTCCGCTCCGCACATCTTCAGCAGATCGTCCGTGAACGTGTCGCGTCCGCCGACGTACAGCGGATCGACCCAGACCGCGAACATCACCCGCGGCTTGCGCGCGCGCTGGCGGACCTCGGCGGCGATGTCGCGTTCGAGCTCGCGCACGGCGTCCTCCGTGCGCGGCGCGTCGAGCATCTCCCCGATCTGCTGCATCGCCGGCGCGATCTCCGCCAGGCGGTCCGTGCGCACGACGTACAACGGAATGCCCGCGGCGGCGAGCGCCGGTGCGAGTGCGGGATGATTGCCTTCCGTCGATGCGAGCACGAGATCGGGCTTCAGCGCCGCGATCTTCTCGACGTTCGGCTGCATGCCGCCCACTTTCGCGATCGCGCGCGCGGCGGCGGGAAAGTTCGAGTAGTCATCCGTGCCGACCAGCTTCCCGCCCGCGCCGAGGGCGAACACGATTTCCGTGAGATTGGGAGCGAGCGTGACCAGGCGCTCGACACGTTCGGGAAGAACGACGGAGCGGCCCAGTCCATCGGTGACCGCGGGAGCGCGCGATTCGCCGCACGCGAGGAACAGCAGAAAGCAAAAACCAGAAACCAGAAAGCGGAGCGGCGCGCTTTCTGATTTCTGGTTTCGGGTTTCTGATTTCTGGCTCAGCCTTCGCCGCCGTCCTCTTCGTCCATGTCGTTGTTCACGCCGAGGCGGTTGCACGCCGCGGCGTACATCTGCTTCGAGGCGTTGATGGCGGACTGCAATTCGGCGATGCGGTCCTTCACTTTGGCCAGCTCTTCCTCGATCTGATCTTTGAGGTCGCTGACCTCCTGCTTCGTCACCTGAAGCGTGGTCTCGTAAAACTTGCGCTGCTGGTCGGTCAGAACCGCCATTTCATTCCTCCGTGCGTCATTGTATTGATCATAGCTTGAACTCGACCGGCACCGTCACCCACGCCTTGACGCGCACGCCGTCCTTGGTGCCGGGCGCGAACGTCGAGCGGCGCATGGCCTGCTGCGCCGCTTCGTTGAGACCGACGGCGCGCGTCACGCCGCGCAGCACTCGCACTTCGAGCACTTCTCCGGTATGGGACACGAGCACGCTGGTGATGACCGTGCCTTCGACCTTCTGCATGCGCGCCATCGGCGGATACGGAACCGTGCCGCGGCGGGTGATGCGGGGCGGCGTGAGACCTGCCGTGCCGGCGGCGATCAGATCGCCTTCGCGTGCGCGCTGCGGAGCGGGTGCGGGGGGAGCCGGGCGCGTTTCCGCGACGGCGGGCGCCGGTTCCTGCGTCGCGGTGACCGGAGGCGGCGCGGGACGCGGTGCTTCCTGCACCGGTGTGGCGGCCGGCGGCGGAGTCTGCGCGGCGGTCTGCACCGGTGCGGGCGCGGGACGGGTGGGCGCAGCGGTCTGCGTCGCGGCGGCCTGCTGCTGTTGCTGTGCACGCGCATTCGCCTCAAGACGCGCGCGTTCTGCCGCGATCCGTTTCTGCACCTCGGCATCGACGGCCGATGGATCGATCGCAGCCGTCGTTGCGGTGGTTCCGGGAGTCCCGGTCGTCGCGGCGGTGGTGGTCAGGGAAGTGGCGGTCAGTGGCGTCGCCGCGGTAGTGGACGCCGCGGCGATCGTGTTCGTCGCCGCGGGCGCGGCCGGCGCGGACGTCTTGCCGCGCATGACGAAGTATGCCGCTCCGCCGCCGATCAGGACGACCGCGAAAATCGCCGCGATCATGCCCATCGGCGACTTGCGCCGAATCGGCTCCGGAATCTCCGCGCCGTAGGTGCCGAACTGCGTCGCTGGTGCCGCGGCTGCGGCTTCCACCGGTGCCGCTGCCGGCGCGGGCGCAGGCGTTGGTGCCGGCGCCTGCTTGGCCATGACCGGAATCGGTGCGATCACCGTCGGCGCTGCCGGAGCATCGATCGGTGCCGGCGGTTCCGGTTCCTCGAACACGGGCTCCGGACTGGACAGCCGGTGCATGTAGATCGCGAGGTCGGCGCTGGTCGGCGTCGGGCGGAAGCTGTAGAGCACCGCGTCGAGATCGCGCGCCATCTCGCCCGCCGTCTGATAGCGATTGGCGGGATCCTTCTGCAGCGCCTTGATCACGATCTTGTCGATCTCGGGCGTGACCTCGTCGTTGTGCAGCGACGGCGGCTGCACGCGCGCCTCGCGCACTTGTTCGAGGATCGACAGCTCGTTGTCGCCGGTGAACAGCTTCCGGTTGGTGAGCATCTCGAACAGCACCGTCGCCAGCGCGAAGATGTCCGAGCGGCGGTCGATGTGCCGTCCCCACGCCTGTTCGGGCGACATGTACTGCAGCTTGCCCTTCAGCGCTCCGGCCTGCGTGTGCGAAGCCTTCGACGCCGCTTTGGCGATGCCGAAGTCGCACAGCTTGATGTCGCCTTCCTGCGAGACGAGCACGTTCTGCGGCGAGACGTCGCGATGGACGAGACCCATCTCCTTCTCTTCGAAATCCTTCTTGCGATGCGCGTAGTCGAGCGCGGAGGCGAGCTTCGAGGCGATGAACAGCGCCAGCTCGACCGTCATCGGATGATCGCGCTCCTGACCGCGCCTGAGGATGGCCTTCAGATCGAAGCCATCGATGTACTCCATGGCGATGTAGTAGGAGCTCTGGATCTTTCCGAGATCGTAGATGTGGATGATGTTGTTGTGGTTGAGCTGCGCGGCCAGCTTCGCTTCATCGACGAACATCTCGATGAAGTCCTGATTGTCGGAGAGGTGCGGCAGGATCTTCTTGATGGCCACCGTTTTCTGGAAGCCTTCCACGCCGCGCATGCGCGCCTTCCAGACTTCCGCCATCCCGCCGGTGGCGATCTTCTCGATCAGCACGTACTGGCCGAACTTCGTGCCGTCGGTCACTTCCTCGTCATCGATGCGCGGCTCGGCCTTCGGCGGCTCGGGCGCGAAGACCGGCTGTGCGACCGGCACGCGGTCCGGGACGTACGCGGGCATGCGCGCCGTGTTGAACTTCGGATCGGCCGCCGGAGGCTCGGCGGAAGCGGGAGCGGGAGTGGCCGGACGCGGCGTGGCGGTCGTGCCGCCGCGGGTGGTCTTGCGCGCGTTCTTCTCGAGACCCGACAGCGTGTCCTGCAGCATCTTGTCGAGGTCGGACGTGCCGCGGGCTTTCTGCGGACCCGATTGCGTCTGTGGAACGGCTTGCGCTCCCGACTGCGTGGGCTCCTTCTTTCGCTGCGGCATCATTCCCGACAGCGTGTCGGCGAGCATCTTGTCGACGTCGCCGGTGGCCTTCGAGGTCGACATCCTGCGCGCCGGTTTGTCGTCGTCGACGAGGTCGCCGAAGATCTCGTTCGAGGTCAGCTGCGCGGCCGCGGCAGGCACATCGCCGCGGATGCCGAGCATCTGTTGCACCTTGCCGAGGAACTCCGTCTCGGAGTAGGGCTTCGGAAGAATGTCGGACGCGCCGACGCGTTGCGCATCCGCTCTCGGACTCTTTCCGTTGTAGCCGGAGACCGTCAGCAGAATCGGGGTCTCCTGCAGCGGCTTGCGTCCGCGGATCGCGCGAATCAGCTCGGTCGTGCTCACTTTCGGCACGACGGACGAGAGGACGATCAGTCGCGGCTGATCTCCTTCCAGGGCGCGGATGGCTTCTTCGCCGTCCTTGGCGAACGTGGGCGTGAACGGCTGTCCCACGAGCGCCTGACGGACGCGGTCGGTGTAGCGCGGCTCGTACTCGACAACGAGAATGTTTTCAGACATGTACGTGAGGGCCCATAGGTGGTTGGGGATTGAGGCGGCAATTCTGGCACAGAGTTGTTGCCACTGGCTAGTTGGGCGGCACGCTTGATTTTCAAAAAACACTTCCCCATACTGCCGTTGCACCTAGCGCGACGACTTTGCGTCAGGCATCCCGCGCGGCGTTGAGACTTGACTCTCCGCCATGACGTCGTCGGTTTCCCGGGACAGGTGAAAAGCTCAGTACGGTTTTTTTTGAGTTCTAAGAATTCGCATGACACCAGACAATCGCACTCCGCGTAAGCGGCGTCGGCGCAGACGCCGCACGGACGGTGCCGGAGCCGAGGGACAGCCCGTCGGCAATGGCAACGGTCCGTCACCAGGTAACGAAGCACAACCGCCGCAGTCGTACGGCGCGGGAGCCAACGGCGCCGGACGGCGCAGGCGACGCTCCCGTCGCGGCCGTGGCCGCGAAGGCGGCGGCGACCGGCCGATGCGCCAGGAAAACGGAGGCGGCTCCGCTCCGATCGACGTCGCGCCCGGCGAGCTCGTTCCGGTCGCCGGCGTTCTGCACGTGAAGCCGAACGGCACCGGCATCCTCGTCGATCCCGCCAACGGCTACATGCTGCAGCAGGGCGATCCAATCGTGCCGCGCACGTTCGTCGAGCGCCTCCACCTCCAGGCCGGACTGGCGCTCTCCGGTTCCGCGCGCCGCACCGGCAACGGACTGGAGTTCGTCGGACTGGAAACGGTCGAAGGTCTGCCGCTCGAGGAGTACCGCGAGTCGCGCCGTCCCTTCTCCGAGCTGATCTCCATCGATCCGAACGAGATGTTCAAGCTCGAAACGGAGCCGGAACGCCTCACCACGCGCGTGCTCGATCTGCTCGCGCCGATCGGCAAAGGGCAGCGCTGCCTCGTGGTCGCTCCGCCGAAAGCGGGCAAGACCACGCTCCTCAAAGACATCGCGCACGGACTGAACCTGAATCATCCGGAAGTGGTCCTGTTCGTGTTGCTCGTCGACGAACGCCCCGAGGAAGTCACCGACTTCCGGCGCTCCGTCGCGAAAGGCGAAGTGGTGGCGTCGTCATCGGATGAAACGGCGGAGAGTCACATCCATCTCGCCGAGATCATCCTCGAGCGCGCGCGCCGGTTGGTCGAGACGAAGAAAGACGTGGTCATCCTCTGCGACTCGATCACGCGCATGTCGCGCGCGTACAACAACGAGCAGCGCGGCTCGGGCAAGATCCTTTCCGGCGGCATCGACGCGCGCACGATGGAGAAGCCGCGGCGTTTCTTCGGCGCGGCGCGCAACGCCGAGGACTGGGGCTCGCTGACCATCATCGCCACGGCGCTGGTCGATACCGGCTCGCGCATGGACGAGGTGATCTTTCAGGAATTCAAAGGAACGGGCAACACGGAGATCGTGCTCGACCGCGGCCTGTTCGAACGGCGCATCTTCCCGGCCATGAACATCGGTCAGACCGGTACGCGCAAGGAGGAGAAACTCCTTCCGCCGAACGTGCTCACCAAGATTCACACGCTGCGTCGCGCGCTGGCAGGCACGGATCCGCTCACGGCGATGAAGATGCTGCTGGAGCGCTTGCAGAAGTTCCCGTCGAACGAGGCCTTTCTCAAGAGTTTCTGAGGCCGCTACTTTTTTGCCACGTTCTTTACCCGTTCTGCGCCGAGTGATCTACACTATCCGACCAAAATCAGGTTCGTAACAGCGCGCCGTCGTTCCCGTGGCGCACGTCCATCTTCGCTTTCAGCACATTCAGGAGGATTCATGCGTACTCCCCACCGATTGTTGTTGTTGATCGCCATCGCGTTACTGGCCTTCGCGCCGATGACGATGGCGCAAACCACCACCGGCAATATCGCCGGCACGGTCTCGGCCGGCGGCGAAGCACTGCCGGGCGTGACCATCGAAGCCGTTCACGTTCCGACCGGAACGCGCTATGACACGGTCAGCGGCGCGAACGGCCGCTACCTCATCCCGAACGTTCGCGTCGGCGGTCCGTACCGCATCAGCGCGAATCTCGAGGGATTCCGGCCGTTCGAGGCCAACAACATCAGCGTCACGCTCGGCCAGACCGTCGAAGTCGGCGTGAACATGTCCCTGAGCACGGTCACCGAAGCCATCACCGTGACCGCCACCGCCGACGACATCATCAATCCGAACCGCACCGGATCGACGTCGGCGGTCTCGGAAGACCAGATCGAGCAGCTGCCGACGGTCAACCGCCAGATTCAGGATTTCGCGCGCACGAATCCGTACTTCAACACCAGCCTCACCGGCGACGGTACGTTCATGTTCGTCGCGGGCCGCAACAACCGCTACAACAATATCCAGATCGACGGCGCCGTGAACAACGACCTGTTCGGTCTCGCCGCCTCGGGCACTCCGGGCGGACAGGCCGGCACGCAGCCGATCTCGCTCGACGCCATCCAGCAGATCCAGCTCCTGATCTCGCCGTATGACGTCCGTCAGAGCGGCTTCACCGGCGGCGGCGTGAATGCCGTCACCCGCTCCGGAACGAACGACTTCGAAGGCTCGCTCTTCGGCTCGAAGCGCGATCCGGAGTTCGTCGGCGAAGGACCGTTCGGCACGAAGGTCAACGAGTTCGAGCAGGAGCAGTACGGCGGACGCCTCGGCGGCCGCATCGTCCGCGACAAACTGTTCTTCTTCGTCAGCGCCGAGACGAACGACCGCTCCGATCCGAACGGCACGTCCGCCGACGGCTCGACCGGCATCGTCTATCGCAGCACGCCGCAGACGCAGGGCCTGCCGTCCGCAGCGGATGTCGCGAACTTCGTGCAGAGCCAGTACGGTCTCGACCTCGGCGGCCTCGGAGACCTGGTCTTCGCCACCGAGAGCAAGCTGTTCTTCGGCCGCCTCGACGCCAACATCGGATCGTCCACCAACGTCACGCTGCGTCACAACTACGTCGACGCCACGCAGGACAACGCGCCTTCGAGCTTCACCCGCAGCACCAGCCGCTTCTACTTCCCCACCAACATCTACAGCTTCCCCAGCAAGACCAACTCCACGGTCGCGCAGGTGAACAGCGTCTTCTCCGCGAACGCCTTCAACGAAGGCCGTATCGGTTACCAGACCATCAAGGAGCAGCGCTCCACGCCGGTCATCTTCCCGACCGTCGAGATCGGCCCGGGCGGCGAGCGCTCCGGCACGATCCAGCTCGGCACCGAGCGCTTCTCGGGCGCGAACGCGCTCGACCAGACCATCCTCGAGCTCACCGACGACTTCACGTACGTCACCGGCAACCACACGTTGGTGTTCGGCACCAGCAACCAGATGTTCGAGTTCGCCAACCTGTTCATCTCGGACTTCTACGGGTACTACCATTTCCCTGACTTCGCCGCGTTCCAGGCAGGCACGCCGGACATCTATCGCATCGGCTTCGCGACCGGCTCGGATCCGCGCCGCGCGACGGAGTTCGAGGCGGCGCAGTACTCCCTCTACGCCAGCGATCAGTGGCGCGCCGGCAATGGCGTGACCCTGACCTTCGGACTGCGCGCCGACAAGCCGAAGTTCAACACCACGCCGTCCCACAATCCGCTCGTGGAGTCGGCCATCGGCTTCGACACCTCCGCAGTTCCGAGCGAGAGCATCACCTGGGAGCCGCGCTTCGGCTTCAACTGGGACATCGGCAGCGCGGGCAAGCAGCAGCTCCGCGGCGGCATCGGCATCTTCGCCGGCCGCGCGCCGTTCGTCTGGATCTCGAACAACTACGGCGGCACCGGCATCGAGCAGGTTTCGCTCGGCTGCACCGGTTCCTGCGTTCGCCCGCTCTTCAACCCGGATCCGAACAACCAGCCCCGCAATCTCGGCGCCGGCGCGGTGCCCGACATCTCGCTCTCCGATCCTGACTTCGAGTTCCCGCGCGTTCTGCGCGCCACCCTCGGCTACGACCGCGAGCTCTTCTGGGGCGTTCGCGGCAGCGTCGAAGTGCTCTGGTCGCAGACCCAGCAGGACGTCTACTACCAGAACGTCAACCGGGTCGAGGACGGCGTGAGCCCGCTCGACGGCCGCAAGACCTATGCGCGCGTCAGCACTCAGATCGGCAACGCGTATTTCCTGACCAACACCGACGAAGGCCAGGAGCGCACCGAGACCCTGCAGCTCGAGAAGCGCATGGGCAATCTCTCGCTCAGCGGCTCGTACGCGCACCAGACCGCAGAGTCGGTCGGTGAAGGCACCTCCAGCACCGCGAGCTCCAACTGGCAGTTCGGCTTCATCACCCGCAACGGCGACATCTTCACGCCGGAAGTGACCACCTCGTCGTTCCAGGTCAAGCACCGCTTCAACATCGCCGCGACGTACGGTCTGACGACTGGACCGCTCACGCACGGCTTCGGTCTCTTCTACGTCGCACAGGCCGGTCAGCCGTACTCGCTGCTCCTCGGCGGCGACGTGAACCGCGACGGCTCGACGAACAACGACCTGCTGTTCATCCCGACCGACCTGATCCTCTGCCCGGCGAGCTCCACGGCCGCGCCGAATGCGACGTCGCCGTGCCGCAGCAATACCGCCACGCAGAGTCCGCTCGACAAGGCGCTCTTCACGAACTTCCTCACCTCGGTCGGCCTCACGCCGGGATCGGGTGACGCTCCGGAACGCAACTCGCTCCAGCAGCCGTGGACGCGCCGTCTGGACTTCCACTACGAGCTCGGCCTGCCGCAGATGTTCGGCACGCGCGTCTCGATCCAGACCGACATCCTGAACCTGCTGAACATGTTCGACGAGGACTCCGGCGTGCAGCGCTTCGTCCTGAACAACACCTACCAGCCGGTGGCGTACTCGGGTCAGGACCCGACCACCGGCCTGCCGGTCTATCGCGAAGCCGCGAACGGCCGTCTGGAGCCGGGCAGCCAGTTCTCGACCGCCAACCTGGCGTCGCGCTGGCAGGCACGCCTCGGGCTGCGCGTCTCGTTCTAGTCCTTACGTAATCGTGGTAAATGAACGGCCACCCGGCAACGGGTGGCCGTTTCACTTTGGAGGACCGATGAAACGCACTCTTTCCCTGCTCTTCGCGCTGACTTCACTCGCATGCGCTACCACCACGCCCGTCGCCACTCCCGCACCCGCACCCTCACTCTCACCCGCCGCGGTCGCGGACTGCGATCCCGGTCATTCGATTCTCAACGCCACGTTGTGGGTCCAGACGTCGGCCGAATATCGCGCCACGACGCTGCAGATCTACGCGAACGCACGCAAGGCACTCGATGCGGCACTCGAGAGTCCATTCGTGAAAGGCGCACTGGAGGAGACGTCGAACGATCCGACGCAGCCTCCGGCGGTCATTCTCGATCTCGACGAGACGGTGCTCGACAACAGCGAGTTCGAGTCGCGCGCCATCCGTGCGCATACGACGTATGACTCGAAGATGTGGAAGGCGTGGACCGCGGAGGGCGCAGCGCGCGCGGTTCCCGGCGCCGCGGAGTTTCTCGCGTACGCGAAATCGCGCGGCGTGACGGCGTTCTACGTCACGAACCGCGACGTCGAGGAGGAGGCCGGCACGCGCCTCAATCTGGAACGCCTCGGACTGCCGCTCGACCCGAACGTCGACACATTGCTGCTGCAGGGCAAGAACGGCTGGACCACCAGCGACAAGTCTCCGCGGCGCGCGCACGTCGCGGCGACGCATCGCATCCTGCTGCTCATCGGCGACGATCTCAACGACTTCGCACCCGCATCGGGAAAGACGCTCGCCGAGCGCAATGCCCTCGTGGAAAGCGTGCGCAGCTGGTGGGGCGAAGTGTGGTTCCTTCTCCCCAATCCGATGTACGGATCGTGGGAGCGCGCCGTGGTCACCCCCGGCGGCACGCCGTGCGAGCAGGTGAAAAAGAAGGTGGACGCGCTGCGGTGAATCTGCGCACGATCACGGCCGCGCTTTTCATCGCGGGCACGCTCACCCTTTCCGCCGAGGCTCCGCGCCTCATCGTGGTCATCTCCGTCGATCAGATGCGCGCCGACTACGCGAGCCGCTTCTCTTCCTGGCTCACGGAGGCGGCTTCGCGCGCTTCGCACGCGAAGGGGCGGTGTTCCCGAACGCGCGTTATCGCCACAGCGTCACGTTCACCGGTCCGGGGCACGCGGCGATCGGCACGGGACTCACGCCGGCGGAGAGCGGCATCGTCGGCAACAGCTGGTTCGAGCGCGACGCGCCGCTCGATGAAGCGCAGTGGCGGTGGTACTTCGACGACATCACGGCGTACGTCGCGCCCGGTGTGAAGACGCGCAACGAGACGGCGGCCGCGCCGTGGTGGACGCTCGGCGGCACGCCGCGCTACTGCACGTACGACGAGCGCGTGCAGGTGAGCGCGGGCCGGAGCAGCGGCATGTCTCCGGCCAATCTCTCCGGCGACGCACTCGGCGATCGCGTGAAGGAGCGCGATCCACGGTCGCGCGTGTTTGCAGTCGCGCTCAAGGATCGGGCCGCGATCCTCATGGCCGGCCGCCGTGCCGACGCGGCGTATTGGTTCGATCGCGACTTGCCGGGCTTCGTGTCCTCGACCTATTACCGCTTCAATCCGGAAGTCCTCGCATTCAATGAGTTCTTTCCGGGATACTTACCCGCGTCCGCGCAATGGCGCCCGTCGCCGTACATCCCGGCGGCGGACTTGCGCCGCGTGACCTTCGATCCCCCCGAGGCATGGCCGCTCAAGAACACGACCTACGGCGGCACCTTTCCGCATCCGGTGCAATCGGCGAAGGCGTTCACGTATACGCCCTTCGCACAAGACCTCGTCTTCGACTTCGCGCACCATTTGATCGTCACCGAAGACCTCGGCGCCCGCGACGGCGCGCCGGACCTGTTGTTCGTCGGCGTCACGCCAACCGATTATGTCGGTCACTACTACGGTCCAGATTCGATGGAAGTGGCCGACAATTTCGCGCGCCTCGATCGCTCGCTCGCGCACTTCCTCGATGTGTTGGAGCGCCGCTTCGGCGATCGCGTGCTGGTCGCACTCACCGCCGATCATGGCGTGCAGCCGAATCCGGAGATCGCGAAGCTGCGCGATCCCGAAGCCGACGCCGGACGCATCGACCTGCGCACGCCCGACGCCAACGCCGCACGCATCGCCGATCTCCCGCCGCTGCGCATCGACATCGAACGCAAGCTCGCGCGGCGATTGGACCTCCCCTTCTCCGAAGACGCTCCGCTGACGCACGCGCTGGTGTTTTTCTTCGAAGAGCCGGGCCTCTGGCTGAACTGGAAACGCATCGCGGAGTTGAGTCTCGATGGCGAGCGCGTGAAGCGCGCGCTGCGCGACATCGTCGCCGCGATGAAGGATCATGGCATCGCCGAGGTGTGGACCAATACGGAGATGCTCGCCGCGGACGCGCGTGGATCGCGGGCGAAACAACTGATGCGCGCCTCCTATCGCTCCGACCGCGCCGGCGAGGTGCTCATGGCGCTGCGCCCCGGCTGGATCTGGATGGGAGGTTCGCAAAGCACCACGCACGGACAGCCGGTCGAGGACGACCTGCGCGTCCCGCTGATGTTCTGGGGCGCCGGCGTGAAGCCCGGTGTCTATGACGGCGACGCCTCGCCGCTCGACCTCGCGCGCACGCTCGGGAAGGTCGTTGGCGTCGAAGCCGGCGGACGCGCGTCGCACGCGTTGCCTTGCTTCTGACCTTCCCCCTGGACTGAAACGAACGGTCGTGCTATTTTCCTCCAACCCGAACAGGAGGATGTGATGACCGAATCTGCCGTCCCGCCCACGGAGCTGTCGCGACCGATCGCACTCACGGTCATGCGCGGCGCGATGCGCCTCCTGTCCGCGACCGCACCCGGCGTGGCCTCACGCGTCGCGGCGGATCTCTTCATGACGCCGCGCCGCTTCGCAGCGCCGAAACGCGAGCAGGAGGTGCTCGCGCAAGGGACGCCGTTCACGGTCGGTCTCGGCGCCTCGACGGAAGTGCGGGCCTGGCGCTTCGGCGAGGGTCCGGCGGTGCTGCTCGCGCACGGATGGGAAGGGCGCGGCTCGCAACTCACGCCCTTCGTCGCGCCGCTCGTCGAGCGCGGCTACTCCGTGGTCACGTTCGACGCGCCCGGTCACGGCGCATCACCAGGCTCGCGGTCGTCGCTTCCCCACTTCGCGTGGGCGATCCGCGCGGTCGCGGACAGCATCACCGCGCCGCACGCGATCATCGCCCACTCCCTCGGCTGCGCCGCCGCGACGCTGGCCATGCGCGATGGCCTCTCCGTGAATCGCGTCGTCTATCTCGCCCCGCCGCTCAATCCGGTCGAGTACACGGCCCGCTTCGGCGACATCCTCGGCCTCGACGACGCCATCATCCGCGGCCTGCAGAAACGCATCGAAGAACGCTTCGCGCGCAAGTGGAGCGATTACTCGCTCGCCGAAAGCGCGCGACTGATGAGCGTCCCGCTGCTGGTCGTCCACGACCGCGACGATCGCGACACGTTCTGGAGCGAAGGCGCCGCACTCGCCGAAGCATGGCCGGACGCGCGTCTGCTGACGACGGAAGGGCTGGGCCACCGTCGCATCCTGCGCGACGAAAACGTGATCGGCGAGATCACGCGGTTCGTCGCTTAGGCCAGAGAGCACGACCGGGAGGCCTCCGGCGGCCGGGCCGCGGGCCCGGACCCGCTGGTTGGCCCAGCCTCCGCGACACTACTCGCCCATCAACGCCACTGTGTCGCGGAGGCTGGGCCAACCAATGGGGTCCGGGGCCCTCGGCCCCGGCCGCCGGAGGCTTCCCGTCGTTCTTCTCCCGCCTAGACGACCGCGCCGACCAGATCGTACGGATGCGCGTCCGTGATCTCCACCTTCGCGAATACCGGCAGTGACTCGGGCAGGAGCTCGATGCCGTCGTTGACGAGCAGGCGGCCGTCGATCTCCGGCGCCTGGCCGATGATGCGTCCCTCATAGAGCGAGAAGCCGAGATTTTCGGTCTCGTCGCAGAGGCCGGTGATGAGCGCGTCGAACGTGCGGCCGACCTTCTGCTCGTTGCGGCTGAGGGCGATCTTCTGCTGTAGCTCCATCAGCTTCGCGCGCCGGCGCTCGGCCGCCTTCGGAGTCGGGATGTCGCTCATGCGCGCGGAAAGCGTGGCGTCCTGCGCGGAGAACGTGAACGCGCCCATGTTGTCGAACTGCGCCCACTCCACGAAGTCATATAGCTCGCCGAACTCCTTCGGTGTCTCGCCCGGATGGCCGGTGATGAACGTGGTGCGCAGCGTGATGTCCGGCACGAGCTCGCGCATGCGCGCGATCATCTCGCGGTACTCCTTCGGCGAGCCCGGACGGCGCATGCGTTCGAGCACGTTCGAGGAAACGTGCTGCAGCGGGATGTCGACGTAAGACGCGAAGCGTTCCTCGCGTCCCATCAACTCGAAGAGCGACCAGTCGAGCGAGCCCGGATACGCGTAGAGAAAACGGATCCAGCGGAAGTCCGTCTCGGCGAGCAGGCGCTCCACGAGGCGCGTCAGTCCGTTTTCGAGCGCGATGTCTTCGCCGTAGCGGGTGGTGTCCTGCGCGACGAGATTCAGCTCCTTCACGCCCGCCTGCTGCAGCGCCTGCGCCTCGCGCACGATCGCGTCCAGATTGCGCGAGCGGAACTTGCCGCGCATCTGCGGAATCGAGCAGAACGTGCACGGATTCGAGCACCCTTCGCTGACTTTCAGGTACGCGTGTGCCGTGCCCTGCGTGAGCACGCGCGGGAAATCCTCGTACAGCCGCTGCGACATCTTCCGCCGCGTCGGCGCGAGATCATCCGGCGCGAGACCGGTCACCGCCTGCGTGATCTTCTCGAGGTGATCGAGACCGACGAAGCCGTCGATCTCCGGAATCGATTCCTGGAGCTCGGTGCGGTACTTCTGCACCATGCAGCCGGTCACGATCAGGCGCTCGACCCCGCGGCCTTTTTTCTCCGCGATCTCGAGGATCGTGTCGATCGACTCCTGCTTGGCCGCGTCGATGAAGCCGCAGGTATTGACGATCACGACGTCGGCCTGATCGAGATCGTTCGTGATCTCGACGTGCCCGACGTCCGCCTGCAACTGTCCGAGCATGATCTCGGCGTCCACGAGGTTCTTCGGACAGCCGAGGGAGATCATCCCGACGCGCTTCACTGGTGCTGCAAGGGTCATGAGGGTGGGGTAACAGCCTGCGCCGGTGCGGTGTTCCCCCGGGGGGAAGTCGCAAAGTCGCAAAGTCTCAAAGTCTCAAAGGAGAACCGCCGGCCGTTTTCTCCCTTTGAGACTTTGCGACTTTGAGACTTTGCGACTTCCAACGGCTGCTACTTCAGCTCCCTCTCGAACAACGCCAGAATCCGCTTGTACTCATCCGCCCAGCTCGTCGGCTCGACGAAGGAGTGATCCTCGAGCGGGTACATGGCCACTTCCCAATTCTCCTTGCGCAGCTCGATCAGGCGCTGAGCGAGCCGGACCGTGTCCTGGAAGTGCACGTTCACGTCGATCACGCCGTGGCACATCAGCAGCGCGCCCTTCAGCCCCTCCGCGAAGTAGATCGGCGACGAGCGGCGGTACGCCTCCGGATCCCTCTGCGGCGTGTTCAGGATGTTCGCCGTGTAGGGATGGTTGTAATGAGCCCAGTCGGTCACGGGACGCAGGGCCGCGCCCGCCGCGAAAACGTCCGGGGTGGTGAACATCGCCATCAGCGTGATGAAGCCGCCGTAGCTTCCGCCGTAAATGCCGATCCGTTTCGCGTCGACGTTGTGTTGCGAGACGAGCCACTTCGCCGCGTCGACGTGATCGTTCAGATCGACGCCGCCCATGTGCCGGTAGATCGCGGTGCGCCAATCGCGGCCGTAGCCCGACGACGCGCGATAGTCGATGTCGAGCACGATGTAGCCGCGCTCCATCAGCAGGTGATGGAACATGTACTCGCGGTAGTAGTTCGACCAGCCGCGATGGATGTTCTGCAGATAGCCGGCGCCGTGTACGAAGATCACCGCCGGCCCGCCGTTCCAGTTCGCCGGCTTGTACAAGTGGCCGGGCACCATCGCGCCGTCGCGCGCGGGGATCTCCACGATCGGCACGTCGAGCCACGGATAGTTCGCGAACTCCGGCGCGGGCGACGTCGTCACGCGCATGCTGTTGATGAAGAGCTCGGTCGGCTTGTTCGTGTACGAATAGAGATCGGCCAGCGTCGTGCCATCGGGTGACGGCTTCGCGTTGTGCCAGCCGGGCGTCGTGGTCAGCTTCACGGGAGCTCCGCCACTGAACGCCAATCGATAGAGGTGCCGCTCGTACAGCGACTCCTGGCTGGTGGTCACGAAGAAGTGCTTCCGGTCGCCGGAGACGACGACCTCATCGACCTCCCACCTGCCGCTCGTCAGCGCGCGCGCCTGGCCGCCTTCGTACGGCACCGAGTACAGGTGCAGCCAGCCGGTGCGCTCGGAGAGGAACCACACCGTGCTGCTGTTCGGAACGAATCCCGCCGATCCCTGGGACAGCCAGTGCACCCACGCGTCATCGTGCTCGTGCGCGATCACGCGCGCGTTGCCGGTCGCCGGGTCGAACGCGAGCAGCCAGGAATCCTTGTTGTCCGCGGCGCGCACCGGAAGCACGGCCTTCGTGCCGTCATCGGACCAGAACAGGTCCTCCATCTCGACGTCGCGATCGGCTGCTTCCTTCGTCTCCGTCCGCTCCGCCGTCGCTTCGACTTGGGGCGGCTCGGTCGTCGATGTCGTCGTGGTCGTGGTCGCGTCCTTCGCCGCCTCCGTCATCGGCTCGACCGCCTTCAGCCCGTGCTTCAGCCACATCACTTTGCCGTCGGCGGTGGAGATGCTGGCCACGCGCGACGCCTGCTGCGCGTCGCCCACTTTCGTACGGGCCGGCAGATCGGTCGTGTAGCCGCTTTCGGTGACATACGACGGCACGATGGGCGACTTCTCGTTGTCCGCCGCGACGGCGATGAATGCGATCACGTACTTCTCATCCGGCGACAGCCGCAGGTCGGACACCGATTCGCCGCTCTTGAGCTTCATCGGCGTGATGGCGAGATCGCTCTTGCGCTTCTCGTCTTCTTCCTTCTTCTCCGCCACGCGGCGCGCGAGGACGTCGCTCAGTCTCTTCGCCTCCTCGGCCACCCACTTCTGGCTTTCGGTGAGGTTTTTCTGCGGATCGTCGAAGAGCGAAACGTGGGGACCCTTTTCGCTCGCGCCGACGATGTTCGTCTTCTGCTCGACCGTGCCGTCCTTGAGCGAGACGACGAAGAGATTGTTGCCGCGCACGAACGACACGCGCTGCTCGTCGCGCGTGAAGCGTGCGCCCGACTCCGTCTCGGTCGTGTCCGTGATCGCGCGGCGCTGCTTCGACGCGGCGTCGTACAGGAACACGTCGCCGCGATGGAGGTACACGGCCCGCTTCCGGTCGCGCGTCCACTCGCCGTTCATCGGTGGCGCGTGCTTCGCCTCTTCGTCCGTCAGCTTGCGCAGCCCCTTGCCATCGCGCCCGGCTACGTACGTGTCGAAGTTCTCCTCGGTGGGATCGCTGGACTGCTTCCACTCGAAGAACACGAACTGCCCGTCCGGCGACCAGCGCACCGACTTCGGCGCGTAGCCCGAAAGCTCCGGCCCGCGCATGACGGTGTCGACCGTCAGCTCGAGCCGGTTCTGCGCGAAGAGCGAAAGCGAGAGAAGAAGAGCGGCGCCGATGAGGATGCGTCTCATGGCGGGCGATGATAGCGGAGGGCCGGGCGGCGCCGTTGCGACGTTACTTGAACACCGCGCTGGCGCGCTCGTCTCCGAGGATCTGCTTCCATGCGCCGTTCAGCTCGGCGAGCGACTCGCGCGGGATGGTGTACGCGTGCAGCGCGTACTGGCGCTGGTAGCGCAGCACGCCATCCGCGAACGTCGACGCGCTGGCGTACTGCAGCATCGGCGTCTTGATCTCGACCTTTGCCGGCAGCTCGTCCAGCTTCACCGTGGACGGCAGGCGGATCTCCACTTCATCGCTGTGCAGCGACGGTCCCTCGGTCACATACGAGTAGCGGCGCTCCTTCAGATCGATGAGCGTCTCCGCCTTCTGTCCGAAGACGCGCGGGCGGACCAGCACCATGTCGGCGACGCGTTTCGCGTAGTTGTATGCGGTGATCTGGTAACGGATCACCAGATCGGACTCCGGCTCGTCGAGAAACTCGATGGAGATGTTCTCCGTCGACGCCACGTTCAGGTGCAACGCGACGCTCGACTCCACCCAGCGCACGCGATCGGTGGCGTTGAGTGCCTGCAGAGTGCCGCGGATCCCCGCGGCCATGTTGCCGCTGCGCACTTCTTCGACCGTGCCGGTGAGCGTCCCTTTCGCATCGAGCTGCAACTTGGCGATGCGGTGCAGTTGACTCACTTCCGGCGCGTGCGCGGGAAGGTCGATCATCTCGCCGCCTTCCGCCGTGACCAGCAATCCGCGGCTGGCCTGCAGCGACTCGGGCAGCTGGCCGAACGGCGTGAGCGTGCTGGTCGGATCGAAGAGCAGCAGCTTGCCGAGCTTCGGGTGCGTGACCACGGCCTTCAGGTCCTTCGCCCTCTCGGCCGGCACCGGGATGGCCACGATCACGTGATTGAACGCGTGCATCGAGGGAAACGCCGGATCGGTGGCGCCGCGCGTCGCGTGCACGAGCACGTAATGCGCGTTAATGCCCATTTCCTTCAGCATCGTGCGCAGCAGCGTTGCCTTGTCCTTGCAATCGCCGAAGCGGTTCGTGAACACCTCGCCGGCCGCGTGCGGCTGATACCCGCCGATGCCGATCTCCACGGCGATGTAGCGCACGTCGCGCTGGGCGAAGCGCGCCAGCGGCACCATCGGATCGTCGTCGTCTTTCGTCAGCTCGCGCACCTTCGCCTGCAGTTGCGGCGTGGCGGCGCCGCGCGGCAATGCGAGGTCGGCGAACCAGCGCGCGATGTCGCTCCACGCCAGCGCCTTGCCGTTCGGCGGCAGGAAGTTGAATCCCGCGCGTCCGGCGAGCGTCAGCTGCGAAGGGCGGCGCGGCTCGTCGAGCAACGCGGGCACGGAGCGAATCTCCCACGTGTTCGGACCGACCGGCTCGACAGCCGGGTGATTCAGCCAGCGCGTGTCGCACGTCCAGCCGGCAGGGAGCACCACCTGATAGCGCGACAGCAGCACCGGCACCTTCTCCTGGAAATGCCACGCCGACTGCAGCAGATACGGGCGCTCGTTGCGCTCGTATTCGAACGCCACGATGCTGCCGACGTCGGCCGGCACCTTCAGCAGCTTCATGCGCGTGTCGGTGTACAGCTCGAAATCGCCGAGGGTGGTCTCGACCGCATCGCGCTCGCGCAGTGCGTATTGGAGGCCGGACGGATCGATGCTCCAGCCGTTGAGCGAGCGGATCTTCGTCTCGTTATCGAATGGCACGCCGAGGTATGCCTCGTCGCGGCCGGCGGCGGTGAGCACCTTCACCACGCGGCGATGGCGCGAGGAGATCTCGCCCGTGGCCGTGAGCTGCAGGACGGTCTCGTCGAGCAGCACCATCGCATTGGCATCGCCCGCGGGCGGAAGCTCCGCCGGAACCGAGGCGCGAATCCAGTGCGGGAGCTCCCGCGCGGCGAACGCCGCGGGCGCGAGCGCCGCAACGATCGCCACGATCGCGAGCGAACGACGGATCACTTCGAGCCACCTGCCGTCGCCGACACCAGCACGAGCGGCTGCTCGTCCGATGTGGCCATGGCGTTGAAGAAGTTGCGGATGGCGTCGTAGTACTTCGTCTCGATCATGGTCACCCCGATCATCGCCGAGCGCTTGAAGGTGATCACGCCTTCCTGCCGTTTCGTCTCCGCGACATAGTTCAGCGCGCCGCCCTTGAGCTCTTCCTGCGGCGGGAGCGTGGCCACTTTCATGTCCGCGGGAAGAGTGAGCTTCACCTCGTCCTCTTCGCTGCTCGGATACGGGAAGTAGATCGGATGCTTGCGCGTGGCCGGCGCGAACGGATTCTTCGCCTGCGTGGTGAAGATCGACACCGGCAGGACGGTCTTGCTGCCCGCGCTGGAGACGAGATTCGGCAGCGTCACGTCGAACGTCGCGACGACGCTCGGCGCAAACGTGTCGTGTCCCTTCAGCGACGTCAGCTTCAGCACGGCGCCCGCGGGGAACCACGCCTTCACTTCGTCCTCGATGGCCTTGCGGCGGCCGGCGTCATCGGAGGTGACGGTAGCCAGACGGCGCACCAGCGCTTCCTGTCCCGCGAACGCGATGGTGATCGTCCCCTCGAGGTTCTCCCCTTCGATGCGCAGGTCGGCGCTGCGGCGCGTGACCGCATCGGCCGCCGTCGGCTGTGCCACGGTCGCCATCCACGACGGCTTGCCCTTCGCCACATGGATGCCCGGTACCGCGGTCTTTTCCCACGACACGACGCCGAACGGCGCCTGCGGCGTGCCCGGATCGAGGAAGATCTTCTTGCCGTCGAGCGTGACCACCGCGATCTCGCCACTCATCTGACGCTCGTTCGGGAGCTTGTCCGAGAAGAAGTACTCATCGCGCGGAGCGACGCGGATCGCGTCCGCCTCGAATCCCGCGGCGCGAGCCACCGCCACGAACGCGCGATTGAGCTCGATCGCGTAGCCCGAGCCCTTCTTCAGCACATCCTCGGCGTTCCGCGCGTCGCGGATGTTTTCCTTCTTCAGCTCCTGTTCGCTCTTCTCCTCTTCGAACGAGAGATTGCGCAGCGACTGGATGTGCGCATACACCTTGTTCAGCAACTCCGTGCGATCGGTGACTCCCTGCGAGAGACGCGCGGCGTCCGACTTGCCGCCGCGGCCGATGAAGTCCTCGATCTGGTCCGCGAACTTGCGCGACTGGAATGGCCAGAAGTTCTCCATCGTGATCTGGCTGTCGGTGTAGAAGAAGTTCACGCGCGCACGCATCTGATTCTCGGGCGGCATGAACTGCTCCGTGCGTAGCGCGGGCATGTTCTCGAGCTCCAGCGAGTAGGTGTCGCGCATCAGCTTCGGCACCTTGCCGGCGGGAAGACCGAGGTAGGTGAAGAAGCTGCCGTATTGCCCTTTGGTCGGATACGGCTTCAGCTTGAACGACGACTTGAGGATGGGGATGTCGCGCTGGACGGACCAGTGCGTATCGAGCAGGTAGTTCTCGGTCCAGCGGTTGATGTAGCGGTACTCGATGATGCTGCCCGGTTGCACGTCGGCGAACGTGAAGGCTTTCGCGCGCACCGAGGCGCGGCGGGCCTTGTAGAGCACCTTGTCGTAGATCTTGCCGTCGAACGGCACGATCGTGCCGTCTGCGCGGATCGTGCGCGCCTGCACGTCGGTGATCTTCGAATAGAGCGGATAGCCGGGCACGTACGGGACTTCGATCTCCGCGTGCTTCTTGCCCTCGTCCGTGAGGATCTTGATGCGGTAGTACTCGGAGGAGATCGAGTCGGTGTCGTCGTCGACGCGCACCCAGTCGAGGATGACCGCCTCGGCGCCGGCATCGCCGGGAACGCTCTTCATCGCCAGCTCTTCCGGCGTGGCGGGACGGAAGTCCTGCGTTCGGGAGAAACCGCCGGCGTGAGCGGAGGCGGAGAGGAGGCAGACCGCGACTGCAGGAAGGAGCAAACGTCTGAACATGGGTGAGCCTTTTCGGACAGGATTGGACGAATTCGAAGTCTATACGTCCGCGGGACGGAGGACATTCCACATCGTGCCGGCCGCGCCCGCCTGTAGCACGTGCTTCCGCAGAGCGTGATTCATGACACTGCCGCCGAGAATCGTGCGCTCGTCCTCGTCGGTCGGGTCGGTCAGCGTCAGGCCGAGCGTGCTCGTGACCTGCACCACGGTGCGGTCGTGCAGCGCCGCGATGGCCTCGGAAACGGGCTTGGCGGGGTTCACCTCATGCGTGATCGCGAGCGCATTCCCCCGGAGGATGAAGGTGGCCGCGTTCTGCGCGGCCAGCCACTCCAGCGCCGACGCCAGCGTGACCAGGTGCCAGTTGCGGTGGCGGCGGTAGACCTTCGCGATGGCGCGATTGCGCTCGCCGGCGGGCTTGTAGACGTTGGGCTGCACTTCCCATAGAAGCGCCAGGCGATGCTCACCGTCGAACGTGCCCGACGTCGAGCCGACGGAGCCGGGAATGGTGTGTTGCTGTCCCGCTGCCTTGGCGATTGCCAGCGCATCATCGAGCTCGCGGGCCACGACATCGAACGAGATCGTCTCCGCACGGCCGCCGAAATGCGCGTTGCGCCCGAGGACGAGGATCCCGTCCGGGAGCGGCTGATCGCCGGCGATCAGATTCCGCACGCTCGCCGGCAACTCACCCTGCGGCACGACCGCTCCGGAGGCACGGCCTTCGGCGACGCGCGGATGCCAGAGACTCGGCGTCGGCATCCCTTCCAGCCAGCGCGGATGATTGCGGCGCAGGTAACGCTCGACGACCTGCTCGCGGATGGTGAGCGTGTCGTCGGGCTCGAGCATCGTCGCCGAGGTCACGCCGTCCGCGAGATCGGCAAAGACTTCGAGGACCTCACCGCCGAGGGAGAGATAGAGATCGTACAGCGCCGCCCTGGTCTCGGCGCGGATGCCGTAGGTGGTCAGGACATGATCGATGTGGGGCGGAAAAGACACGCGCGTCAGGCCGCGGACGCGAGCCGCATCCGCGCGTCATCCAGCAACCGCTGCACGTCCGCCACGGCCGTGATGTCCTGCAATCCCGTGCGGATGTCCTTGCCGTGCGGGATGCCCTTCGAGAACCAGCCGATCACGGTGCGCGCCTTGTGCAGCTTCCACTTCTCGATCTGCGGCGCGGTGTCGATCTTCGACAAGTACCGCTGCATCGCGTCGATGCGGCGCTCGATCTCGTTCTCGATGTGCACCTCGCCGTTCACGTACGCGTGGATGTCGCGGAAGATGAACGGATTGTGCAGCGCGGCGCGGCCGATCATCACGCCGTCGACCTTCGTGGTCTCGAACATGCGGATCGCGTCGGCGGCCGTCTTCACGTCGCCATTGCCCCACACCGGAATGGTCAGCTCGCTCTTCACGCGGGCGATGTAGTCCCAATCGCTCGCGCCGGTGTAGGCCTCGTTGCGCGTGCGGCCATGGATGGCGATCGCGGCCACGCCGATCTCTTCGAAGCGCTTCAGCAGCGGGATGACGTCGTTCGACTCCCATCCCTTGCGCACTTTCACCGTCACCGGGATCTTCACCGCACCCTTGATCTTCTCGACCACGCGCGCGGCTTTGTCGAAGTCCTTGAGCAACGCCGAGCCGGCGCCGCTGTTGACGACCTTCCTCACCGGGCAGCCCATGTTCACATCGACGATGTCGACGCCCTGCTCTTCGACGATCGCCGCCGCGTCGTCCATCCGCTCCGGATCGCCGCCGTAGATCTGGATGGCCACCGGGCGTTCGCCCTCTTCAAAGGCGAGCATCTGATGGCTGCGATCGTTCTTGCGCGTCAGCCCTTCCGCGGAGATGAACTCGGACACGACCAGTCCCACGCCGCCGAGCTCTTTGATCAGCGACCGGTAATACGTGTCGGTGACCTCGGCCATCGGCGCGAGCGCGAGCGGCTGTGCGATGTGCACGTTGCCGATCGAAAACGACCGCGTCAGCGGGTTGGACTTCAGAGGCTCCATTGGTCTGGACTTAAACCGCAGAGGGCGGCGTTACAATCCCCACTCGGAATCGGGTCACTCACAAACGGAGGAAAAGACAATGCGGAAACTCATTCTCGCCGCGGCACTGACGGTCGTGTCCGTCGCCGCCAGCGCGGCCACGGTGGCCGGCGTCAACGTCGCCGATACGGCCGACGTGGCCGGACAGAAGCTCGTGCTCAATGGCGCTGCGCTGCGCAAGAAGTTCGTCGTGAAGGTGTACGTCGGCGCGCTCTACCTGCCGGCCAGGCAGAACAACGCAGCCGCCGTCCTCGCCGCCGACACCCCGCGCCGGCAGGTGATGCATTTCCTCTACGACGTCGACAAGGAAAAGATGGTCGAGGCGTGGGAAGACGGCCTGAAGGACAACACCCCGAACGCGTCTCCGGAAGTGAAGACCGCATTCAAGAACCTGTCGACCTGGATGGAAGACATGAAGGAAGGGCAGACCATCGTCCTCACCTACGCGCCAGGCACCGGCACCACCGTCGAGGTGAACGGCAAAAACAAAGGCACCCTCGGCGGCGGCAAGGCAGTCGCCGACGCAATCCTGAACACCTGGATCGGCCCGAAGCCGGGTCCGGGCAACGATTTCAAGAAGGGCGTTCTCGCACAGTAGCGCCATTGATTCGGTCCCGGTCCGCCGTTGCGTCGCTGTTCTCCCTCGTTCTCGCAACGGCGGCCGGAGCCGACTGTCTCGTTCCGGAATGGCGGGGCGTGACTTCACCTGCATCGAATGCCCAGGTGCGACACGCGAACGCCACCGCCGACTTCGACGGTGACGGAAAACTCGACGTAGTCGTCCTCGGCGGCACAACAGAGGTCATGGACAAAGCTCTGCTGCTGCGCGGCAAGGGCGATGGCACGTTCGGATCGCCACAAGTCGTCCATGAGACCGATCAGCTCTACGACGCCGTCGCCATGGACCTCAATGGCGACACGAAGATCGATCTCCTTCTGCAGGGTGGCGGCCCGGCACTGATGTTTCTTCCCGGCCGCGGCGATGGGACGTTCGGAGTTGCCGTGCTCTCGCCGAGACCGGAGAGCTTCAGGATCACGATCGCGGAACTGACGGGCGATGGATTCGATGACGTCGCGTTGCTGGGATCGATCGAATCCACGAACGACGTGTTGATCATCATGGCCGGCAACGGTCAAGGTTCGTTCGTCGAAACGCAGCGCTTCACGCTGCCGGCAGAAGCGCAGGCCACCGCGGCGGCCGATCTCGATGTCGATGGATCTTCGGATCTGGTGATCTCGTATTTCGAATCCCCGGCGATCGACCTTCTCTTCGGCCGTGGCGACGGGACGTTCGAGCCGCCTGTGTCGAAGCAGAGCGGCTCCTTTGGCTACTCTCTGACGATCGCGGATGCAGAGGGCGACGGCGATCTGGACATCCTCGTGCCGCACTGGGACGACGACACGGTCGCCGTTCATCGCAATCTCGGGGGACGCACATTCACTTCCGCGGTTTACCCGCTCGACATCGAGCCGCTGGGCTTTTCGAATAATCCCAGCAGCGCGATCGTCGCTGACGTCACCGGTGACGGCGTGCTCGACCTCATCGTCGCTGCAGTCAATGGTCAATACGTCGCCACGCTGCGAGGCTACGGCGACGGGACCTTCGCGCCCGCGTCCTTCAAAAGTGCGCTCTCGCTTCCCGGCGCGCTCCGCGCCGCCGATCTCGATGGAGACGGCCGCGTCGACCTCTTCACCGGCGACCGGATCAGGGGCTCCGTTGTCGCTCTGCGCAACAAATGCGGCGACGTGGGCACGATCGGGTTCTCGTCTCAGAAACCGACCATCGCGCCCGGAGAAAGCGCCACCTTTCACGTCGGCGTATTCGGCTACGGATGGCCGGACAGCAACTTTGTGATCCAGCCGACGGGCACTGTCTCGATCGTGGAAGGAAACATCGCGCTCGCTACGGCGCCATTGATCTCAGGCGCAGCGTCAGTGACGATCGCAGGGTTGTCTCCTGGTCCGCACAAACTCGTCGCGCGCTATTCGGGCGATGCGCAATATGAGCCGGCACATTCGGAGACTGTTGTCCAGGTCGTCACGTCCACGAACGGGCGGCGCAGGGCCGCACGGCATTGAGCGAGCTCGCGAGCTACTTCGGCTTGCAGACGAAGAACAACTTCACCGTCGCGGCGTTCACGGACTCGGCTTCTCCGTACGGATCGAAGTCGATCACATCGACCGGGACCATCCCCGCCGCATCGAGTGCTTTCGTGATCTCGCGCTCGCTGTAGGCGCGCTGGCGGTGCTGCTCGTGGATCGGCACGCGCCTGCCGCCGAGGTCCGCCCATCCGGTCACGGCGGCGCGGCCGATCTTCTCGCGCGAGCGGAACGTCGTGGCGATCTCGAGGTGATAGTCGTGCCCTTTGGCGATGAACGGCTCGGAGATGCCCCACACCTCCGGATAGATCTCCGGATGATTGACGTCGAAGAGAAACAGCGAGTCCTCGCCCATCACGCCGCGCACCGCGCGAAAGGCCGCGGCGAGATCGTTCACGTCGAGCATGTGATTGAGGCTGTCGTACAGGCAGGTGATGCGCGCGAACTTCGAGCGCAGCGGCAGCGCGCGCAGATCGCCTGCGATCACCCGCGGCACCCGTTTCTGCGCGACCTGCAGCATCGCGAGCGATGCGTCGATGCCGGTCGAGCGCCAGCCGCGCTGGCGAAAGGCCTGCAGCACGAGGCCGGTACCGCACGCGAGATCGAGATGGGTGCGCTTCGGGGTCGGGAAGCGCTCGAGCGTCTCATCGAGCAGCCGCTGCACGGCGCGAAAGAAGCGTTGACCGAGCGCCTTGTCGTATGCGTACGCGAACGCGCCGTACGCCTCGGCCGCTACTCCTGGTCCCACTTGTAGAACCCCTCCCCCGTTTTCCGCCCCAGCTTTCCCTGCGCGACCATGTCACGGAGGAGTTGCGGCGGCTCGAAGCGGGCGCCGAGGGTCTGGGCAAGGTATTCGGCGATGCCCAGTCGCACGTCGAGGCCGACCAGATCGGTGAGGCGCAGAGGACCCATCGGATGGTTGTAGCCGAGCTCCATCGCGCGATCGATGTCCGCCGCCGACCCCACCCCTTCCTCCAGCATGCGAATGGCTTCGAGGCCGATGGCCACGCCGAGGCGCGACGTCGCGAAGCCGGGACTGTCGCGCACGACGATCGCGGTCTTGCCCATCCTCTCCGCGACCTCGCGTACCTGCGCGATGGTGGCATCCGAGGTGCGGTCGCCGCGGACGATCTCGATCAGCTTCATCACGTGCGGCGGATTGAAGAAATGCATGCCTACGAAACGATCGCGCCGCTCGACGTTCGAGGCCAAGTTCGTGATCGAGATCGAGGACGTGTTCGAGGCGAGGATGGTGTCCGGACCGCAGAAAAGATCCGCCTGCGCGAACAGCTCGACCTTCAACTCCAGGCTTTCGGGAACCGCTTCGATGATCAGATCGGCGCCGCTGACGGCGGGCTCGAGCTCCGGGATCAGCTGCACGCGCGCGATCGCCGCGGCCGCCGCATCCTCGGTGATCTTCGACTTCTCGACGCCTTTGCGCAGGATCGAGTCGATGGCCGCCTTCGCCCCGTCGAGCGCCGCCGGATCGGCGTCGAACAGCACCGTGTCATACCCCGCCACCGCGGAAAGATAGGCAATGCCGCGACCCATCGTCCCCGTGCCGAGGATGGTGAGCTGTTGAATCATGCGCGGAGTGTAGCGCAGCGCCGCGGCTAGACCGCCTTCATCGCCAGCGAGAGGATCTCGCGGTGCGTGAAGTAGTTCACGGCCGGGTCGTCGAGGTGGAAGGTGTAGGTGAAGCGCTCGTCGTTGTCGGCGATGAACGTGAAGCGGTGATAGCGGTTCTCGGTGCCTTCGCCGAACTCCTTGATGCTGCTCGGCGTGCCGCTTTCCTCTTCCACCTTCAGCACGCGATAGAGCTTGTGCGCGCTGATCGGCAGATCGTCCGGCGGGTAATGGATGAACTGGATCGCGTAGATGGCCTTCGGATCGATCTCGCGCTGCGGGTACTCCTGCACCCCTTCGCCCGCCACGCCGGTGAACCAGCTCTCTTCTTCCTTGAAGAGCACCAGGTTCGCGGAGTTCTCGGTCATCGGCAGCGCGCCGCGATCGAGATGGATGTGCTGTTCGGGATCGCTCGAGTCGCGCAGCTGCGTGAGCAGATCGATCAGGTACTGGAGACCTTCGCGCGTGCCGGTCAGCGCAACCTCGTCGTCCTCATCCGAGATCCAGAGGTCGAGCCACGCTTCCTTCGGGAGCTTGATCCGTCCCTCCAGCGTCTCGCGCGTGATCGGTGCGAATCCGAGGCGCTTCGATGCCGCCAGCAGGAACTCGTTACAGTGCGGATCCTCGATCAGATTCTGGCGCGCGTAATCGAGCGCAGCCTCATAAGCGCCTTTGCGCCCAAAGTCATGGCTGAGGTCGAAAGGACCGATGATCTGTTCGAGAATCTCTGCAAAACGTTCGGCGGGTATGGACATCGTAGAGGTGCTAGAACCGCTGGGAATCTACCATATTTCCTCAGCGCAGCCGGTCGGCGTCGCTGCGCTCAGCGCAGCCGGTCTGCGTCGTACGTCCGGCCGCGCCACAGCACGCGGCGGCGCACGCCGGTATGCCAGACGGACCGGATCATGATCGCCAGCCAGACCGCGATCATCAGCGGATGACCGAACAACGCGTTGTCGAGCCTGTAGCCGAGCGCGGCATAGAGGATCACCCGCGCCGCGATCAGCACGATCAGCGACGCGATGCTGATGAGGTCGCCAGTCGCCGCGAGTACGAACGGCAGGACGTGCAGCACCAATCCGAGCGTGAGGAAGACGGCCGCCGTCAGGTAGCTGCGCCCCGTCACCGCGAAGGCGTTCTTCGTGAAACCGCGCACGATCTCGCCCAATCCCTCGTACATCCGCACCGACACCAGATCCTCGGCACGCACGACCTGCGTCGGACGTCCGCTGCTCCGCACCAGGCGCGCCAGCCCGACGTCGTCCACCACCGCGTCGCGTAACGCTTCATGGCCGCCGACCGTGTCGTAGTCGGCGCGACGGATCAGGTTTCCCGTTCCCGCACCAACCGCCAGCACCGGCACCCGCGAACGGTTGCTCAGCCAGAGCGGCAGCACGGTGAACGCGAAGAACGCCAGGTTCGGCATCACGATGTGCTCCCAGAAGCCGCGCATCACCAGCCGCGGGAACAGCGACAGCATCGGCAGCCCGCGCTCCTGCAGCTCGAGCACGGCTGCCGCGACGGCATCCGGCTCATAGGTCACGTCGGCATCGACGAACAGCAGCAGCTCGCCGCGCGCGCGAACGCTCCCCTGATGC
>CAMPKJ010000034.1 GCA_946887105.1 uncultured Acidobacteriota bacterium | reverse complement strand
GAACAGGTTGCGTTCATCCCGCAGACTGCGAACGCGTTTGCGCTGGCGGGCAAGATCCTGTGGGGCACGGCGCCTGCTGGCGGCATCGCGGCATTCGACGTCGAGGATCCGGCCGATCCGCGGCGGATCTCGATCTCGGCCATGGACACGCGCTACGACGACGTGGCAGCGTCGGGATCGCACGTCTACGCGCGGACCGTTACCGGCAGCGTGCACGTGCTCGACGCGGCTTCGCCCACCGAGCCGGAGCGACTCGCGGCAGCAATCGCTCATGGAGTGCAGGCGATCGCTGCCACGCCGGGCATGGTCCTCGCCTCGAGCCCCGGAGCGCCGCTGCGGCTCTTCGATGCGGCCGGCGTCTTCGCCGGAGCGATCACCGACTATGCGGGACCGGTCAGCGGCGTCTGGACCAACGGATCGCTCGCCTACATCGTCGATCCGCCGTACCTGCGCGTGATCGATGTGTCGAAGTCCGACGAGCCGCGCGAGCTCTCCGCGATCTTTGTTCTCGACATTCAGGATCGTATCCGCGTAAAGAACGGGCTGGCGGTGCTGTACGGCAGCGCGCTCGTGAATCTGATCGACGTCTCCGATCCGCTGCATCCACGCTACGCCGGCACCTGGGACACGCAAGGCACGCCGCCGAGCAATGCCGCGATCGCCGCGGGAACGATCATCGAGGCGAACGCGCACAGCGGACTGCACGTCGTCGACTACAGCGATCCCGCGCGCGCCGTGCAGATCGGCGGCCGCATCTGGCACTACTACGACCTGGCCGCGGCCGACGACGTGATCTACGCACTCATGGACGGATACTTCCTGGTGCTGCAGATCGTCGACGGACGCGTGATCGTCGAACGCAAGACCGAAACGGTGCACACCGCGGTGAACATCGAGATCGCACCGCCCAACGCAAACGTGCCGGAGTACGTGCTCACGCGCAGCGCGGACAGCGTGCGCGTTTACGATGTGCGCGCGGACCGTTTCGATACGGTGCTCGTCGCGGAGCTGCCGTTCGAAAAACCGGGCGTCATCGCGACCGGAAACGGAATCGCTTACGTGGCCGCGGGCGGAACGCTGCACGCCATCGACCTCCTGTCGCTCAACGCGACCGATACCGGAATCCCGGTCACGGATGCGATGCAGATCTCGGTGGCAGGCGGGAAGGTGGTGGTCGCGGATCGTTACCGCCTGCGCGTGTTCGGTCCGGAAACCGCGTCGCCTGTGCCGCCGCCTGAGCCGCCTCCGCCCCCGCGGCGGCGGGCGGTCTCGCACTGACCGGTGCTGTCATCCCGAGCGTGAGTCGAGGGACCTGGGCGGGTGGCGGTGCCACGCACGTGCCTCGTACCGCACTGCCGCCCAGGTCCCTCGACTACGCTCGGGATGACAGCATCACAACGTCAGCTCATCCACATAGCACCACGCCCACGTCTCCCCGCGCTCGTACGAGTGCATGATCGGATGGTCGGTGTCGCGGAAGTGCTGCGAGGCGTGTTTGTTCTTCGAGCTGTCGCAGCAGCGCACGCCGCCGCAGGTCATGCAGACGCGGAGGTGTACCCATTCCCGCTCGCCGATCCGCACGCAGTCTTCGCACGCATTGGCGGTCGTCGTCACCTCCGCGCGCACGACCGCGCCGTGCTCGCACAGCGCGCGTTGCTCGTCGGACAACACGATCGTGCGCGGCTCGCCGCCGGCGGGCTGCGGCGACGACGACGGATCGGAGCGCAGAAACCGCGCGGCCATCGCGAACGCCTCCGCGCTCGCTCGCGCGGTCAGGCGATCGCCCTGCTGCAACACGAAGTCGTCCTGCGGCGGCGCGATGATCTCCCCTGCCCGTTCGACCGACACCACCCGCACGTTCGCATGCGCGGCGAGCTCGCCGATCGTCACCGGCGCCGACGCGGTCCCGCGCCGCACCGTGAACGTGCGCGTGTCGAAGCAGGCCTGATCGAGATCTTCGCAAACCACCAGCGGCGTTTCGGAGATCGCCCCGCGCAGCGCCGCGTAGCCGCCGCTGCGCACGGTGGTCACGTGATCCTCGATCTCGCTGGCGTTGACCTGATACGCCGTCAGCACGCGCGTGAAGAGCTGCACGCCGATCTCCAGCTCGTCCACGAGGATCTCGTCCGCTCCGTCCGCGATGAGCGAGTCGACATCGCGCTCCGACTGCGTCCGCACCACGATGTGCAGCGTCGGATTGATTCCGCGCGCAACGCCGACGACCCGCCGCGCCATGTCCGGCGTGTCGTCGGGAATGACCAGCATCTTGGCCTGCTCGACGGCGGCCATGGTCAGCAGAAAGCGCTTGCTGTAATCGCCGAGGATCACCTGCAATCCGTCCCGATTCGCCTCGGACGCACCGGTCGGGCTGAGCGTCAGGATCACGAACGGCACGCCCGAATCGCGCAGCACGCGCGTGAGATAGCGCGCTGCCGGCCCGTAGCCGCCGACGATCACGTGATTCTCGAGCGTGATCTGCTCGATCTCCGGCTCCGCCGCGCGTGTGGCCTCGGCCATCATCATCGCCGTGCTGCGTTCCTCGAACGACCGGCCCGCCTTCGCCAGAAGCGGCGTCATCGCCATCAGCAGCACCGTCGACGCGATGAACGCCTGTCCGCCGATGTCGCCCGCGCCGGCGGGAGAGAGCCCGGCCTCGTTGCCGACACGTGCGAGCACGAACGAGAACTCGCCGATCTGCGCGAGCAGGAACGCGGTCGCGCCGACGGCCGGCGCCGGATAGTGCAGCATCGACGTCGCCAGCGCCGTCGCGATGACCTTCACCGCCACCACCGCCAGCACGACGCCGACGATCAACAGCGGATTGCGCGCCACGAACGCGATGTCGAGCAGCATGCCGACGGAGATGAAGAACACCGCGCTGAACAGAATCTGCAGCGGCAGGATCTCCGCGAACGCGTGATGGCTGAAGCGGCTCTCGCTCATCACCAGCCCGGCCAGAAAGGCGCCGAGCGAAAGGCTCACGCCCGCCAGGCTGGTCAGCCACGCCGTGCCGAGGCAGATGGCGATGATGGTCAGGAGAAAGATCTCCTGCGAACAGGTGCGCGCGACGCGCTCGAGGATCGGCGGCATCACGCGGCGCGCCACCACCATCACCAGCACGACGATCGCCGCGGCGATGCCGAGGCCACGCGCGATGCCGAGCGTGGAGCCGCCGCCGTGGCCGAGCATCGGCACGACCAGGACCAGTCCGACCACCGCCAGGTCCTGAAAGATGAGGATGCCCAGGGTGAGCTGTCCTTTCGGCGTGCCCACTTCGCTGCGGTCGCCGAGGATCTTCAGCACCAGCGCGGTGCTCGACAGCGCGATCAGCGCGCCGGTGTAGAAGCCCGGCTGCCAGCGCACGCCGATCAGCGCCAGGATGCCCATGACCGCGCCGATGGTCAGCGCCAGTTGCAATCCGCCGCCGATGAAGATCGCGCGTTTGATGCGCATCAGCCGCTCCAGGCTGAACTCGAGTCCGATCGTGAAGAGCAGGAGCACGATGCCGATGTCGGCGATCTGATCGATGAGCTCGCGGTCTTCGACGAGACCGAGCGCGTGCGGCCCGATGAGCACGCCCGCGAGGAGAAAGCCGACGATCGGCAGAATCTTCAGCCGGTGGCAGATGTAGGCGATGACCGCACTCGCGACCACCATCGCGACGGTCTGCGGCAGGAATCCATGCATGGGCGTGATTGTGGCACTTCACTCGAGCCCGAAGGAGACCCTTGCATGAAGGCACTGCGCTGGTACGGGCACGGCGACGTCCGTGTCGAGACCGTTCCCGATCCGAAAATCCTCGAGCCGACCGACGTGATCGTGCAGATCACGTCCACCGCGATCTGCGGCTCCGACCTGCACATCTACGATCACTACGTCGTCACGATGGAAAAAGGCGACATCCTCGGCCACGAGCCGATGGGCGTCGTCGTCGAAACCGGCAGCGCGATCCGGAACCTGAAGAAAGGCGATCGCGTGGTAGTGCCGTTCACGATCTCGTGCGGCGATTGTTTCTTCTGCAGGAAAGGGCTGTTCTCGCTCTGCGACACTTCCAACCCCAACGCCAGGATCGCGGAGAAGGTGATGGGCCACTCGCCCGCCGGCCTGTTCGGCTACTCGCACATGCTCGGCGGCTTCCCCGGAGGACAGGCCGAGTATCTGCGCGTGCCGTACGGCGACGTCGGGCCGCAGAAAATCCCAGACGGCATCGACGACGACAAGGTGCTCTTCCTCTCCGACATCCTCCCCACCGGCTGGATGGCGGCGGAGAACGCGGACATCGAGCCGGGCGATACGGTCGCGGTGTGGGGCGCCGGCCCGGTTGGGCTGATGTCGATGCTCAGCGCGTGGAAGTTCGGCGCCGGACGTGTGATCGCCATCGATCGCGTGCCGGAGCGGCTCGCGCTCGCCGCGAGCGCGTGCAAGGCGGAGACGATCGACTTCTCGAAGGAAGACAGCGTCTACGAAAAACTGCAGGAGACGACCAACGGCCGCGGTCCCGATCGCTGCATCGACGCGGTCGGTACGGAAGCGCACGCAGGCGGGAGCATCGACGCCGTGCTCGACAAGGCCAAGGCGGCGGTGATGCTGGGCACCGATCGTCCGCACGCGCTGCGCGAGGCGATGTACTGCTGCCGCAAGGGCGGCACGGTCTCGGTGCCCGGCGCCTATGTCGGGCTGCTCGACAAGATGCCGTTCGGCGCCGCGATGAACAAAGGGATCACTATGAAAATGGGGCAGACGCACGTGCAACGCTACACGCAGATGCTGCTCGACAGGATCGTCGCAGGCGAGATCGATCCGTCGTTCATCATCACGCACCGGCTGCCGCTCGAGGAGGCACCACATGGCTACAAGATCTTCCGCGAGAAAGAGGAGCAGTGCATCAAGGTGGTGCTGAAACCGTGATGGACTTAATGTACGCGCCATGAACGTCACGCGCGTGTATCTGGTGCGTCATGGCGCGACACAGTTGACGGCGGAGGATCGCTTCTCCGGATCGGCCGGCGTCGATTTATCGGAGGAGGGACGCTGGCAGGCCGAACGCCTCGGCGAGCGTCTCGCGCGCGAAGGGGTCCATGCGATTTACAGCAGTCCCCTGTCGCGCACCATGGACACGGCGCGCATCATCGCCAGCGAATGCGGCGGCGAGCCGGTGCCGATGGACGGCCTGCGCGAGATCGGCCACGGACGCTGGGAAGGATTGACGCGCAGCGAAGTCGAGGAACGCTTCGGCAGCGAGTACGCGACGTGGGAAGAGGATCCGTTCACGTTTGCGCCGGAAAGCGGAGAGTCGGGCGTGGCGGTGCTTGCGCGTGCGCTGCCCGTGCTGCGCACGATCGTCACGCGGCATCGCGGTGAGCGCGTGCTGGTGGTTTCGCACAAAGCGACCATCCGCATCCTGATCAGCAGCCTCCTCGGATTCGACGCGCGCGGGTACCGCGATCGTCTCGATCAGGCGCCGGCGTGCCTGAACGTGCTCGATTTCCGCGATCCGGCGCACGCGCGGCTGATGCTGTTCAACGACACCTCCCACTATTCAGAAAGGCCGCGCGAGGCGACGCGGAGCCTCTCGAAGTGGTGGGATCGTCAGACGTGAAAACCGCGATCGCGCGCGAAGACCATCGCCTGCGCGCGCGTCCACACTCCGAGCTTGTCGTAGATCTTCGAGATGTGATTGCGCACGGTTTTCTCCGAGATCGCCAGGCGCTCGCCGATGTCCACATTGCCGAGTCCTTCGGTGATCAATGCGAGGATCTCCCGTTCGCGCGGCGAGAGCGACGCGAAGGCGTCATCGCCCGCGCCCGCGGAGCTGCCGAAAAACTCGAGCACCGCTTCCTTGAAACGCAGCCACGCCGGCTCGTCCGCGAGCAGCACGTGATTCTTCGACGGCAACTCGACGAACTGCGCGTCGCGAATCGCGGAGGCGAGAAACCGGCCTTCGCCGAACGGCACGATGTTGTCTTCGCGCGCGTGCAGCACCAGCGTCGGCACACGAACCTCGTCGAGGAGATCGACCACGTCCACTTTCGCGCGGGTCTGGAGAAGCTGTGCTGCGACGTCCGCGGACGTGGTCCGGAGACACAGCTCGTTGAACCACGCCAGCTGCGCGGCGGTGCCGTCGGGAATGAACCGCGACGTGAAGAGCTGGCGGAAGGCCGGATTCTCCTTTCCCCATCCGACGCGGATGGCCTCGATGATCAGCCGGTACTCGCGCGCCGCCTCGGGATTGCCGCGGTGGTACGCGCCGCGCGCATAGCCGCCGTAGAGAACCATGCGCGACACGCGCTCCGGATAGCGCACTGCATAGGCGATGCACGCGGCCGCGCCTTGTGAGATGCCGAGGAGCGAGACCGGGCCCTGCGGTTGCGCGGCGTCGATCACACGCGAGAGATCGCTCAACCACACGTCCAGCGAGAGATCGGAGACCTGCCAGTCCGTCAGTCCGCAGCCGCGCTCGTCGTAGCGCACGAAACGGAAGTGATCGCTGAAGAAACGCAGCCAATGCTGCCAGACCGGACTCTCCCATTCGAACTCGAGATGAGTCATCCAGTTCGCCGCCTTGACGAGCACCGGCCCCGCACCGGATTCCGCCCACGCGAGCTTCACGCCGTCATCCGTGCGCAGGAATCGAATCCGCTGCCGTGATTGGGACATTTGTCCTTTCCGCCGCCGGCGATTGTAAGTCGGCCGGGACATCGCACCCATGGCCATGCCGCGCGCGACACCCGACGTTGTTCCCATGATCAAGAGACTGGGATTCTTCGTCTACGGAGTGGTGTGCTACGCGATCTTCTTCGCCACGTTTCTGTACGCGATCGGCTTCATCGGCAACTTCGGCGTGCCGTCCACGCTCGATGGACCGGCCCGCGAACCGCTGGCGCGTGCGATTCTCATCGATGCGGCGCTGCTCGGTCTCTTTGCCGTGCAGCACAGCGTGATGGCGCGGAGGTGGTTCAAAGAGCGCTGGACGAAGATCGTGCCGCCGGTCATCGAGCGCTCGACGTACGTGCTCTTCTCCAGCCTCGCGCTGATCGTACTGTTCTGGCAGTGGCGGCCGCTCGGCGGCGTGGTGTGGTCGGTCGAGAATCCGGCCGGACGGGCGGTGCTGTTCGCACTGTTCGCGTTCGGCTGGGGACTGGTGCTGGTCTCGACGTTTCTCATCAATCACTTCGATCTATTCGGCCTGCGCCAGGTCTGGCTGTTTCTGCGCGGACGGCCGTACACAAAGCTCGAGTTCGGAACGCCCGGACCGTACCGGCTGGTGCGGCATCCGCTTTATGTGGGCTGGTTCTTCGCGTTCTGGATGACCCCGGCGATGACCTATGCGCATCTCCTGTTCGCGATCGCGACCACCGCATACATCCTGATCGCCATTCAGTTCGAGGAACGCGACCTCGTTCACGAACACGGCAGTTCGTACGAGGACTACCGGCGCCGCGTGCCGATGCTCGTGCCGTTCACGCGTTCGTCAGCACCCCCGTCACCAGCTCCTGCGCCTCGCGCTGAATCCGTGTCAGATGCTCTTCGCTGACGAAACTCTCCGCGTAGATCTTGTAGATGTTTTCCGTCCCTGACGGCCGCGCGGCGAACCATCCGTTCTTCGTGGTCACCTTCAGTCCGCCGATCGGATTGCCGTCGCCGGGCGCATTGGTGAGGATTGCCTCGATTGCATCGCCGGCCAATGCACTCGCCTGGACGCGTTCCGGCGAGAGTTTGCCGAGCAGCGACTTCTGTTCCGGCGTCGCGGCGGCGTCGGTGCGCGCGTAATACGACGTGCCGTGTTGCGCGGCCAGCTCGCGATAGAGCTCGCCGGGATCGCGGCCGGTGCGCGCGGTCATCTCCGCCGCGAGCAGGCCCATGATCAATCCGTCTTTGTCCGTGGTCCACACCGAGCCATCGCGGCGCAGGAACGACGCGCCCGCGCTTTCCTCGCCGCCGAAGCCGAGCGTGCCCGCGAGCAATCCATCGACGAACCATTTGAAGCCGACCGGCACTTCATAGAGACGGCGCCCCAGGTGCTTTGCGACGCGATCGATGAGACTGCTGCTGACGACGGTTTTCCCGATCGCGGCGTCGTTGCTCCATTGTGGACGATTGTCGAAGAGATACGAGATGGCCACGGCCAGATAGTGATTCGGATTGAGCAGTCCGGCGCTGCGGGTCACAATGCCGTGCCGGTCATTGTCCGTGTCATTGCCGAATGCGACGTCGAACCGGTCGCGCATCGCGATCAAGCCGGCCATTGCGTGCGGCGACGAGCAGTCCATGCGGATCTTCCCGTCCCAATCGAGCGTCATGAACCGGAACGTCGGATCGACGCGTTCATTGACGATGTCGAGATCGAGACCGTACCGCTCACGGATCACGCTCCAGTACGCGACGCCCGCGCCGCCCATCGGATCGACGCCGATGCGCACGCCGGACGCGCGCACCGCGTCGAGATCGACCACTGCGCCGAGGTCGCCAACATAGGAGTCGATGTAATCGTGGCGGTGCGTGGTCGGCGCGGCGAGCGCCTTCGCAAATGCGATCCGGCGGATGTTCGACGGATCCTGCATGAGCGCATTCGCGGCGTCCTCGATGGATTTCGTCGCCGCGGTCCCCGACGGTCCGCCATGCGGGGGGTTGTACTTGAATCCTCCATCGTCGGGGGGATTGTGCGATGGCGTAATGACGATTCCATCCGCGTCGTTGCGCCCGCGGTTGTGTTTGAGAATCGCGTGCGAGATCACCGGCGTGGGCGTGAAGCCGCGATCCTTGTCGATCATGACCTCGACGCCGTTCGCGGCCAGCACTTCCATCGCGGAGACGAACGCCGGCTCGGACAGCGCGTGCGTGTCGATGCCCAGAAACAATGGGCCGGAGATCCCCTGCCCGCGCCGGTAATCGCAGATCGCCTGGGTCGTCGCGAGAATGTGCAGCTCATTGAACGCGGTCTTGAGCGACGATCCGCGATGTCCCGACGTGCCGAACGCGACGCGCTGGTCGCGCACGTTGGGGTCAGGTCTCTCCGCGTAATACGCCGCGACCAGGCGCGGCACGTTGATCAACAGGTCTTCAGTGGGACGGCTCCCGGGTACGGCGGTCGGCATCGGCATTCCCTCGCTGCGCATGCGGAGCGGAGGATATGCCAGCTGGCCAGAGCGGCAAGTCTTCGCCCGTTTTCTCGCGCCAGCGCGGCACGGCGCGGTTGTACGCGCGCAGGAGCTCGCGGCCGCCGCAGCTGGCCTCGATCAGCGCGTCGCGGCCGAGGATGGTCTCGATGACCACGGCCATCTTCCAGCCGACCGTGTACCAGGGACCGACCATGCCGAAGAACGCGAAGCCGCGCTGGCGTTCGGCGTCGCCGGTCAGCTCACCGCTCGCGACCGCGGTCAGAAAGTTGGCGACGGCGTGAAAGTTCTTGTCGTACTGCGCCATCTGCAGGGTCCACTCCGCCGCGACTTCCGGGCGCTTCTGCGGAGCTCCCTTCGGACCTCCCGCCGCCGCGAGCGTGGCAATGCCCTCGCCGAACGCGCCGATCCATCGATCGCCGGCCTGGCGTTCGTCCTGCGGAGGACAGTTCGCGGCATAGCCGACATGGTGCAGCTCGTGCGCAATGGTGGCCTCGAACACCTCGCGCGGCTGCGGCTCCAGATAGATGAAGATGGCCGGATCGCGCTCCAGACCGAACACGAAGCTGTTCGTGGCGGGCTTGATCACCGGATACACCTTCGCGCTAAGCCTCGCGCCTTCAGGCAAATACGAGAGGGCCAGGTCTCTCGCGGTCGTGATGTCGGCGGCGAGCCAGCTCCGCAGCGTGTTCGCCAGCTCCTCCCGCCGCGCGAACAGCGCATCGCTCATCACGAACGCGCGGAACGTCTCGTCCTCGAACGCCCGCCGCATCGATGTTTCGCGCGCTTTCAGCCGCACGTATCCCTCCGAAGCGAAGACCTGACCCCAATCCGCCTCGGTGATGGACTCGCCACGATGCCGCTTGTCGAGGATGGTCAGGACGGCGTAGGCCTCATCCGGGACCATCTGCACGTCGGCAGCGACCGGAAAGGCGATGAGGAGCATGCACAACCATCGGCTCATGTGGCGTTCGACGATGCCGAAGCGATCGGGGTTAGCGATACAGCGCGTAGAATCTCCGTCTCCATCATGAAGATCGCGCGGTGGTTTGCCGCGCTCGGCTGTCTCGTGATCGCGGCATCGGTCTTGTCCGGTGTCGCGTCGGCAGCCGGGCCATTTCGGGGAAACACGAAGAGCCACGTGTTTCATCAGGAATCGTGTCGCTACTATGCGTGCACCAACTGCACTGCGAAATTCGCGACGGCACGGGAAGCGGTCGACAGCGGATATCGCGCCTGTGGCGTGTGCCGGCCAGGGAACACCGGCCGCGAAACGGCACCCGCGAGCAGCGCCGCATTCGTGGGCAATACGAACTCGCACAAATTTCATCGCAAGTCGTGCCGGTATGCGGGGTGTTCCAATTGCACGGCGAAGTTCAGTTCGCGCGATGAGGCGATCGACGCCGGCTATGCGCCGGGCGGCTGCTGTAAGCCTTGAAGGAGACGCGCCATGATCACATGCAACGCTGTGATCAAAACGCTGGGCGTGCTCGTGTTCGTCTCCGTGACAGCCTTGCCGGCATCGGGCGAAGTGCCTTCCGCGTGCACGAATTGGCCGGCGAAACCTCCGTGGGAGTGGACGATCGAAGAGCGCCTCGCTCACCGGTTTCAACGCGACTGTCTCGTCGCGCGCAGACGCGAGGCCGGTGACACGTCACGGCCTGACGGATCGTGCCTCGCGAAAGGCAACGTCGCCGACTTCGTCTTCGGCACCGACACGCCCCAGCTGTTTCTCCCGTTCGAGCTCTTCGACAGCGTGATCATGGATGGGTGGATTCGCGGCGACGCACAAACGTCGCACTGGCGCGGAATCCTGGAGCGCAAGGCCGCGGATGCCGGAGTCGTGCTGCCGACGAACTTCTGGGAAATCATCGGCACGAACGCGAAGGAGTACATCGCCAAGGGCTCAGCATCGCCGCAGGCAAACTGCGCGGCACGAGTGGCCGCACTCGCACGCGTTCGGAAAGCAATGCCGCCTGGCTTCGATCGCTTCCTCTACACCGTCGTCGCGCCCGGGATCTGCTGCTCCGGCGACCAAACGCCGGAGCAGTTGCGATGGATCGCGAACGGCTGCCCGTGACGGCGCGCGGCGCGCGTCAGGGAATGGCGATCTTTCCCTTGTTGGCGTCGAGCCACTGCCGGAAGGACTGCAGCGCGGGGTTCAGTCTGCGCGAACCTTCCACATCGCGCGCGGCGCGATAGACCGGCTCGAAGTCACGTTTGTACTGGAACATGTTCCCGAGGTCGTCCGCGCCGGGAAAACCGAAACTGCGGTACACCGCGGGGTCGACGGCGTTGTAGCCCACTTCTTCACCCGCGATCTCCGTGAATCCGGCCGCCATTTCGGAGCCGCTCACGTGCTCGCCGGAGATGCCCACGCGGTGGCCGATCAGATCGGGACGCTGAAAGATGCCGTACGCGCAGCGGCCGATGTCTTCCGCCGCGATGCCCGGCAGTTTGCTGTCACCCATCGGGAACGTGATGGACAGCTTCCCGTCCGCGCCGCGCGCCGGTCCCATACCGAAGTGAATGAAGTTGTCCCAGTAGAACGACGTCAGCAGATACGTGACCGGCACTCCCGCTTCCGCGAAGACCTTGTCGGCCTCCCCTTTCGCGTCGAAGTGCGGCACTTTGTACTTCCCTTGCAGCGTCGGCATGCGATCGTCGGACAGCGGCACCAGCTCGCGCGTGTCTTCGAGCGTCGACCAGATCACATGCTGCACGCCTGCGTCGCGCGCGGCGGCGGCCATGAGGCGCGCCTGCTCCAGCTCCTTCTCCGGCGAGAGGTGTCCCCAGAAAAACGTCACGCAATACGCGCCGTATGCGCCATCGAATGCGCGGCGGAGACTGCCGGCGTCGTCGATGTCCGCGGCCACGACTTCGACGCCGAGGGCGGCCAGCTCGCGGGCTTTATCCGAGTTGAGGTCGCGCGTGATGGCGCGTGCGGTGAATGGGCCGTCCGGATCGGCGGCGATGGCGCGTACCAGTCCGCCGCCCTGCGCGCCCGTGGCTCCGATGACAGCGATGATTTTCTTGTTCATGTCCCCTCCTGATGTGAGGGGACATGCTCGCACAGAATCAGTCGTTCTTCGCGGCCACCGTGCTCGACTTGCGGCGGAAGAACTCCGACGTCTGCAGCCAGCGCTTTTCCGGGTAGTACGCGAACAGCGCGCTGCCGCCGCGGACGGTGTTGATGATCTTCTTGGCCACTTCCTGGCGGACGGCCGGGCATCCCCAGCTGCGGCCGAGGCGGCCCAGCGCCTGGATGGCGGCGCGGCTGACGTACGAGGCGCCGTGCATCACGATGGCGCGGTCGAGGGCCATGTCGTTCACGCCTTCCTCGAGACCGCGCAGCCGCAGCGAGTAGCCGTTGCCGCCCATGTACGTGTCTTCGGTGACGAAGAGTCCGAGGCTCGTGGCCAGGCTGCCGGGGCTGTTCGAGAAGAACTTGGTCAGATTGCCGCCGCTGTTCTTGCCGTGCGCCACCAGCTCGCGGAACAACAGCTTGCGCTTGCCGAGATCGAAGACGAAGAGACGCGGCTGCGTCGAAGGGAGGGAGTAGTCGATGACGGTGAGGATGTCCTTGCGGCGCACGAGGCCGCGCTCGCTCGCGGATTGTGTGGCGTCGAGCGCCAGCCGGAGCACTTCTCCGCGAAGACCGGGCGCCTGGCGCAGCAGCGTCGCGGCGAGCGGATCCGTGGACTTCGTTTCCGTAGTCTTGGCAGCGACCGCGTCCGTAGCGGCGACGAACGAAAATGCGAGGACTGAGGCGAGAACCAATCGCTTCATCGGCAGTGGATACCTGGAACCTTTTAGGATTCACGCGGGAAGGAGGACGACCCTGCTCCGCGTCGGGGCATGATAGCAAATAAGTCACGGGATTTACTCCGGCGGCTGCCGCAGGAGCCCTATTCCCGGCACCCCTGCGCTCACCGAACGGCGGTATCCTGACCAGACAGGGCCACTCCATGCCGATCGAAAGCGGACCCGGACCGGGAACGGTCCTGGACGGAAAATACGAGATTCTGAGCCGCATCGGCGCCGGCGGTATGGGCGAGGTGTTCAAAGCGCGCCACGTCCACCTCAACACGTTCCGCTGCATCAAGGTGATGAAGCAGGCGCTGCTCGCCGACGACGTGTTCCTGACGCGCTTCCTGCGCGAGGCGCGGCTGGCCACGCAGATCCATCATCCGAACATCGCCGCCGTCCACGATTTCTTCATCGGCGACGGCGGCAATTTCATGGTCACGGAGTTCATCGACGGCACGACGCTGCGACAGTGGTCGGCGGCGCACGGACCCTTTCCCGTTGCGCTCGCGGCCGACGTGGCCACGCAGGTGCTCTCCGGACTCGATCACATCCATCGCCGCGGCCTGCTGCATCGCGACATCTCGCCCGACAACGTGATGCTCTCCTACGATGAAGACGATCGCCTGATCGCCAAGATCATCGACCTCGGCATCGCCAAGGACGTCAACACCACCACCACGGAAATGACGCAGGCGGGCGTGCTGATCGGCAATCCGAAATACATGTCGCCCGAGCAGCTGGGCATGCTCGGCGACGGCGAGCAGATCGACGGCCGCGCCGATCTCTACTGCCTGGGCGTGGTGCTGTACGAGATGCTCGCGGGCGTTGCGGCATTCGCCAGCGAAACGCCGCAGGGCTACATCATGAAGCACCTCACCCAGACCCCTCCGCGGTTCGCGGTGGCGCGCACGAACATCGACGTGCCGGACAAGCTGGAGCACGTGATCTTTCGCGTGCTGGAGAAGGACCGCAACCGCCGCTATGCCGACGCGCGCGAGTTCTCCGCGGCGCTGGTGCCGTTTCTGATGGCGCCCGCGGGGACGCTGCATCGCGACGATGTGTTGCGGCTGCGGCGCGGTCCGGAGAAGACGGTCGCGCAGATGCTGCCGCTGCTCGGACCGAACGACATCACCATCGCCGAGACGCCGGCGCCGCCGCACGGTCCGTCGACGGAGGTGAAGGCGAAGGAGTTCGAGCTGTCGCTGCTCGAAGAGGTGTACGCGCGCGAAGCGGCGGAGGATCGCGCGGGACTGCAACGACTCGGCGAAGCGCATCCGCGGGGGACGCTGGTCGGCGATGCGGCGCGCGACGCGATCGTGCGCGTGGCGCAGGCGCAACACGATCGCGAGGAAGAAGCGCAGTTCCAGCGCGCGTGGGAGGACGGCCGCGCGTCGGTATGGCGGACGTTCATCGAGGAGCATCCCAGCTCGCCGCGCATCGCGCGCGCGCGGGAACTGCTCGACGAGGCGATCGCATTCGAGGCCTCGCAGACCAGCGAGTCGGAGACCTCGATCCGCCAGTTTCTTTCCGTGTGGCCGGAGGGACGGCATCACCTGGAGGCGGAGATCCGGCTGGTGGCGTTGCGCGAACGGCACGCGCTCGAGGCGCAGGATCCGAAGGACTTCGACGAGGCATGGGAGCGCGGCACCACGGCCGCGTGGGACCAGTACCTGCGCAAGCATCAATACTCGGAACGCGTTCCGGAGGCGCGGCGGTGCCGTCAGGAAGCCGCCGATTACGAGCAGGCCATCGCCGCGAATCTGCCGGCGATGTGGCGCGCATTCCTGAAGACCTGGCCCGAGGGACGGCATCGCATCGACGCGGCCCTGCGGGCCAGGACGGGACAGGCATGACTTCGAAGACGTTTCGGACCACGCTGCTGCACGAAGGCAATCTCACCGCGATCGAAGTGCCGTTCGATCCGAAGACCGTGTTCGGAAAAACGCGCGTGCCGGTGAAGGTGACGTTGAACGGATACACCTACCGCAGCACCATCTCGCCGATGGGCGGCGGACAATTCCTCATCCCGCTGCGCAAGAGCCATCGCGAAGCCGCCGGCCTGACCGGCGACGAAACGCTGGACGTCCGTCTCGATGTCGATACCGACGTCCGCGAGATCAAACCACCCGCCGAACTCGCCCGAGCCCTCAAAGCCACCCCACCCGCGTGGGCCCGCTGGCAGGAACTGAGCTTCAGCCATCAACGCGAATACGCCACCAGCGTCGAAGAAGCGAAGAAGCCGGAAACCCGCGAGCGAAGAATCGCCGCCGCCGTGGCCGCCATCGCCAAACGCCCCGGGAAGAGGGGCGTAGGGCGTTAGGCGTTCGGGACTTTGGGGTCAGGTCTCCCCTTTTGGGACTTTGGGGTCAGACCTTCCTTTCGCTTTTCGCGACAAAAGCGAAGACCTGACCCCATGAGCGAAGAGCGAAGGTCTGACCCCAAAGCCCAAAAAAGCGAAGACCTGACCCCATGAGCGAAGAGCGAAGGTCTGACCCCAAATCCCAACAAATCCCAAACGCCTGTCGCCTAACGCCTAACGCCTCCAGCCGGTGGTAGTACCGCGACCGCGCTAACACACATCCCGTCAATGACTTACGAATCTTGGCATCGTAAATGCTTTTTCGCTGATTGGCTGGTAGTACCACTACCGGCCGCAGAGAGAAAGGCGATCCGAGATGATTCGACATTTGGCAGGTGTGGTTTTCGTCCCCCACCCTCAGGCGCGTCCGGCGCCGCATTGATGCAGCAGTTCCCCTCCCCTCGCGGCTGACTCGACCTTCACGACCTTCGGTAACAACCAACATTCTGGCAGGAGCATGTATGCGTAAGCTGTTCGTGATCGCGTCCGTGGTCGTCGTTTTCCTGGGCACCGGTCGTACCGCGTCCGCCATCGAACCTCGCATCAGCGAGGAAGCGCTGGACGCCAAAGTGGTCCTTCTTCCGGCCCTCAAAGCCAACCTCGACAAGACCAAAGTCAATCTCTACCTCGGCAATCCCCTCTGGTCGACCTGGAACCTCGCCCACGGCGGCAACTGGACGGCGCAGTTCGACACGCTCACCAATCATCCGCGCCGCGTCTTCGGCGGCGCGATTCCGTGGACGAAGAATCCGAACCAGCTCGAGCAGGCAGCGCGCGCGTTCATCGACGCGAATCAATCCGTCCTCGGCGTCGCCAACAGCCGCCTGGTCTACGACCCGACCGGCGCGACCGCGGTCAAAAGCGGCCGCGTGATGTACGCCGCGTTCGACTACCACATCAACAACGTGCCGGTGGAACAGGCGCGCCTCGTGTTCGCCGTCAACAACGGCAACATGATCTATTGGCACTCGGCGAACATCGCCGACGTTCCTACCATCACCACCCCGGCGCTCTCCGCATCGCAGGCACTCGACGCGGTGCTCGCGCACGCCGGCGTGGCGCAGTCGCAGACGAACATCGTCAAGCAGCCGGCGCTGAAGCTGATGCCGCGCAACGGTCTCCTCGGCGCGCTGCTGAAGTACCAGCTCGCGTACGAAGTGATCTTCCGTCTGAACGGCGGACGCTCCACCTGGGTCGCGCACGTCGACGCGCTGACCGGACAAGTGATCGCGTTCGGCGACTCCAACCGCTACGCCGCCTGCACCACCGGCAGCGGCGGAAAGGTCGTGGGCGGCATTCGTCCCGCGCAGGCAACGGACGCGGAAGTAGTGCGCTCGTTCCCCTTCACGGAGATCAACGGCAACGAGACCACGAACGCCAACGGCAGCTTCGCGTGGAACGGCAACAGCGCCTCCACGGGTCTGAACGGTATGTTCTTCGACACCAACTGCGAAGACTGCCTCAAGTCCGAAGAGGATCCGCAGAGCGGATTCCAGCCGTTCGCGACCGCCGCCAACGGCCGCATCAATCTCGGCACCGGCGGACGCGATGTGGTCCTCGGACCCGATCAGCCCACCACCTCATACGGCAACGGCACCTCCACGCCCGCCGACCGCACCGCGTTCTTCCACACCAACGTCGCGCGCATGATCGCGCTCAAGTGGATGAACCTTCCGTGGCTCTCGACGAAAGTCCCGGTGAAGGTGAACATCAACGACGTCTGCAACGCGTTCTGGGACGGCAGCAGCCTGAATTTCTTCAAGGCCGGCGACGTCACCTCCGGCTCCAGCGTCATCAGCTGCAAAAATACCGGCGAGATCCGCGACGTCATGCAACACGAATGGGGTCACGGCCTCGATGCATTCGATGGCGAAGATCCCGGCTACGCGGCCGGACTGGGCGACATGGCCACCGGCGAAGCGGTAGCCGATCACGTCGCGCTGTTCGTCGATCACGATTCGTGCGTCGGCCAGTCGTTCTTCAATCGCAACAGCGGTCCGTTCATCACCGATCCGGTGGCGATGTCGATCGCGGACTGCGACGGCGTCCGCAACCTCGACGAGCACCGCACCACCACCGGCATCCTCACCACCACCAACGTGACCGTGAATTGCGCCGCGGTCTCGACCGCCCCGTATTACATCGGACCGCTCCTCGGCGAAGGTCACTGCGAAGGCGAGCTGTGGGGTCAGGTCTCCTGGCATCTCGTCAACAACCTCGAGACCGGCCGCCGCTACGGCACGGTCACGCTCGACGCGAACAAGCAGTTCGTCACGAACGCGGGTGAAGAGCTTCCCGCCGGCGCAGGCGGATCGCCGAACGGCGCGTTCGGACGCGACGTGGCCTGGACCATCCTCGAGCAGCTCTACTTCGAATCGCGTCCCGTCGTGGCCTCGTATGCGCCGTCGCGCTTCCAGGTGCAGGGCGTCTCCGCGTACGACGGCTTCATGATCGCCGACGACGAAGGCGACGGTCTCGCCAACGGCACGCCGCACGCCGCGTATATCAACGACGCCTACGTCCATCACGGCAACGAAGAATGGGCGCCGGGCACGACCACGCCCTCCGTTCCGAACGACGCGAAGAATTGCAACAAGCCCGGCACGCCGGCCGTGACGGTGACGCAGTCCACCGACTCCGCGAGCAGCACGCCCGCGGTGACCATCAGCTGGAATGCCGTCGCGGGCGCGACGTCGTACAGCGTCCTGCGCACCGAGCGCCGCGATGACGTCTTCCTCGAAGTGGCGCGCGTCAACAACGCCACCAGCGTCACCGACATCGGCGTCGACAACGGCGTCACGTATCACTACCGCGTGCAGGCCAACGGCGGCGGCGGATGCTTCGCCGTCTCCGCGGGCGGCGCGCAGTCGATCACCATCGGGCAGCCGGAGCCGTCGCTGAACAACGTGATCATCAACGACAGCGTCAACGGCAACAACGATCAGAACCTCGACGCCGGTGAATCGGCCACGCTCTTCATCGGCGTGCGCAACGGCGGACTGGGTGCGCTGACGAACGTCACCGGCACGCTGCGCTCGCTCACCGCCGGGATCAGCGTCTTCTCCGGTCCCACGTCGTACGGCACGATCGCGGTGAACGGCACGGCCGGACCGGCGCAGTCGTTCCTGATCGCTCTCGATCCCGACGGCGCGCTCTGCGGAATCACCGCGCAGCTGGTCCTCGACCTCACCTCCGATCAGGGCTGCTTCGCCGTCCCCGTTTCGCTGCTGCTCGACAATGAAGAGTGCCGCCTCTACGGTGGTACCTACGCGCGGCCGGACTCGATCGTCATCAGCAACGACAGCCTCAACACCTGTGGCGACGGCGACGGCGGACTCGATCCCGGCGAGATGGTGCAGGTCAACGTCCTGGCCCTCAACATCGGCGACGTGCCTGCAACGAACGTGGTGGTCACGCTGACCAGCAACAAGCCCTACCTGTCGATCGTCGACAGCGCGCGGCACCTCGGCACGCTCGGCGCCAAAGGGAGGGCCGGCGTGACGTTCACCGTTTCCGTCGGTGCCGCACCGTTCGCGGATCTCGCCGAGCTGACCGCCACCGTGACGTCGGCGGAGATGGTCGCGCCGGCGACGCGCACGCTCGCGACGGTCGTCAACCGCGACGTCATCCAGCAGACCTACACCGCCACGTTCGAGAACGGCAACGACGGCTGGACGCCGAACGGCCTCTGGAACGTCACCACCGCGCCAACCACCGGCAACCTGACCAAGGTCTTCCACTCCGGCTACGATCTCGATCGTTGCGACACGCTGGTGGGACCGGAAGTCGAGTTCTCCGCCAGTTCGTCCATCTCGTTCGACCTCGCGTATGTCAGCGAGAACACCGACGCGGCATACGACGGTCTGGACGTGCAGATCTCCATCGATGGCGGCCGCACCTGGAACACGGTCGATGTCGCGCAGGGCTACAGCGCGATCTCCGGCAGCACCTCCTGTATCGGAGCCGGCTCGCCGATGTTCTCGGGCGTGTCGCCGCTGATGGCCCGCTATGACGTCAGTCTCGCCGCGTACGCAGGCGCGACCGGCCGGATCCGTTTCCGCTTCGGTTCCGATCCGCTCGTGAATCCCTCCCCCGCCGGTGCATGGGTCGACAACGTGACCACTCGCGAAGTCGTGGTTTCCGTTCCGGACATTACCTGCCAATGACCTGAACGGGAACGCCCGGGCGAGGCGACTCGCCCGGGCGTTTTTTTTAGAAGTTCCCGGATTGAAAATCGGCGTAGGCCTGCATCACCTCGCCCATCGTGTTCATCACGAACGGCCCGCGCGACGCGACAGGCTCGCGCAGCGGCTCACCCGCGAACAGAATGGCATGCATCGCGGTGCCGGCTTCGATCACGACATCGCCCTGCTCCGGCGTGAACCACACCACCTGCCCCGCCTGTGCGACGCGACTGTTTCCTTCGATGAGGTACAGGAACGCGTTGTACGTCGCCGGCAGTTCCTGACGCACGGTCGCGCCGGCATCGATGCGCATCTCGATCATCGTCACCGGCACGTGATTCTGCGCCGGTCCGTTCACGCTGCCCGACGTGCCGGAGAACACCCGCAGCTCCGCCCCGTCGACGCGCCGCACCGGCATCTCCGCGCCGCGCAGGTCCTGATAGCGCGGCTCGGTCATCTTCAGCGCGCGCGGGAGATTCAGCCACAGCTGCAGCGAGTGCGCGCCGTCGCGGCCCGCTTCCTCGGAATGCACGACGCCGCGGCCCGCGGTCATCCATTGCGCGTCGCCCGGATGCAGCACGCCGTGACCGCCCTTGTTGTCGCGATGCTCGATCTGCCCCTCGAGCACGAACGTCACCGTCTCGAACCCCCGATGCGGATGATCGCCGAACGTCCCCGGCACGAACCAATCCTCGGCCAGCATGAGGAACGGGTCGTACTCCTTCCAGTTCCCCGGCTCCAGCACCATCCGCACGCGATGCTGCGGGTTCATGCCCGGGTGGATGGCGGTCTCGGCGATGCGGCGTACGCTGCGTTCCATGTCATGTATTGTGCGCCCGGTCACGGCTCGCGTCAGGCCGAGGCTCGATCATGACCGGCATCGTGAATCAACATCTCCTTGCGCTCGTGCTGGCGAGCATCCTCGTCGAGAATCCGATCCTCTTCGTCACGCAGGTTCCAAAGCCCGAAGACTTCACCACCATCACCTCGACGTTCGGCAATCACAGCGGACAGATCGATTCCGTGCCGCGCGGCGGCGATCTCTGGATCCGCTATCCCGACGGATCGCTCAAGAACCTCACCCGCGCCGCCGGCTACGGGATGGATGGCCTGCAGGGCGCCAACGCCATTGCGGTGCGCGATCCGCACGTGCACTGGAGCGGCACCAGGGCGCTGTTCAGCATGGTCGTCGGCGCACCGCAGCAGTACCAATGGAATCCGTACTACTGGCAGATTTACGAGATCACCGGCCTCGGCAAGAACGACACGCCGGCCATCGCGAGAATCGCGAAGCAGCCGGCCGACTACAACAACATCACGCCGGTCTACGGGACCGACGAACGGATCCTCTTCACGTCCGATCGTCCGCGCAACGGCGCGCGCCATCTCTACCCGCAGCTCGATGAATACGAAGAAGCGCCGACTGTGACCGGGCTCTGGAAACTCGATCCGGACAGCGGCGCGCTGCAGATCCTCAATCACTCCCCGTCCGGCGTCTTCACGCCGTTCATCGACAGCTTCGGCCGCGTGATCTTCACGCGCTGGGACCATCTGCAGCGCGATCAGCAGGCCGACGCGGATGCGGAGAGCGACACGTACGGCACGTTCGACTACGCCGATGAAAGCGAAAACGCGGCGCGGCTCGATCAGCGCGTGGAAGTGTTTCCGGAGCCGCGCAGCAGCCGCACCGATCTGCTCGCGGGCACGAACCTCGAGGGGCTGAGCATCAATCACTTCTTCCCGTGGGAGATCAACGAGGACGGCACCGCGGAGGAAACGCTCAACCACATCGGCCGGCACGAGCTGCACGGTTACTTCAATCGCGTGTTCAACGATGACGCGGCACTGCGCGACTTCAATGGCGCGGGCAGCGGGCGCGCGAACGAGAACGACGTCACGAATCTCTTCCAGCTGCGCGAAGATCCGACCCAGCCCGGCCGCTACTTCGGCGTGGACGCACCGGAGTTCCGCACGCACGCCGCGGGACAGATCATCAGCCTGATCGCCGAACCGTCGCGTCCCGCCGATCAGATCCAGACCACGTTCATCACCGCACGGTCGACGCGCGACGTGCCCGAGGGAGTGCCGGGGATCGATCACTCCGGCCACTATCGCGATCCGTTGCCGCTGTCGAACGGGACGCTGCTCGCGGTGCACACCTCTGAGCCGCGCGAGGATCGCAACGATGGGACGCGCGCGAATCCGGCATCGCGTTACTCGTTCCGCATTCGCAAAGTCGAGGGTCAGGTCGCCACCGAGGCGCTCACGCCGGGGATTCAGGGCAGCATCTCGTATTGGGATCCGGACGTCCTCGTGACGTGGTCCGGCACGCTGTGGGAGCTCTCGCCCGTCGAAGTGCGCGCGCGGCCGAAGCCGGTGCCGCGCGTTTCGTCGATCGAAGAGCCGGAGGCGAAAGTGTTCCGTGAGGAAGGCGTCGATCCGGAACGCTTCCGCGCCGACATCGCCAAACGCAATCTCGCGCTCGTCGTCAGCCGCGACGTCACCGTGCGCGACGCCGCCGACAAGCAGCAGCCCTACAACCTGCGCGTCGCGGGAGGCACGCAGACGAGCGCGGGCGGGAAGATGTACGACGTCGCGTTCCTGCAGTTCTTCCAGGGTAACCAGGTCCGCGGCGTCGGCGGCACGGAGTCGCCGCGGCCGGGCCGGCGCGTGCTTGCGCGCGAGTCGAGCACGGTGAACATCGCCGCCGACGGCTCCGCCGCCGCGCTCGTTCCCGCGCAGCGCGCCATGAGCTGGCAGACCACCGATCCGCACGGCACGCCGGTCGTGCGCGAGCGCTACTGGCTCACGTTCCAGCCGGGCGAAGTGCGCGTGTGCAACTCGTGCCACGGCGTGAACTCCCGCGATCAGCTCGGCCGCACGCCCCCGCAGAATGCGCCCGAGGCGCTGCGGGCGTTGCTGAAGGTGTGGAAGGCCGAGCAGGCGCCCGCGGGCACGAAGCGGCGCGCCGTGAGGAAGTAACCGGGAAGGAACCCAGGAAGGAACGGGGCGGAATCCCCGTTCCTGCTGCCGTGCTTGCCGAGACAGTTCTCCGCCAGCAGATCTCGCGCGTCATTCGCGATCGCGGCGACGACTACTTTGCGCGGGGACGGGTGCGCTCGCTCAACGATCTGGGCGAGGGCGTGCTGCACGCGCACGTCGAAGGCGCGCGCGTTTACGAGGTCGATCTCGCCCTCGAAGACGAAGACCTGCTCGTGGTCCGCTGCGACTGCCGTTACTACGAGGACCACGTCGAAGCGTGCAAGCACATCTGGGCGGCGATCCGCGCCGCGAGCGTACGCAATCTGCTCCCCGAAAAACGCCTCGCGCTCGTGTGCGATGAGCCGGAGTGGGTCGAAGAGGCCGTCCCGGCGAAGACGCGCCCGCCTCTGCGACTCGTGCCGCAGCCGCGCGCGTGGGAGCGTTTCCTCGATGCCGTCGGCCGCGCGCCCGCGATGCGCACCGCGACGCGGCCTGTGCCCGAGCAGATCGCGTACGTGCTGAAGCGCTCCTCCAGTCAGAACGTCATCGCCATCCACATCCTCGGCCGCTCGCGCAAGAAGGGCGGCGACTGGGGGAAGTGGAAGCAGGTTGCGCTCGACGTCACCGACCTCGCCGCGCTCGATCCGTTCGATCGCGAGACGCTCTCGCTGCTGGCGCTGCGTCACGGCGTCGCGATCGACGCGATGACCACCGTGCCTGGTCCGATGATCGCGTGGTGGATCGAGCGGCTCGCGCGCGCCGGGCGCCTCTTCGTCGACGACTCCGCGGGCGATCTCCATCCGCTGACGTGGGACGACGGTCCGCCGTGGAAGCTGCGCGTGGCCATCGTCAGCGACGACGCACGCAAGGCGTATCGCATCGACGGAGCCATCGAGCGCGACGGCGAATCGCTGCCGATCGCGGAGGTGGAGCGCCTGTACGAAGGCATCCTCGTGCATCGCAATCGCGCCGCGCGGTTCGATGACGATGGAAACGCGCAATGGCTGCGCGCGTTGCGCGGCACGGGACCGGTCGAGATTCCGCACGCCGATGCCGAGCCGTTCCGCGCCGCGTTGCTGCACGCGCCGATCGGCTCCGTCACGCTTCCGCCGGAGCTGGGGTGGAACGTCACCGACGTCGCGCCGCGCGCGCATCTCTCGCTGCATCAGAACGCGTTCAGCTCCGAGCTCACCGGCGAGCTGTCGTTTCAGTACGGCGAATGGCGCGTGCCGCACCGCTCGCAGGAGATGCAGAAGACCATCGGCCGCACGCTCATCCGCCGCGACACGGCGCGCGAAGCGGAGTTCCGCGGCCGCCTGGCCACGCTGCCTCTGATCGCGGCATGGGAAGGGTGGAAGATCCGCCAGCCGCACCTCGAAGAAGTCGTTCGCAAGCTGACTGCGGAAGGCTGGTCGATCGACATCGACTCCGCGCCGCTGCGCATTGCGGAAGACCTCGACGTCGAGATCTCCAGCGGCATCGACTGGTTCGATCTGCACGCCAGCGCGGCGTTCGGCGATCTGAAGGTGGAGATGCCCGAGTTGCTCGTCGCGGCGGAGACGAAGCAATCGCTGCTGCGTCTGTCCGACGGCTCGTTCGGCATCATGCCCAGCGGCTGGGACGAGGAGCTCGCGCCGGTGATCGAGCTGGGACGCCGTCACGATGATGGGCTGCGCTTTCACGCCGCGCAGGCGCTGGTCGTCGACGCGCTGCTGAAAGACAACCCGCCCGTCGCCGACGGCAAGTTCGCGGAGCTGCGGCAGAAGCTCGCGAACACGACGCCGCAGCCGCGCACCGAGCCGCAGACGCTCGCCGCCGAGCTGCGTCCGTATCAGCGCGCCGGTCTCGGCTGGATGCATTTCCTGCGCGATCTCAACCTCGGCGGCTGCCTCGCCGACGACATGGGTCTCGGCAAGACCGTGCAGGCGCTGGCGATGCTGGAAACGCTGCGCGCGGAAGGCAACAAGCGGCCGGCGCTCGTCGTCGCGCCGCGATCGCTGCTCTTCAACTGGGCCGCGGAAGCGCGCAAGTTCGCGCCGCAGCTGCGCCTGCTCGAACATCACGGCGCCGATCGCGCCAAGAACATCGACACGTTCGGCGACTACGATCTCGTGCTCACCACCTACGCCACGATGCGCCTCGACATCGCGGAGCTCGCGCAGACCGAGTTCGAATACGTGATCCTCGACGAAGCGCAGGCGATCAAGAACGCCGGCAGCCAGGTGGCGAAAGCGAGCCGCTCGCTGCGCGGCCGTCATCGTCTCGCCCTCAGCGGCACGCCGATCGAGAATCACCTCGGCGATCTCTGGAGTCTCTTCGAGTTTCTCAATCCCGGCCTGCTCGGCTCGTCGCGCTCCTTCGCGCGCACGTTCGCGGGAAAGAACGCACCGCAAGAACGGCGCGAGGCGCTCGCGCGCGCGCTGCGTCCGCTCATCCTGCGCCGCACCAAGGAACAGGTCGCGCCCGAGCTTCCCGAGCGCATCGAGCAGACGCTGTACTGCGAGCTCGAAGGCAAGCAGCGCCGCGATTACGACGATCTGCGCGAGCACTACCGCCAGCTGCTGCTCGGCCGCATCAAGACCGCGGGCGTCGCCAAGTCGCGCATGCAGATCCTCGAAGCGCTGCTGCGTTTGCGCCAGGCCGCGTGTCATCCCGCACTGATCGCGCCGACGCTCGAACCGTCCAGCGCCAAGCTCGACCTCCTGCTCGAAGAGATCGCCGACGTGCTCGACAGCGGCCATCGCGCGCTGGTGTTCTCGCAGTTCACGGCCTTCCTGTCGATCGTCCGGCGCGAGCTCGATCAGCGAAAAATCGACTACCTCTATCTCGACGGCAAGACGCAGGATCGCCAATCGATCGTCGAACGCTTCCAGCGCGATGACGGTCCGCAGCTTTTCCTGATCAGCCTCAAGGCAGGCGGACTCGGCCTCAATCTCACGAACGCCGACTACATCTTCCTGCTCGATCCGTGGTGGAACCCCGCCGTCGAAGCGCAGGCCATCGACCGGGCGCATCGCATCGGAAGGCAACGACCTGTCATCGCCTATCGCCTGATCGCGCGCGACACGGTCGAGGAAAAGATCCTCGAGCTGCAGTCGCGCAAGCGCGAGCTGGCGGACTCGATCATCTCCGAGGACAACAGCGTGCTGCGCGGGCTGGCGGTGGAAGATCTGGAACTGCTGCTGTCCTGATCGCTGGCGACGTGATCCAGATCACGTTCGTGCACCCGTTACAGGCTTATCCGTGGTGTCGTGATCCACACCGTTGCAGACACCGCGATTGACACTCTTCGCCTGCTGCTCGTGGAGGACGACCTTCGCTCCGCATCGTCATTGCGGAAGTTGCTGGAGACGTCCGAGAGTCCGCACTTCACCGTCCGTCACGTGACCACCGCGGGCGCCGCGTGCAGCGCGGTCGAAGAAGGCGGCATCGACGTGGTGATCCTCGACCTCGGATTGCCCGACGCGCACGATCTCGAGGCACTCAACCGACTGCAGGAGTGCGTGCACGAGATTCCGGTGATCGTGCTGACCGGCCAGGGCGACGAGACCCTCGCCGCCGAAGCGCTGCATGGCGGCGCCGAGGACTATCTGCTCAAGGGAACGATCGGACACGACGCGCTGCTCCGCTCGATTCGTTACGCGGTGGAGCGGCATCGCGGCGTTCGCGATCTCGCGCGCATGAAGAAAGAGCTGGAGAGCGCGAACCGCCATCTGGAACGGCTGACGCTCATCGAGCCGCTCACGGAGTTGCTGAACCGGCGCGGGCTGCAGCAGGCGTTATCGCGGGAAGTGCAGCACCTCGCGCGCACGAACAACGCCAGCGCGGCGCTGGTGGTCGACCTCGATGACTTCAAGCAGATCAACGATCAGCACGGCCACTCCGTCGGCGACGTCGTGCTGAAGGAGATCGGCCGCCGTCTGCGCAGCTCCGTGCGCGCCGTCGATTACGTCGGCCGCCTCGGCGGCGACGAGTTCATGCTCATCCTCCCCGAGACCGATGCCGCGGAAGTGGTGCGCGTTGCGGAGCGCATCCGCCTTGCCGTTGCCACGGCGATCATCCAGCACGCCAGCGGAACCGTGACGCTCACGGCCTCGATCGCGGCCATGCTCCTCACGCCCGACATGCCGGCCGTCGATCAGCTGCTCGCGCGCGCGCACCTGCTGCTGTCCCGCGCCAAGAGCGAAGGAAAAAACCGCGTCGTGTTCCAGTCGACCGACTTCGACGACACCGCGCGCCGCCAGCGCGCGCAGGCGGACATGTGCGCGAACCTCACGCGCGGCAAGCACGTGTTGACGGTCAAGCAGCCGATCTTCCGCCTCGATGACGACAGCCCGATCGGCTACGAGTTTCTGAGCCGCTACTCGAACAGCACGTTCGAGATGCCGGAGAACTTCTTCCGCCTCTGCGCCGAGCGCAACGTGCTCACGCTCGTCGATCACGCCTGCCTGCGCGCGTCGATCCGGGCCGCGGAGTACCTCCCACCGTACGCGCGCTTTCACCTGAACATCTTTCCCACCACGCTGCTGGCGATTCCCGTCCAGCACCTGCTGGAGCTCTTCCCGAATCCGATTCCGGCGGACACGTTCTGCCTCGAGATCAGCGAGCAGCAGATCATCGGGCATCCGACCTATCTCGTCCCCGCGGTGCAGGCGCTGCGCGCGGCGGGGATTCTCATCGCCATCGACGACGTCGGCTTCGGCAGCAGTTGCCTGGAGAGTCTGGTGCTGCTCGAGCCGGACATCCTCAAGCTCGACAAACGCTGCGTGATCGGCATCGACGACGATCCGCCGCGCGTCGAACACCTGCGGCGTTACGTGCGCATCGCGCGGACGTTGGGCTGTCAGGTGGTCGCCGAAGGGATCGAGACCGCGAAAGAGCTCGCGGTCGTACGATCCCTCGGCATCGAATACGGTCAGGGATATCTCTGGGGAAAACCGGCGTGACTGTCATCCCGAGCGTGAGTCGAGGGACCTGGGCGGAAGGGCGGCACGGGCCACATTCTTCGTGACACCCGCGCACCCAGGTCCCTCGACTCACGCTCGGGATGACAGTTCTGCCGTCAGCTCGCCGGTTCCGCCGGCGGCGGCATCTCCGGCTCGGTCTTCCCTCGATGGCACGTCCAGCAGCCGATCCGTCCGGATACCGCCTCCTGCGGCATCACCGTCTCCGTCGAGGCCGGATGTCCTTCCGCCATCTCGACGCGCTGCAGCCAGGTCTGGTTCAGCTCGGTGACCATCTGCAACATGACCCGCGCGATCCTCTTCTCTTCCTTCGTATCGGCGGGGAAGTCGAGCACTTCCTTCGGCTCGGTCGCGGTCACGACGTGGCAGTGATTGCAGCGCACGCCGAGGGATCGCGTGAACACGCGCATCGCGGCGATGAGGTCATCGCGCGGGATGTCGCGAGGAAACACCTGCAGGTTCTTGAATTGGGATGCGGTCGCGGCGGGAGCAGCGGCGGGAGTGGTGCCGGATTGCATCGTGGTCGTGCATCCGAGGAGCAGCAGAGCGAGGGGCAGAAACTTCGTCATTGAGCCTCCTTGCGGAGGCTCAATGCAGAAGTTGTGCGGAGTTACCGGAATCGGTCGTAATCGACGATGTCGACGCGGTAGGCCTCGAACAGGCCGGAACGCGTCCAATCGCCACCGAGGGCGACGTAATCGCCGGCGCGCACCGGATCGCGTCCGCGGTCGCGCATGATCACCGTCACGAAGCTGCCGGTGGCCTCATTGCGCACGACGAACGTCTCGCGGCGATAGTCGACGCTCTCGACCACGCCGCGCAGCTCGCCGCGCGACACGCGGTCGTAGTCATCGTGGTCGTACTCGTAGTAGCCGCGCGAGTTGTAGTAACCGCCGAGGGCGATGGTGAGGCCGACGCGGAAGCGATTGCGATGGTAGTAGGCGGAGGGGATGTAGAAGGGATAGTTGCAGCCGGTCAGCCACACGCGGTAGCCGCCGCCGTACGGATAGACGCGATGCACGCGTCCGCTGTGGCGGAACGGCGAGCGATTGCCGTAGCGGCCATAACGCCCATCGTTGCGATGGCGGTTGTCGCGATAACGGCCATCGTTACGGCCGTCATGACGACCGTCGCGAACGGTGCCGCGCGAGCGCGAGTCGTTGTTGCGCTGGTTGTTGCGCCAGGTGTTGTCGCGCGAACGATCGTTGCCGCG
>CAMPKJ010000033.1 GCA_946887105.1 uncultured Acidobacteriota bacterium | reverse complement strand
CTGCTTGGTCGAGTTTTCCGGCCAGTCGGAAAGACTCTCGGCAATCGACGACGCCATCTTCGGGTCCGACTTGAGGACCGAGGTCACGTCCACCCAGTCGAGCGCCGACAACTGATAGAAGTGCACGACGTGATCGTGCAATGCGTGCGCGATCAGGATCAGGTTGCGGATGTATTGCGCGTTGATCGGCAGCTCGAGATCGAGTGCGTCCTCGACCGCCCGGACGGACGCCAGCGCGTGTACGGTCGTGCAGACGCCGCAGAAGCGCTGGGTGAACAGCCATGCTTCGCGCGGATCGCGGCCGAGCAGGATGCGCTCGATGCCCCGCCACATGGTCGAAGATGCCCAGGCCTTCTGTACTTTTCCCTCACCGACTTCGATGTCGATGCGGAGGTGGCCTTCAATGCGGGTGATCGGATCGATGGTGACGCGGTTCGACATGCTTGTCCTCAATCAGAAATGCGGTCGGGAAGGATTGCGAAACGGCGGACGGCGACGATGAACAGCGCGACGGCGAGGGCGATGTATCCGAGACACATCAGCAGCTCGCCCGTACTGGGGAAATAGATGGACGAACGGCCGTAGCGGAACGCGAGCGTGGTGGGCGAGAAGCGGTACACCAGTCCGCCGATGGCCGTAATGGCCGCACCGACGAACAGAATGCGCGGCGTATTGCGGAACCGCTCATGGAGCAGGACCAGCGCCGGCGCGAGCACGAACAGGTTCTCGCCGTGGAACAGCACCGCGTACCAGGAGGGCTCGAAGGCCGCGCCGAGCTGGCCGCGGATCAACGTATCGGCGAGGCGCGCGATGACGAAGACGATCGACGACCAGGCCATGAACCGCGCCAGCGTGGCCAGGATCGGAATGTCCAGCGGCCGCCGCCACGCCAGGCAGGCGATCATCAGAATGATGATCAGCGACGCGAAGCCGCAGACGATGGCCTGCATCAGATAGAACGCCGGCAGCATCTGCGTCTGCCACAGTGGATGCACCTTCGTGCCGGCCATGACCATCAGCGAGCCGAGGGAGGATTGGTGCATGGCCGGGAGGAGGAACGCCGCCGCGACCATGTACGGATACGCCGGCCGGATGCGCTGGAACCAGCGCTGCGGCAGGATTGTGGGCAGGTTCTCGTACAACAGGAACAGCGCGACGTACGCGGTCATGCAGACCGACACTTCCAGGAGCGCACTGTGCAGGTTCCAGTTCCACGGCAGAATGACGTGATAGAAGTTCCACGGCCGCCCGACGTCGAATCCGAGCGCGAACATGCCCGTCCCGTAAAGGAGGATGCTCGACGAAAGCGCGGTGCGCATGACCACGTGCAACTGGCGTTGATTGAAGACCCAGGTAGTCATGCCGACTGCCAGCGCGGAGGAGCCGAGCGCGGTGAGGGTCATGACGTTGAACGTTTTCCAGACCCCGATCGCGAAATCGTCGTTCATGCCGGTGAAGGCCAGTCCGCCGAACAGGCGTTTGGCGGACAGCGCGAGCGCGATCGCGGCCAGTGCGGAGAAGAAGACCAGCGGCGCCGTCACGAGCGGTCCTCCGGTCCGGACGGCGTAATTCCAGCGGGCTGTTCTCATAACTGATCCTCATGCCGGCTGTGCGCTGCCTCTTCTTCATGCACCTTGAAGCGGCGGCGCATGATGAACGACAGGCCGGCATAGACGATGGCCGGCACGACCATCCCTTTGTAGACCACGCCGTGTACCTTTTCGCCGTAATGGGCACGCGATTCCGTTCCCACTTCCGGCAGGCCGATCTTCGAGAACGGCACGTGCGACAGATAGACCACCTGCGTGCCGCCGAGATCCTGTTCGCCATAAACGCGATTCTGGTAGTACTTGCCGGGGTTGGCATCGATGCGGCGGTGTGCTTCGCGCAGCAGGTCGACGCGGCTTCCGAAGACCACCGCACCAACCGGACAAACCTCGGTGCACGCGGGCTGCAGGCCTTCCGGCAGGCGATGCCGGCAAAGCTCGCATTTGACGATCTTCGGATTGAACTTCGCCCATTCGAAACGCGGGACGTCGAACGGACAGCTGATCTCGCAGAAGCGGCATCCGATGCAGCGGCTGCCGTCCCACTCCACGATGCCGTATTCGCCTTTCGCCAATGCGCTGAACGGACAGGCGGAGGCGCACGCGGGATCGATGCACTGCATGCACTGCCGTTTCATGAACGACGACTCGGCGCCGTCCGGCGAGCGGTAGAGCTGGATGATGTTCTTCGTCTGCGCGTTGAGATCGGTGGGCATCTGCCAGATGCCGCCGGAGAGTTCGGTATCGGGCTCCAGTCCGTTCGCGGCGGTGCATGCGGCCACGCAGGCCTTGCAGCCGATGCAGACGGTGGTGTCGTAGAGCAGCCCGAGGGCGTCGGGCTGCGCCGTGCGTGTTTTCGCCGCAGTCGTAACGGCCGGGATGCTCGTCGCGACAGCCGTCGCCGACGCCGCGCCGATCGTGCGGAACAGGTCGCGCCGGGAGACGGTCACGATTCAGCTCCTGTGTCGGACGGCGGTTCTGCATCGAACTTGCGCGCGGCCACGTATCCGGCGCCGGCGAGGATGCCGCCGATCAGACCGGCGGTGCCGGCGGCTGCGCCTTCGACGATGCCGCGCGAGGTTTCGATCGGCGGATACATCGCGCTCGGCGTGGCCTGGTTGATCGGTGCGAGCGAGAACAGCGGGATCGAGTAGCCGACCGATTTCTCCGCGCAGCCGAAGCAGGGAGCGCCGATGCCGATCGGCCACGCGTCGACTACTTCATTGAAGTGGCGCGTGGAGCACGAAGCATGCGTGACCGGTCCCTTGCAGCCCAGGCGATAGAGGCACCAGCCCTGGCGATGCCCGTCGTCGCCGAATTCTCTGGCGAAGCGGCCGGCGTCGAAGTGCGGGCGGCGCGGGCAGTGATCGTGGATGACGCGATCGAACGCGAACTTCGGGCGCTTGAACGCGTCGACCGCGGGCAGCTTGCCGGTGGTCGCGTATTCGAGAATCGTGGCCAGCAGGATGTACGGGTTGGGCGGACAGCCGGGGAGGTTGATGACCGGCTTGTTCTTGACGAGCGCGTCGACGCTGGTCGCGCCGGTCGGATTCGGGCCGGCAGAGGGCACGCCGCCCCACGACGAGCACGAGCCGATCGCGACGACGGCCGCCGCGTGCGAGGCCACGTCCTCGAGCAGATCGGTGCCTTTACGGCCGCCGATCTTGAGGTACACGCCGGCGTCTTTGGTCGGGATGGAGCCTTCGACGACGAGGATGTACTTGCCGTCGTTCTGCTGCATCGCGTCCTGGAGCGCGAGCTCGGCGTCATGGCCCGACGCGGCCATCACGGTCTCGTGATAGTCGAGCGAGATGACGTCGAAGATCAGCGTGGCCAGGTCGGGCTGCGACGTGCGCAGGAGTGTTTCGGTGCATCCGGTGCAGTCCTGCATGTGCAGCCAGATGACCGACGGCCTGCGCGCCCCGCCGACCGCCTGGGCGACGGCTTCGGGCGTGAGGAAATCGGTGATCGCCAATCCGAAGGGTGCCGCAACCATCAGCTTTCCGCAGAAAGTGAGGAAATCGCGGCGGCTGGTACCGCTCTGCTCGAGTCTTTGCGCGATGGTGCTCATGTGCGTGAATGTACGAGCGGACCGGAGCGGTGTGAGTAGTGAACGGTACGGAGCGTTGTGCGCTGGGACACGGGAGGGTGTGAGACGGGGAGTCGCAAAGTTTCAAAGTCTCAAAGTCGCAAAGTCGCAAAGTCTCAAAGTCGCAAAGAGGAGGCCGATCGCGCGCGCCTTTGAGACTTTGAGACTTTGAGACTTTGCGACTTTGCGACTCCCCCTGGTCACTCCGGCTTCGCCAGCGTCAACGTCACCGAGGCGCCGGCCGTGACGCCATCGGCGAAGGCGCTCAGATCGTTCGCGTCTTTCGTCCCCGCGTCGCCGTCGGAGTCGAGTCTTGCTTCGACGCGCACGTGCGGCGGCAGGGCCTGGCCGCCCATCATCGCGTCGCCGGAGCCGAGCTCGACGTCGATCGGGAAGGCAGTCGCGTCGATGCGGCGCACGGCCACGGGATGCCCGGCTTCCGCGCCGCGTGCGATCACGTAGACGACGCCGCTCTTCACCGTTGCCGATGGGTCGAGCGACAGGGTCACGCGAATGGGGTTGTAGGACGGCGCGGTGGGCGCGGAAGCCGGCAGGGGTGGATGATCGGGCGGCAGGTCCTGCGTGGAGGTCTTCTGCATTTCCGCGAAGACGCCACGCAGATGTTCTTCTTCCGCCGGATGTTGTGCGATGGCCGCTTCGATGGCGGCGTTGGCGAGCTCTTTCTCGCCCGCCTGCGTGCGGACGGATGCGAGCGCGACCCAGGCGTCGAGCAGTTTCGGATCGCGTTGCGTGGCCTTCTCCAGTTGCACGCGGGCCTGATCGATCTCGCCGCGTGCCATGCGCGCGACGGCGTTGTACGTCAGCGCGCGAGGCTCGCCCGGATCCTGTTCGAGCACGGCGGTGGTCTCGGCGAATACGGCGTTGAGATCGTTGCGCGAGAACGCGGCCTTCGCCAGTGCGATGCGTTCTTCGACGTTGCCGGAGCCGCGGTCGCTCATGAACGTCGAGCCGTAGTAGACGATGCCCGCGGCGACCAGCGTGCAGGCCACGCCCCAGACGAATCCGGACGTCGCGCTGCGCGCGCGCGGCGTTGCCGGAGCGGCGGCCGTGGCAGGCAGTTTGTCGAGAGAGCGCAGCACTTCGGCGGTCTCGGTCTCGAGCCAGGTGCGCTCGTCGTCGACCACGTCGTCGCCGAGGTCGCGGAGCTGCTGCACGAGCGAATCGCGCCGCGCTTCGAGTTGCTGGCGTTTGTTCTCCGCGGACGCCTTCCGGCGCCGCGATGCGAAGAAGACCATCGTCCCGAGAATCAATCCGGCGGCGAGAATCGCCAGTGCGCTCGTCCAGTCGGTGGGTGCGTTCATGATGTCGTTCCTTTCACGAGCTCGCGCACGCGCGCGAGATCGGGGTTGGTGGCAGCGATGCGTTTGGGTGCGGGTGCGGCGGCCAGCCGTCGCAGCTTGAGGATCACCACGGCGACTCCGAAGACCAGCGCCGCGACCGGCAGGATCCAGACGAACGCATTCTTCGGCTCGAGCAGCACGAACTCGCCGTACGAGGCGACGAAATACGCTTCGATCTGTTCGCGCGTGTAGCCGCGCTCCAGCATCGAGCGCACTTCGGTCTTCATGTTCACCGCCATCTCGGACGGCGAGTCGGCGATCGACAGTCCCTGGCAGACCGGGCATCGCAGCCCCGCTGCCACTTCCTGCGTGCGCTGCGCCAGCGCGTCGCCGTGCAGCGGCGTCCCCTGCGGCGGAGCGAGCAGCAGCAGAACGAGCGTGACGATCATCGCAACACCTCCGCGAGATACGACTGCAGTTGTTCCTGCGAGATGGCGCCGTCGTGTTTCACGACGATGGTGCCGTTCGCATCGAGGATGAAGGTCTCCGGGACTCCGCCGACGCCGTACGCGATGGCGGTCTTGCCGCGGTCGTCGATGACCGTCGGATAAGCGGCGCCGCGCTTGCGGAGGAAGTCCTGGATCTTCCGTTCGTCATCCTGGAAGACGACGCCGAGAAACTGCACGCGGCCGCTGTAGAGCGTGGCGGTCTGGTTGAGGATCGGATGTTCTTCCCAACACGGTCCGCACCACGTGGCCCAGAAGTTCACGACCAGCGGCTTGCCGCGGAAGCGGGTGATGTCCACCAGCTCGCCGGTGCCGGCGGTCTTCAGCGCGAACGCCGGCGCGGTGTTGCCGACCAGCGGCGAGTCGATGTGTTTCGGATCGCGACCGAGGCCGGACATCAGCACGGCGATGAGCGCGGTGGTGATCACTGCGCCGGAAAGGAGGACGGTGCGGTTCATGATGTGACCTTGGCCTCCACGAGTTGAATCCTCGGCGCGGCCCGCATCGACGGCACCAGCGCGACCACGCCGCCCGCGGCCATCAGCAGCACCGCGATCCAGATCCACGACACCAGCGGCGTGACGATCAGCAGGAGACCGGCGCGGCCGTTTTCCAGGCTGGCGATGGAGATGTACAGATCGCCGCCGAGCGTCGAATGAACGTCGGGCGTGCCGATCGGCTCGCGCATCATTTCGTAGTGATTCATGCGCGGCTCGAGCGTGGTCACCGGGCGCCCGTCTTTCGTCACCGCGATGCGCGCGACGTTCGACGTGCGATGCGGCTCGATGCGTTCATCCGTGCCGAGGAACGTCACCGCGTACGCGCCGATCGCCGCGGATTTGCCCTGTTCGAGCACGACCTCGGATTGCGTGCGCATCGTGCTCGAGACCGCCACGGCCACGATGGCGATGGCCACGCCGAGGTGAATCACGTACGCGCCGGCGCTCCGCCGCACGCGGCGCAGGACGGCGAGTTGGGTGATCGTCACCTGCAGCGCGTAACCGCCCGCGGCGAGCGTGAGGATCGTCCACGGATTGCGCGCGCCGAACAGCACGCCGAGGAGCGTGAGCACCGCCGCACCGATCAGCGGCGGCAGCAGCGCGCGCCGCAGTTTCTCGCGCGACGACGCGCCCCACGGCAGCGCCGGACCGATCCCGAGAAGGAACAGCAGCGTCACGCCCATCGGCACGACCATCGAGTCGAAGTACGGGCGTCCGACGCTCATCTGCTTGCCGCTCACCGCCTCGACCACCAGCGGAAAGACGGTGCCGACCAGCACGGTGAACGTGAGCAGCACGAACACGAGATTGTTGAGCAGGAACGTTCCCTCGCGGCTGACCGGCGCGTCGATGCGCCCTTCGCTTTCGAGTGCGTCGATGCGCAAGGCCAGCAGCGTCACGGAGCCGATCAGCACCGCCGCGAGGAAGACCAGGATGGTCGGCCCGATCGCGCTCTGCGTGAACGAGTGCACGGAGTTGAACACGCCCGAACGGGTCATGAACGTGCCCAGAACGGTCAGGAGGAAGCTCGCCAGGACCAGCGTGACCGTCCATCCCTTGAGCACGCCGCGGCGTTGCATCACCACCACGCTGTGCAGCGCGGCGGTCGCGGTGAGCCATGGCAGGAGCGATGCGTTTTCGACCGGATCCCAGGCCCAGTAGCCGCCCCATCCGAGCACTTCGTACGCCCACCAGCCGCCGAGCATGATCGCGAGGGAGAGGAAGATCCACGACAGCAGCAGCGAGTTGCGGATCGCGCGCACCAGCGTCGGACCGATCTTGCCGCGCAGCAGGGCCGCGACCGCGAATCCGAACGGGATGGTCATGCCGACGTAGCCGAGATAGAGCAGCGGCGGATGGGCGACCATCAGCACGTGGTTCTGCAGCAGCGGATTCGGTCCCGGTCCGTCGAAGGGTGCCGGCGAGACGGTGAGGAACGGATTCGACGGGCCGGCGATGAGGAAACTGAAGAACGATCCGCAGGCCAGCCAGGTCCCGATCGCGTACGGCATCGCGTCGTCGTTGCCGCGCGTGGAGAAGCGCGTCGCGGCGGCGATGTAGAGGCCGAGCACCAGACCCCAGAACAGGATCGAGCCTTCCAGCGAGGACCAGAGGCTGACGATCGTCACCCATACCGGCACGGCGCGCGAGCCGACGTGCGCGACATAGGAGACGCTGAAATTGTGCGTGAGCAGCGCGTGCTCCATCACCAGCGTGGCCAGCAGCATCAGCGCGCCGAAGGCATAGGCGAGACGGCGCGACCAGCGCAGCCCTTCTTCCGATTGTTTCGCGCCCGATGCGAAGCCGAGAAAGGCCCCGGCCGTGGAAACGAGCAGCGCGCCGAGGATGAGCAGGCGGCCGAGTGCGGCGGTGGTGATCACAGGTCCTCCGTGGTGCGCATCAGCTTCTCGAGCTCTTTCTTGTCCATCGGATGGCCGTCCGCCGGCGCCTTGTATTCGTTGTTATGCGAGACCATCAGCCGGTGCGATTCGAACGTCCCGCCGCGCGTCATGGTCCCTTCGACGACCACGCCGATGCCGTCGCGGAACATCTGCGGCGGCACGCCGTTCGTTTTCACGTGCACGACCCGCGCGCCGTCGTTGACGTCGAACTCGACGCCGGTGGTGCCGGCGTGCGGCCGGATCGAGCCCGCGCTGACCATGCCGCCGAGGCGGATGGTCGCGCCGTACGCTTTGTCGCCGGCGGCGTGAAGATCGGTGGGCGTCCAGTAGTAGACGAGGTTGTCGTTGATGCCACCGGCGGCGATGGCGATGAACGCAATGGCGGCGACCGCGAGGGAGACGATCACGAATCGGTGGTTCGGCTTCATGAACGTCATGTTGTGGCGTGACGCGTATTGGCGCGGGTGCGCTGGTCACGGGAGCGGGTGACGATCGTCACTCAGCGGCGCCGGAAGTCCTCGACGAGCTCGCACGTCGCGCACACCGCGAGCGTGCGACAAGCCCTCATCCGCCTGCGGCACCTTCTCCCCTCACGAGGAGAGAAGGCAACGTGCGAGAAGTAGCCCGAAGGGCGGATGAGGGGTCACATCAGCGTGGTTAGATCGCGAATGCGTTCAGGAAATCCGTGCGCGCCGGCGGCGGCAGGTTGCCCTTTGCGCGGCGCTCGATCTCCACCAGTTCGTCCAGCAGCGTCGCGCGCTCGACTTCGTACAGCACGCCGGTGGTGAGGTGCTCGTGCTCGCCGGTGAAGCGCAGCGCCGACTCGCGGCTGGTCTTGTCGTGACCGGCCGGAAGGGGACGCATCTTCGCGCGCAGCTCTTTGTGCTGCTCTTCGCCGCGCCAGGTCACGCAGGGCGAGAGGATGTTCAGGAACGCGAATCCGTGATGCTGGATGGCGCGCGTCATCAGCTCGGTCGTCCCCTTCACGTCGCCGGAGAATCCGCGCGCCACCCACGACGCGCCACAGGCGATCGCGAGCGCGCATGGATCGATGGACGGATCGGGGTTGCCGTACGTGGTCGACTTGGTCTTGTCGCCGGCCGGCGTGGTCGGTCCGGCCTGCCCTTTGGTGAGGCCGTAGATCTCGTTGTCCATCATGAAGTAGGCGATGTCGACGTTGCGGCGGCAGGCGTGCAGGAAGTGATTGCCGCCGATGGCCAGTCCGTCGCCGTCGCCGCCCACCGCGACCACGCTCATGCGCGGCGCGGCCAGCTTTGCGCCGGTGGCGATCGGCAAGGCGCGGCCGTGCAGCGAGTTGAGGCCGTACGTTTCGACGTAACCGGGCAATCGCGACGAACAGCCGATGCCGGAGACGAGGATCGTTTCGTGCGGCGCGCAGCCCGCCGCGGTGAGTGCGCGATGCACGGAGTTGAGCACGGCGAAGTCGCCGCAGCCGGGGCACCACACCGGCTTGAGATCGGTCTTGAAATCGTTCGCGGTGAATGTCATGCCGTCACCTCCTCGAGCACCTGCGCGGCTTCGATGATTTCCGAAACGGAGAGCGCCTTGCCGCCGGAGCGTTTCAGCACGCGCGTCTTCGCGCGCGGCAGGTCGACCAGCGACCGCAGGTACTGATGGAACTGTTCCGCGAAGCTCAGCTCGACGACCACGATGCGGTCGCACGAGTCGATGAATGCCTGCAGGTCGCGCGCGGGCAGCGGCGCGAGGATGCGCGGCACGAACGCGGCGACGCGCGCGCCGTTCGTGTTCATCCGCCCGATCGCCTCGCGCACCGGACCGGCCGACGAGCCCCAGCAGAGGATGCCGAGCTCCGGCTGCTCCACGCCGCAGCGCTCGAAGAGCGCGTATTTGTTCGCGATCGCATCGAGCTTGCGATAACGCTTGGCGTTCATCTGCTCGTGCGTCGTGAACATCGCGCTCGGACGTCCGAGCGCGTCGTGCTCGAGACCGTTGGTCTGGTACATGCCGCCGACCATGCCGGGCACCGTCATCGGCGATACGCCGTCATCGGTGATGGCATACCGCTCGTACGAATCGTCGGGCTCGATCGGCACGCGCCGCGAGACCACGTCGTGTACGAGCGACGTGGCGTCGATCGTTTCGCGCCGCTGCGCGATGAGTTGATCCGAGAGGACGATCACCGGCAGCTGAAACTCCTCGGCGATGTTGAACGCGTCGACCGTCGCATGGAACGAATCCTCGACGTCCGTGCATCCGAGGACCACGCGCGGCATGTCGCCGTGCCCGCCGTAGACGGCGTGGAAGAGATCGGACTGCTCGCTCTTGGTCGGAATGCCGGTGGATGGTCCGCCGCGCTGCACGTTCACGATCACGCTGGGGATCTCGGCGATCGACGAAAGGCCGATCATTTCGGACATCAAAGAAAGGCCTGGCCCCGAGGTGGCGGTCATCGATTTCGCGCCGGCGAAGGAGGCGCCGACGACGGCGCCGATGGCCGCGAGCTCGTCTTCGGTCTGCACGCAGGTGCCGCCGATCTTCGGCAGCCAGTCGGCGAGCAACTGCAGGACTTCGGTCGAGGGCGTGATCGGATAGCCGGCGAAGAAGCTGCAGCCTGCGTGCAACGCGGCGAACGCGGTCGCTTCGTTGCCGGACATGAGCAGGCGCGGCGCGGACGGCACGAGTGCGTCGAAGCGTTGCTGCGTTTCCGCGGCATTGGTCCATGCGACGCCGCGATCGAGCGCGCGCAGGTTGGCGTCGATCACTTTCTCGTCCCGCTTGCGGAAGCGGCGCCGCACGGCGGTGCGGATGCTGTCCAGCGGCAGGCCGAACATCGCCGCGAGGATGCCCAGCGCGACGATGTTCTTCGCGTTCGGCGCGCCGGCGTCTTTGGCCAGTTGCGCGAGCGGCACCGGCACGCACTGCAGCGACGCGAGCTCCGGAGGCGGCGCGTCTTCGGGCTCGTGCAGCACGACGCACGTTCTGGACAGCGTCATCTCGCTGCGGAATCGCGCGAAGTCGGCGAAGCGGAACACGACCAGCGCATCGATCGCATCGCCATGCGCGGCGATCGGCGTGGCCGAGATGCGCACGGTCGACGATGACTCGCCGCCGCGGATCTGCGGTCCGTACGCCTCGGTTTTGATGACATGAAGCCCGACCGCGGCGCAGGCCATCGCCGCGAGATCTCCCGCAACGACGGCGCCGTCTCCGCCCGAGCCGACGATGGAAAATGTGACGTCTTCGCTCATGCGAAGCAGACTGCCGATGGCGTGAACCTGGAGCGATGAGAGGGGTCACGCAGGCGAGTGACGATCGTCACCGGGCCATGGTCGAGGCGGGACGACGATGCGTTGAGATCATGTCTCAGCCAGCCGTCCTCCTCGACTCTCGACTTCCGGCGCGCAAGTTGCTGCTCATCGGGCAGCCCAACGTCGGCAAGTCGCTGATCTTCACGCGCCTCACGCAGCGCTACGCCACGGTCTCGAACTATCCGGGCACGACCGTCGAGATCACCAGCGCGCTGGCCGACATCGGCGGCGAGTTGCGCGAGGTGGTCGATACGCCCGGCACGAACACGCTCGCGCCGCAGTCGTTCGAAGAGCGCGTGACCCGCGATCTGCTGCTGGCGACGGACCAGGCGGACGTCGTGCAGGTCGGCGACATCGGCAACCTGCGGCGCACGCTGTTGCTGTCGCTGCAGCTGATCGAGCACGAGATCGCGTTCACGCTCTGCCTGAACATGAGCGACGAGCCGAACGCGCCGAAGGTGGCCATCGACGCGCTCGCCGATTCCCTCGGCGTGCCGGTGGTCGCGGTGTCGGCACTGCGGCGCTGGAATCTCGAGAAGTTGAAACGCCACGCGGTTCGCCCGGCGCGCTCGGCGATCGTGATCCGTTACTCGAACGCGGTGGAAGAGGCGATCGCCTTTCTGCGCGCCGGCGGGATGTCGCGCAAGGACGCGCTCTCGGCCCTCTGCGGCGGCGATGCGTCGCCGGAGCTCACGGCGGAAATCGCCAACGCGCGGCTGGCGGTGGTCGATGACCTGATCGCGAACGTGCTCGCGGAAACGCAGCCGCGCAGCCGCGACCGGATCGGCGCTCTCTGCATGCATCGCATCTGGGGCGTGCCCATTCTGCTCGGCGTGCTGTACGCGGCCTGGCTGTTCGTCGGCAATTTCGGCGCGGGCACGCTGGTCGATTTCGTCGAGACGTCGATCTTCGAAGCGTTCGTCAATCCGTGGGCCACACGGCTGGTGAACTTTGTTGTGCCGTGGCAGTTCCTGCGCGATCTGCTGGTCGGCCCATACGGCGTGATCACCATGGCGCTGACGTACGCGATCGCCATCGTGCTGCCGGTGGTGATCACGTTCTTCACGCTGTTCGGCATGCTCGAAGACTCCGGCTACCTGCCGCGCCTCGCGGTGATGCTGCACCGGATCTTCCGCCGCATGGGTCTGAACGGCAAGGCGGTCCTGCCGATGGTCCTCGGCCTCGGCTGCGACACCATGGCCACGCTCACGACGCGCGTGCTGGAAACGAAGAAAGAGCGCGTGATCGTCACGATCCTGCTCGCGCTGGGCATTCCCTGCTCGGCCCAGCTGGGCGTGATCATGGCCATGCTCGGCCGCCTCGGCGGTACGGCGACGATGATCTGGCTGAGCGTCACGGTGTTGACGATCTTCATCGTCGGATTCCTGGCGTCGAAAATCGTGCCGGGCGAGAGCGGAGACTTCATCGTCGACCTCCCGCCGATGCGCGTGCCGCGGCTGTCGAACATCCTGATCAAGGTGCTGGCGCGCACGGAGTGGTATCTGAAGGAAGCGGTGCCGCTGTTCATCGCCGGCACGCTGCTGCTGTACTTCCTCGACGTCACGCATCTGCTGACCGTGCTGCAACGCGCGCTGGCGCCGCTGGTCGTGGGCGCCCTCGGACTGCCTGCCGAAGCGGCCAACGCGTTCGTGATCGGATTCCTGCGCCGCGATTACGGCGCGGCCGGCCTGTTCGCGATGCAACGCGGCGGCGCGCTCGATCCGCGCCAGACCATCATCGCGCTGACGGTGATCACGCTCTTCGTGCCGTGCGTCGCCAACTTCCTGGTGATGGTGCGCGAGCGCGGCAAACGCGCCGCCGTCGCCATCGCGGCGTTCATCACCGTGTACGCATTCGGGATCGGCGCGCTGCTGAACTGGATCCTGCGATGAACGAATGCCCGTTGTGCGGAATCGATTTCGAAGGCGGCGAGTGCAAGCCGAGCTGTCCGATGGCGCAGGGGTGTTCGATGGTGCGTTGTCCGCGGTGCGGGTATGAGTTCGTCGAGAGTGGACGGTTCATCGATATGTTGAAAAGGTGGATTCGGCGTGCGCCTGCGGCTTGTGCGAGTGATTCGTTGCGGGTGACGGACCTGCCGGTGGGCGCGGTTGCGTCGATCGCGCGGATCGCGACCTCGTCGGCCGCGCGGATGAGCAGGCTGGCTTCGTTCGGGATCGCAGCAGGCAGCGAAGTGCGGGTGATCGCGCGCAGACCGGCCATCGTGCTCGCCTGCGGCTCGTCCTCGATCGCGATCGACGACGAAGTGGGGCGCGAGATCTTCGTGCAGCTGACGTCGCGCGGATGAGGGGTCCTCTGTCCGCTGACGTCGCGATGACGTCAACCGGCGATCCACCTGCCCGCGCCGTACGCTAACGCCGCGGCGATTGCTCCCAGCGCGAGCGTTTCGGCGCCCGCCCTCCACCACGAAAGCAGCAGCCACTTGCTGCGTGCCGATCCGATCAGGAAGAACGCGCAGCCGGTCATCACGATCGACAGCGCGAAGGCGTTCGGCAGGCGCAGCAGAAACGGGAGCAGCGGGACCAGGCCGCAGACCAGGAAGGCGCTGAACGTGGCCAGTGCCGCGGCGGTGGCCGAACGGGTCGCGCGCGCCAGGCCGTACTCTTCGGCCAGCATGAGATCGATCCAGCGCGTGTGATCGGAGGTGACGATCTTGACCGCGCGCTCGAGATCGTCGCCGGCGAATCCTTTCGCGGCGAAGATCTGGCGCACCTCTTCGCGTTCGCCTTCCGCATTCGACTCGATGTGGCGCTGCTCGATCGCGCGCAGCGCTTCCGCTTCCTGAATCTCGGTGCGCGTGCCGAGATAGTTGCTGGCGGCCATGGAGAAGCCGTCGGCGAGCAGGTTGGCGATGCCGAGGATCAGGATGATGCGGCTGGAGAGGCTCGCGCCGCCGACGCCGGTGACGATGGCGAAGGTCGTCACCGATCCGTCGATCCCGCCGTAGACCCAGTCGCGCAGATAGCTGGTCCGCGGCGCATTCGTCAGGCGCGCGCGGATCGCTTCCGGAGAGTGCTCGTGTTCCACGTCAGATGCTGACCAGGCTCTCCAGCTCCGGCTTGTTCACGATCAGGATGGTCGAGCCCTTGACCTCGATGATCTTGCGGCGCCGGAACTCGCTCAGCAGCCGCGTGACGGTCTCGCGCGTGGTGCCGATCATCTGCGCCACCTCTTCATGGGTGAGCAGGACTTTGAGACGCGTGCCGCCCGCGGTGACCTCGCCGTGCAGCGCACACCATTCGAGCAGGAGCTTGCCGAGCTTCTCGGACGTCGACTGGGCCAGTCCGAGCGAGCGGATCTCGCGTTGCGCGGACTGATATTTCTCGCTGAGCTGCTGTGCCGTGTGCATGCATGCCTCGGTGTGCGAGGTCAGGAAGCGCAGGAAGTCGTCGCGCTTGATGAAGTTCAGCTGCGACGGCTCGAGCGTTTCGGCGGAGACTTCGTAGGGGCGGCCGAGGATGGTCGCGCTGGCGCCGAGGACTTCGCCGGGCTCGGCCAGCTTCACGATCAGCGTGCGGCCTTCCGTGGACGAGGTGGTGAGCTTCGCGCGGCCGCTGCAGAGGATGAACACGCCACGCGGGTCCTCGCCCTCCACGAACAGCGTCGACCCCTTGGGATAGAGGCTGGTGAACTTGATCGCGTCGAGCGTTTTCATCGCCGCCGGCGACATGTTGCAGAACAGCTGATCCTCGCTGCGCGCGCAGGCCGTGCAGTTGTTCTGAATGACGATGTTGTAAGGCGACGGCATGGTGGAGCCTCCGTCACAGAATGTGAGGGCAGGTGATGCTGACTGGTGCGATGGCGCTCACGAGTGGAGGTGACGGGTGTCACCCGGTGAGGGGAGGAGCGATTACTTCTTCACGATCTCGGCGAGCTTGAGCAATTGGGCCTGATACGCCGCGCCCTCGGCCAGCGCGGCCTGCAGGTTGATCATGATGAGCGGACGATCGTTGCGCACTCCGATGCCGACGTTCAGACCCTGCCAGACGTAGTCGTGGACGCCGGCCATCGTCCGGATCCCGCGCGACCGCGCAATCGCCGCAACGGCTTCGATATCCGCGCCTCGCATCCTGGTGACGTAGAACACGTCCGCTTCGACGACGCGCAGCACGGTCGTCCAGTCCGCACGATCCATCACCACGCCGACCGCGGTCACTCCGGTGGTCGTCTGCACCCACTTGAACGCGGCGGCGCGGGCGGCCATCGACTGCACGTTGCTCTCCTGAAAGAGCACCGCCACCACGATGGACGATCCCGCCGGGTTGAAGTTCCGGTCCAGCTTCCAGATGTTCTGGAACAAAGGCAGCTGCACCTCGACCGGCACTTCGTGTGCCGATGCGTCGAAAGCGTGGATGAGCAGGCCGAGCACTGCGATCAAGGTGAAGGACGCAGCGCGCAGAGTCATCTCCCCCCCACCTTGAACCCGAAGATGAACGTTCGGCCGTCCTGCTCGATGATGTCCTGACGGTGCTCGACACCGCCGGGCGTGGCGTAGTGCGTATTGAAGGCGTTGCGGATGGCCATGGTCAGCGTGACCGATCGGCCGGCGCGCCACCCCAGGTTTAGGTTGGTGAGAATCGCATCGTCAGTCCGCTGCCCGTCATTCGTCGTTCTGCCTGACTCGAAGCGCGTTTCCAGGCCACCGTAAATGCGGTTGGCGGTCGACGTGGAGATGCCGGCTTTGATCAGATGGGCCGGTGAGTTCTGCATCTCCGCGCCGTCTTCCTTCGCGCGCTGGTGGGTATAGCTGACGTAGCTCCACAGGCCATCGTTGCGGCGATAGTCGACCTGCAATTCCGCTCCGCGCGAGCGCGCCGAGGCAACGTTCCGGAATTGGACGGCGTTCTCGCCGACGCCGTGAAGGCGGATCAAGTCGTCGATCTGCACGTCGAAGACGGACGCGCTGGCCAGCACGGACTCGCTGACGCGCCTTTCGAACACCACCTCCGTCGTGCGGATGCTTTCCGATGTGGCGGTGCTCGGAAGGAAGCCGTCATTCACGTAATCGAGCTCGTACGTGCTCGGGGAGCGGAATGCTTCCCCGTACAGCACCTTCAGGATGGTCCCGGCGGCGGGGCGCAGAATGAGAGCGCCTCGCGGCGTCACACGCGCTTCCACCTCACCCTGATGGTCGTAACGCAATCCCACCGTTGCGGAGATCCGCGAGGTGAACTGGGATTCCGCCTGAACGTACGTGCCGATCTGATGGAACGGATCCCCGATGCTGCGGATGGCACCCGACGTTTCGTTCCAGCTGTATCTGGGCCGGTTCGAGACATATTCGAAGCCGGTGGTGAGCCGGTGATTGGGGCGGATGTCCCAGATGTACTGCGCCTCGCCGCCGAGGCGTTTCGACTGCGAATGATCGCTGTAGATGAAATCGCCATACGGATAGTGGCCGCGATACTGGAACCGGTCGAGGAACGCCCGCGCCGACAGCCGTTTTCCCACTCCCAGCGAGCGCTCGAAGCTCAGCGCCCATAACGTCCTGCCGTCGATGATGTGCTGGTCTCCGCCGAAGTCGGTGTCCCACGAGGCGGTAGGCACGCCTTTATCGCGTCTCGAGTACATCGTCAGGAGGCGGAGGTCGCGCCAGCGCGTGGTCACGATCAGAGACTTGTAGTCGTCGGAATCGCGGCCGCTCACGACGCCATGATTCGTTTCCGGCGCGTCGAACTCGCCGTAGTAGTGATCGCCGCCGTTCTGTTCGCGCCAGGAGAGCGCGGCACTGGTGCGCAGTTCCCCGTGGCCCATGCCGACGCGAGCGCTTCCGGTCACCAGATCGCCACTGCCGATTGCGACTTCCATGGCCGGTCTTTCGCTCTCGTCCTTGGTGATCAGGTTGATGACGCCGAACATCGCGCCCGTTCCGTACATGACCGCGCCGGGACCGCGCACGAACTCGATCCGCTCGATGGTGGACATCTCGATGCCGAGGCCGGTGCCGACGTCGATGCTGCCGGAAACACTTTCGATGAGGGGATTCCCGTTGAGAAGGATCAGGAATCGATTGTTGTAATCGGTCGGCAGGCCCACGCCCCGTACGCCGAGATAGGTATAGCCGCGATCGCTGGTGGTGTAGACGCTGCGCACTGCCGTCAGCACCTCGCCGAGCGATCGCCAGCCATACCGCGCGATCTCCTCCGCCGTGATCACCGTGACGGATGCGGCCACGTCACTCATGCTCTGCTGATACTTGGCCGCGGTGCTGATCGGGGTCGACAGCAGTTCGTCGAGGGGCGACTGCCCGTCCGCCGGGGCCTCGCCGGCGTGAAGGTTCAGGGCCATTAGAAATGCGCTGCCGATCAGGAGTCGTGTCGCGAAATGAGTCATGGTTCCTCTCTTGATGAACGGGGAGTCGAGCTCTCTCGCGAGTGAGTCCCGCAGCGGCGCGAAAAAATACAGGGACGTTTTCTGAGCGTGAACGGTCGGGTTCGGCGTCACGTCCACTGCAGCGTCTCGGCGATCTCGGCGCCGAGCACCAGCGGATCGAACGGCTTGGCGATGATCCCGTCCGCTCCGAGCTGCAGGAGGTTGCGCTTATCGGCCGACTGCACCTTGGCCGTGAGAAAGATGATCGGGATCGAGCGGGTCCGGTTGTCGGCGCGGAGCAGGCGCAGCGTGCTCGGGCCGTGCATCTCCGGCATCATCACGTCGAGAAGGATGGCGTCGGGAAGTTTGGCGATGGCCGCGCGGATGGCGTCCTTGCCGCAGTTGACCGCATCGATGTGCCAACCGTGCGTGAGCTCGAGGGTGACGCCCGCGATCTCGCGGATGTGGTCTTCATCGTCGACGATGAGAATCCGTTTAGGCTGCATGGGTGGCCTCCGGGCCGGTAACGCTGTTCAGTAGGTTGATGACCCGTCGCGCGAAATCGTCGAGCGAGACGTGGCTTTTCGTGACGAATGCCGTCGATCCGGGGCGGGACCGTTCCTGATCGGCCGCGCAGATTTCCTGCGCGGAGAAGACCACCAGCGGCACGGATGCGAAGGCCCTGCGGACGCGCATCCACTCGACGACGGCAACGCGGTCGAGCTCGGGCAGAGCCAGATCGAGGATCACCAGCGTCGGCACTCCGCGATGGCAGGCCGCAATCGCTTCATTTCCCGACGCGGCGTGAATGGTGTCGACGCCGTGATTGCGCAGGGATTCGGTGATCACGCGCGCGAGGTCGAGATCTTCCCCCACCACGAGCACCGAGTGCTCCGCGCCCGCCACAGGCATCTCGTCCTCGCCGCCGTCCGCACGCGGCTGCGGCGCCCAACGTGCGATCAGCGCGGCCGATCGCTCGACCAATGACGCGCCCTCGACGCTGGCCACGACCACCGGCACGCCGGCAGTCGCGGGGTTCGCCCTGAGCGCACGCAGGTACGTCCAACCCCGATCCGTGATTGCCCGCACCGCCACGACGACTGCCTCGGCACGAGAGGCGAGCACCGCCGGCACGAGCTGCTCGGTCGCGTCGATCACCACGCATTTGAAGCCGCGTTTCTCGATCGGCGGCACCAGCGCAGTCGCTGCCCGCGCGTTGGCGGCGCAGATGACGATCGTTCTGCAATCGGCTTCCGCCTGCGTGGGATCGCCAGCGGCGTCGGACTCCACCGGCAGCGTGAAATGGAACGTGCTGCCCTCGTTCTCCCGGCTCTCGACCCACAGCCGGCCGCCGTGTGCGCCGACGATCGTCCGGCAGATCGCCAGACCGAGTCCGGAGCCGCCTTTCTCGCGAGAATCCGAAGCGTCCACCTGCCGGAAACGCTCGAAAATACTGTCCTTCTTGTCGGCGGGGATGCCCCGGCCATGGTCCTGGACCGAGAACCGGAACTGGTCCGTCTCGAGAGTGCCGGTGAGGAGCACCGTGGTGCCGCCCGGCGAGAATTTCACGGCATTGCCGAGCAGGTTGGTGAGGGTCTGCACGATGCGGTCGTGATCGACGCGCAACATCGCCTCCACCGGTTTCATGACCAGGGTGACGCCGGCGCCGTCGGCGATTGGCTGCACGACGTCGATCGCTTCCCGCATCAGCGTGATCGCATCGACGTTCTCGCGTTTCAATTCGACCCTGCCGGATTCCATGCGCTCCAGGTCGAGGATGTCGTTGATCAGCCGGACCAGCCGATCGGTATTCGACACGGCGATGTTCATCATCCGCTTGGCGCGGTCGCCGACATCGCCGAGAAGGCCGCTGGCGAGCAGGCCGAGAGCTCCGCGAATCGAGGTGAGGGGAGTGCGCAACTCGTGACTGACGGTCGAGACGAACTCGCTCTTCATCCGTTCGATGGCCAGCCGTTCGGTGATGTCGCGGAAGGTCACCACCACGCCCGACTTTTTCCCCAGTTCGTCGATGATCGGGTTGACGATGAACTCGATCGGAAGGCGGGCGCCATCGCCGCGCATGAACGTGTGCGTGGTGTTCCCCCCGGTGAAGACGGCGGATCTCCGGTTGCACATCGGACAGTGGTCGAAGCCGCCATTGCGGACGTCCGCCGGATGAATGAGATCGTGCAGCGGCCGCCCGACCAGCAGCTCGACCGGCTGGTTGAACATCGTTGCGCCCGATGGATTGATGAACGTGACCACGCCGCCGACGTCGACGCCGAGGATGCCTTCGCCGGCGGCGTTGAGGATCATCTGCTGCTGGCGGCTGAGCTGCGCGTTGATCTCCGCGACGTACTCCGCGAGCTCTTTCGCGGCGATGAGGTTCGCGTTGGTGCCGCGCAGCTCGATCGTGCGCGATTCGACCTCGTGCTCCAGCTCGTCCCGATGGCGCCGCAGCTCGTCATCCCGGCGCTGAATCTCGGTCAGCATGCCGTTGAACCCGATCATGAGCGCGCCGATCTCGTCGTGCTGTTCCGTTGAAGGAGCGGCCACGCGGATCGAGTAGTTCCGCTTCAGCGTGACCTGCTGGGCCGCTCCCGCCAGATCGAGAATCGGGCGTGTGATCACGCGCTCGAGCCGCCACGAGAGCAGGTACGCGACCATCAGCGACAGGAGCAGGATGACCGCGGCCATGCCCGCGAAACTGTGGAGACGGGCCACTGCGTCACGCAGATCCGAGGCGATGTAGATCGAGCCGACCTGCTCGTCCCGGAGGAAAACGCCGCGAACCACTTCGATCCTGTCGGCGGTCGAGGTCGGTGTGGGGAGGCCGCGCAGCTGCTCCGGCTCAGGGTTGCCGTAGATCGCGAAAGGCTGTCCGCTCCTCGTATACATCACCGCGGCCACGATGGCCGGGCGGGCCCGCAGCGCGGACAGCACCTCGGTGCCGGCGACGCGGTCGTCGAACGTCAGCGGCGCCGCGCTGTTCGCGCCGATCATCTCCGCCAGTGAAGAGAGGTCGTGCTCGAGCACGCGGCTCGCCCGCGCCCGGTCGGCGGCAATGAAGGCGCCGCAGGCGAGGAGCAGCACGATCGCGCTGGTCAGCAGGATCACCAGGCGGAGCTTGCGTCGAATGGATGGTTGAGTCATGTCAGCTGCCACCCGGCAATCGGCCGGTGGCTGCTCATGTGTCCCGGAGCGGGCAAAAAAAATACAAGCGGGACGAACTGTATTTTTCGCGCCGCCTCCGCGACTCACTCACAGACCACGACGACACCACGGGAGCAGACATGCACGCGGAGCAGACACAGGCGATTGCGCCGGTTCGGGAAACGATGATGAGAGTGCGGCAGAGATTTTTGAGCGGGCTCCCTGACAAGGTGCACGCGATCTCCATCGAAGTGGCACGCGCCACGTCCGGGGCGGGCAGTCTCGAGACGCTCGAGCGCCTCTTCCATACCATCGCCGGAACCGGATCGACGTTGGGCTTCGTCTCTCTGGCCTCCCTGGCACGAGAGGCGGAAGAGATCTGCAGCGCGCATTCGCTCGACAGCGAGAGCGCGGCTTACCTGCGAATCATTGCAGCGGACCTGGAGAAGGCGGTCGCGGCAATGTCGTCGCATCAGACCGCCGCGTGACCGCGATGCTCTCGACCTCACGTTTCGTGACCAGTGACGACGAAATGCTCCGCGAGCTCATGATCGGAACGTCCGTCCCGCGGGAGCTCTCCGAATGCCACGAAGACCGGTTCCGGCTTCTTTGTGAGACCGCGTTCGACGGTGTGCTCACCGTGCAGGACGGCATCATCCGCGAGACCAATCAGGCCTTCGCCAGGATGGTTGGACATGCCGGCGAGGATCTGTCGGGGCAGGCGCTCACCCGATTCATCGCCGCGGCCGCGCGTGGGACGCAGGTGTACGAGTCGGCCGCCCAGCGGAAAGACGGCAGCACCTTGTTCGTGGAGATCACCACGACCGATCTCGGATCGGGCAGGCAGATTCTCGCGCTGCGGAACATCACCCACCGGCGCGATACCGAGGAGCGCCTGGTGGAAAGCGAGAGCCGCTATCGCTATCTGGTCGAGCACACGCACGACCTCATCTGCGTGCACGATCTGGAAGGGCGGATCCTCTCGGTCAACTCCAGCGCGGCCCGAATGCTGGGCATCTCGGCGGATGAGCTGCAGACGCTGAACGTGCGCGACATCCTCGCTCCTGGAGACGAGGCACGCTTCGACCGTTACCTGGAAATCCTGCGCTGGCAGGGAACGGCGGAAGGAAAGATGCGCGTGATGACGCGCGATGGCCGCATCCGCGTCTGGGAGTATCGCAATACGGTCAGGACGAGCGGCGTGGCCGTGCCGGTGGTCCGCGGCCTGGCCCGCGACATCACCGAGCGCGAACAGGCGCTCGAGGCCGTGCAGAAGAACGAGGAGTATTTCCGCTCCATCATCGAGAACGCCTCGGACGTCATCGGCATCCTCGACCCGACGGGCGTGATCCGCTATCACAGCCCATCGCTGGAGCGGTCCCTCGGGTTGGCGCAGGACGAGTTGACGGGATCGCCGCTCATCGATCACGTACATCCCGACGATCTCAACCGGATCGGCGAGTTCATCCTTCGTCAGGCCAGCGGACTGGCCGACGGCAGCACCATCAGGATCCGTCTCAAACAGCGCAGTGGCTCGTACCGCTTCTTCGAGATGATCGCCAAGAACCTGATGCGCGGCGGGCAAGTCCAGTCGATCATCATCAACGCCCGTGACGTGACGGACCGGGAACTGCTGGAACGCCAACTCGAGCAGGCCAATCGCGTGGCCGGTCTCGGACGCCTCGCGGCCACGGTCGCGCACGAGTTCAACAACGTGCTGATGGGCATTCAGCCGTTCGCCGATCTGCTGCAGCGGCCGAACGCGCCCCGGCCCTTGCTGGAGAAGTGCGGCGGTCACATTGCGAACTCGATCAAACGCGGAAAGCGCGTGGCCATGGACATCCTCCGCTTCACGCAACCCGCCGCCGCGGTCTTGAAGCCGCTGAACCTCGAGCGGTGGTGGCAACAACTCGAGCCGGAACTGAAAGCGCAGATCGGCAATCACATCGCCTTCACGGCGGAGTTTCCCGATGTCGAAGTTCGTGCCGACGCGACACAGCTCGCGCAGGTCTTCGCGAACTTCGTCAGCAACGCCCGCGACGCCATGCCTCATGCGGGACAGCTCACGATCTCCGTACGCCAGCCGGCGGCGAACGAATCGTTCGCGTTCGGAACCGTTCCCGATCCCTCCTCGCTCGTGCAGATCTCCGTCGCCGATACCGGCACCGGCATTGCGCCCGATGTCATCGGTCATGTTTTCGATCCGCTCTTCACGACCAAGGAGAGCGGCGGGACCGGCCTCGGTCTGGCGGTCGCGCATCAGGTGATCACCCGGCATGGCGGCTACGTGTTCGTCGAGAGCGCCATCGGGGCCGGCACGACGTTCCATGTGTTTCTGCCGAGAGTGGCGTCCACGGAGCCGCAAGAGCAGGTCGAGCACGTCGCGCCGCGAGCCGTGAGAACGAGGCAGGTCCTGGTCGTCGATGACGACGCGACCATCGTCGATGGCATGGTGGAGCTGCTGGCCAGTGAAGGGATCACGGCCAGCGCGGTCAGTACGGGGCTGGCCGCGGCCGCGGCGGTGGAACGGTTGCGGCCGGAGCTGGTCGTGCTCGACGTCGGCTTGCCGGACATCAGCGGATATGACGTGGCGAAGCAGTTGCGCGCGCTCCATCCCACGCTTCCGATCATCTTTGCCACGGGACACGGCGATCGTGAACAGGTCGGCCTCGATCGCTACAGCTGTTTCCTGCAGAAGCCGTTCGACTTCGACGCGCTTCTCGGCACCATCTCCACACTCGAAAACGTCGATACGGACCCCGGTGGCGCATGACTTCGGAATCGAAAGGGCGAGTGCTGATCGTCGACGACGACAGCGACATCCGCGACGTCATTGCGGCCACGCTGGAGCTGAACGGCTTCGAAGTCCACACCAGGCCGGACGGCATCGACGCGCTCGAGCTCGATGAGCATTTCGACGCGATCCTGCTCGATGTGCAGATGCCGGTTTTCGACGGCGAGCGTCTCGTCGATTACTGGCTGCTCACCAATCCCGCCCTGCTCGATCGCGTGGTGATCATGACCGGATACTCGCGCCGTCCGCGGCAGGCCACGCTTTCGGCATTCGCCGTCGTGCACAAACCATTTCATTACGAACAGATCCTGCGCGTGGTGAACGACTGCGTCGCTCGTTCCCGTTCGCGCGACCAAGCGGAGAAATGATGGATCCCTGCAGCTATCTCAGGTCGTGTTTTCACTGTGGGAAGACCTTCGACGCCGTTGCCTCCCAGTGGTGCGGGTGCGATGTGAACCTGCGCACGCTCGTCTGCCCGCACTGCAGGTCGTGTTTCTGCAGTGCGGGCATGCCCTACAAGCGTACGTTCTGGGAGGCGTCGCCGCTCGCGCTGCGCCAGGATGCACGCAGGTTCGGAGCCGCGGTGCCGGTCCAGCTGAGCGACTCGGAGACCTCCGGAGCCGCGCTCGTGGTTCCGAAGGACTCCGCACCGCTGGTGCTGATCGTCGATGACGACGAGTCGATCCGCTCGTTCGTGTCCTGCGTCGTCTCCCAACTCGGCTACCGCACCATCGTGGCCGACTCGCCACACCTCGGTCTGAACCTGGCCCGCTCCCCGGACGTGAACCTGATCGTCACCGATGCCTTGATGCCGGGGATGGACGGCCGGGAAATGTGCAAGCGCATCAAGGAGGCGGATACGACCGGCCTCAAACGCGTGATCGTCATGACCTCTCTCTATACGTCGCTGCGCTATCGGAACGAGGCGTTCAAGGCGTTCCGCGCGGATGAATATCTGAGCAAGCCTTTGAACATTGCGGCACTGGCGGAAGCGCTCGCGCGATTCGCACCATTGAACGCGGAGGGCGGCGAGGAAGCGTCCGGATTCTGAACGGTTTCGCGGTTTTATTTTGATTCATCCGTATGGTCGAAATTCCCAAGGTGCTGGAAACAAACGACTTGGATCGATTGGCACGTCGGCACGACCTTTGGTTTGATCGAGAGGAAAGAGGGAGCTGACAACATGGGTGCACGTGTTCTGATCGTGGATGACGAGCAAGCGATCGTGGAAGGGCTGATGCTGATCTGCGAGGCCGAGTCGATCGAAAGTGAAGGTGCCGAGGATCGCGTATCCGCCGCGGAGCTCGTGCGCGGCATGTTCTATCCGGTGATCGTCGCGGACCTCTGTCTGAGGACGACGAAGGACGGCCTGCAACTGCTGGACGACATCCGCCGGCTCAGCCCGCGCTCGCGCGTGGTCACGCTCAGTGGATACGTGACGCCGGAGATGCACGAAGAGGTGACGCGGCGTGGAGTCTCGGTCGTGCTGCACAAGACCGAGTCGACCGAGGTGATCATCAATACGATCCTCGAACTGCTCGCCGAGATCGAGCGCGAGGCGGATGCGGATCCGGGACTGGATCTCGAGGCGCTCTATCTCAAGGTGCAGAAGGTGCTCTATTCGATCCCGCGGCGGAAATACGGTCTGTCGCATGACGCCGCCGAAGACATCGCGCAGCAGGCCTGGCTGCTGTTCCTGGAAAGGCGGACCACCGTACGCGATCCACGAACGTGGCTATCGGGGACGGCCGTGAACCTATGTCGTCAGGAACTGCACCGGTCGCGGCGGATCGCCGGTGGGGATCCGGCGGAAACATTCGAGAGTCTCCCCACGCCGGACACTTCCGATCGCGCCGACGTGATGGCCCTCCGCCAGGCGCTGCACCAGCTCGACGAGCGGTCGCGTGACCTCTGCGAGTGGATCGGTCTGGAAGGCTATTCGTACGATGAAGTGAGCAACGCGACCGCACTCCCGGCAGGCTCGATCGGACCTCTGTACATCCGCGCGAAAAAGAAGCTGCGCGACGCGCTGACGCACTAGGGCGCCTCGATTCAGCCTTCTCCCCTCGTGAGAGGGGAGAAGGTGCCCTAAGGGCGGATGAGGGGTTGCAACGTGCGCTTCGTCACAGCGGCATGTGCGCGTTGCCACGGCGCGGAGTGTGGCCGCGCGCCAACGTAGGGGCATGAAAGTCCGCGAAGCCATGACCCCCGATCCTGCGACGTGCGACCCGGATACGTCACTGCGGCTGGTGGCGCTGCTGATGCTCGACCACGACTGCGCCGCGGTTCCGATCGTCCGCTCCGGCGAGGTGCTCGGAATCGTCACCGATCGCGACATCGTCTGCCGCGCCGTTGCCCAGGGATGGAACGCCGCCGAGATTCCCGCCGCGGTGGTCATGTCCGCGCCGCTGGTGGCCATTCATCCCGATGAGACGTTCGAGGACGCGGCGATGCTGATGATGGAGAATCACGTCCACCATCTGCCCGTCATCGACGACGACGGCCGGCTGCTCGGCATCGTCGCGCACTCGGACCTCGGGCGCCGGATGTCCAATCGCGAGCTGGGAATGCTGACCCGCGAAACGTCCATCCGGCACAGTCCTCTGCGGTGCGGATCTTCGATCACTCGCACGTCGCATTGAACGGGAATCCAATTCATGCGACCGACAGCGGAACCGTGGAAGATCAAGACCGTCGAATCGCTCACGATGCGAACGCGCGCGGAACGCGAGCGCGCGATCGCCGCGGCCGGCTACAACACCTTCCTGCTGCGCAGTGACGACGTCTACATCGACCTCCTCACCGACAGCGGCACCAGCGCGATGAGCGACCGCCAGTGGGCGGCCATGATGTCGGCCGATGAGGCGTACGCGGGCGCGCGATCCTTCTACAACATGGAACGCGCCGTCCAGGACATTTACGGTTTCGAGTTCATGGTGCCGGCCCATCAGGGCCGCGGCGCCGAACATCTCATCTCGCGCATCCTCATCCGGCCGGGGCACGTCATCCCCGGGAACATGTACTTCACGACCACGCGCGCGCATCAGGAGCTGCAGGGCGGCGCGTTCGTCGACGTGGTCATCGATCAGGCGCACGACCCCGCGTCCGATCATCCGTTCAAAGGCAACGTCGACATCGACAAGCTGGCCAGCGTGATCGCGCGCGTCGGTCCGGAGAACATTCCGTACGTCAACGTCGCGTGCACGGTGAACCTCGCCGGCGGGCAACCGGTCTCGATGGCCAACCTGCGCGAAACCCGCGAGATGTGCAGCCTGTTCGGCATCCGCATGTGGTGCGATGCCACGCGCGCGGTGGAGAACGCGTTCTTCATCCGCGAGCGCGAGCGCGGCTATGCGCAGATGCCGGTGCGCGCGATCCTGCGCGAGATGATGTCGTACTTCGACGGCTGCACGATGTCCGCGAAGAAGGACTGCCTGGTCAACATCGGCGGATTTCTGGCCATGAACGATCCGGAAATCCTCCAGTCCGCGCGCGAGCAGGTGGTGATCTTCGAAGGAATGCCGACCTACGGAGGACTGGCCGGCCGCGACATGGAAGCGATCGCGCAGGGCATCTACGAGATGGTCGACGACGACTACATCGCGAACCGCATCGGCCAGGTCCGCTACCTCGGCGCACAGCTGGTCCGGGCGGGCGTGCCGATCGTGCTGCCGGTCGGCGGCCATGCAGTCTTCCTCGACGCACGCCGCTTCCTGCCGCATCTCGAACAGGAAGAGTTCCCCGCGCAGGCGCTCAGCGCGGCGCTGTATGTCGACAGCGGCGTGCGCTCGATGGAGCGCGGGATCGTCTCCGCGGGGCGCGATCCGGTCACCGGTGCCAATCGCAAGGCATCGCTCGAGCTGGTGCGCCTCACCATTCCGCGGCGCGTGTACACGGACCGTCACATGGACGTGGTGGCGTGGTCGGTGAAATCGCTGTTCGAACGCCGAAAGGAGATCCCCGGCCTGACCATGGTCTACGAGCCGCCGGCGCTGCGCTTCTTCACCGCGCGTTTCGAGCCACTGCCCGTGCGCGTCGAAGCGTGATCGATTTCCTGATCGGCTGCGTGGCCGGCACCTTCATCGGCGCGACCGGCATCGGCGCCGGCTCGATCCTCACGCCGTTGCTCATCCTGCGCGGACACGATCCTCCGACCGCCGTGACGACGGGACTGTTCGCGTTGATCGCGGCCAGGAGCGTCGGCTCGCTGCAGCACATCGCCAGCGGCCACTGGCCCGCGACGCATGCACCACGCGTGCTGATCGGCGGCGTCGCCGGAGCGGCGTTCGGTTTCGTGCTCATCCGGCAACTGGTCGCGCGCGTGACGTTCTTCGAATCGGCGTTGCGGATGACGCTCGGAGTGGTGCTGCTCGCGATCGGCCTTCTCGGATTCTTCGCCAGCCGCTGGCGCGGCGGAGGACGACGCACCGGTCTCATCACACTCGCCGCAGCCGGAACGGGTGCCGCGGTGGCGACCACGTCCGCCGGCTCGGGGACGCTGCTCGGAGCACTGGTCTTTCCGGCGACGCACTGGCGCGTGCACGAGTTCTCCGCGGTGAGCAATGTGTTCGGACTGGTGACCGGCGCAATCGGCATCGCCGCGTATTCGCGATTCGATTCGTTCGACGCCGGATTGCTCGGCTACGTCACGGCCGGCTCGATCGCCGGCATCGTCGTCGGCGTGCTCGCATCGCGCCGGATCCGTCCCGAACCATTCGTGCTGTCGTTGCGGGTGCTGAGCATCGTGCTCGGTCTCAGCCTGATCGCGACGTGACGCCGGTCATCCAGCCGGGTCGATGCGCTTGCGCAGCGCGTAGCCGACCGCTTCGGCGCGATTGTGCAGGCGGAGTTTGTCGAGGATGTTGCGCACGTGAAACTTGACGGTGTTCTCGCTGAGGCCGAGGCGCTTCGCGAGTTTGCGGTTCGACACGACGCCGTCCACCATCAGCTCCAGCACTTCCTGTTCGCGCGCGGTGAGCGCTTCCGCATCCGTGGGTGCCGCCGCCTCCGCCGGTTTCGCGAACTCCACGAGCAACCGCCGCGCGAGCGCCGGCGTCAATGCCGGCTCCCCTTTGCCGGCGCGGTCGAGGAGCGCGAAGAAGTCATCCGCCTCCAGGTTCTTGAGCAGGTATCCCTGCGCGCCCGACTTGATGGCCTCGAACAGCGTGGCATCGCTCTCGGACGCGGTGAGGATCACCACCCTGACCGCGGGCATCTCCGCCGTGATCACTTTCGTCGCGGCGATGCCGTCGACCTCGGGCATCGAGAGATCCATCAGCAGCATCTCCGGCGCCAGCTCGCGCGCCATCGCGATCGCCTCACGGCCGTTCTTTGCCTCGCCGATCACCTGGTGGCCTTCCGCGATGAGGAGACTGCGGAGGCCGTCGCGGAACAGCGCATGGTCGTCGGCGATGAGGATGCGCATCTGGCGCGCAGTATAGCGACGCGAACGCCGCGAGTTCCTCGGAGGGCGTCACCCACCCGAGGAACTCCGAGGAACTCCGAGGAACCGCTTCACCCTCAGAACGCGAACGAGACTTCCGCGACGAATCCGTT
>CAMPKJ010000032.1 GCA_946887105.1 uncultured Acidobacteriota bacterium | reverse complement strand
GCTCGCGACGCGCCTTGACCGCGCCCCGCGCGCCGCAAGCGCGCCGCCAAGAACATTCCGCCGCCCGCTGCGTAGTCACCGGTGGGGGTGTTCGATGCAAACGAAGTTCAAGTCGCATCTGCCTGCGCTGTTCCTCGCCGCCGGTGTGCTGGGTGCGAGCGCGGTTTCCCTGATGGGGAGCCGTTCGTTCGCGTGGGCGTTGGCGGGGCCTTCGTTGCTGGCCGGCGTGGTCATTGCCGCGCGCATGCTCAGCAACCGTGTGTTGCTTCGGACCGATCCGTACAGCGGCGCCGTGATCATCGCGGGCGCGGTGTTCGTTGCGGGGGTGATGGTCGCTGTCGTCGATCCGGCCTCGGTGATGCTGCTCATGCCGCTTCTGGGCGGCTGCGCGGCCTCGGTCCTGGTTGCGGAGCGCTGCGGAAAGGCCACGCTGCGCGCCTGAAGCCGCCCGTCACGTTCCAGTGACAACTGACCTGCGCGTTCTTGCAGGTGACTCGAAATTCTGCTTCACTGACCGCGCGTTCAGTGACCTGAACAGACGAGTCCTGCCATGCATCATCCCAGATCCAAAGAAGAAGTGGTCCAGGAGTACCGCATCGCCTCCATCCAGGACGCGACCATGCGTGTGATCGCGCGCAAGGGGATGGCCGCGGCCACGATGCAGGAGATCGCCGAGGCGGCGGGCGTTGCGAAGGGCACCATCTATCTCTACTTCCGCGACCGCGACGAGCTGGTCGAGCGGACGTTCGAGACGGCCATGGAGAAGCTCTTCGTGCGTGCCGACGAAGCGCTGGACCGCGAGGTTCCGTTCGAGGAGAAGCTGCGCGCGGTGATGACGGCGCAGCTGGAGTTCTTCTCCGAGAACCGCGAGTTCTTCCGGCTCTACCTCTCGCTGCGGATGCCCGAGGGGACGCCGGCGCAGCAGCGCCGCCAGCAGCGCGCCTGTCATCCGCGGTACCGGCAGCGCATCGACAAACTATCCGCAGTCATCCGGCAGGGCATCGAGCGCGGCGAGTTGCGCCCGATCGATCCCGAGCGGCTGGCGTTATTCATCATCGAAGGCAGCACGGCCGTGATCCTCGACCGGCTGACCGAAAAGGCCGCGCCGGCGGAGAGCGCCGACGTCGACCTGCTGGTCGGACTGATCCTGGACGGCATTCGGAAACGGAGTTGACTTGAAACGAGTGACCACAGCTGTATCGATCGTGTTGTTCGCCGTGACGGCGTCGGCACAAACCAAATTGACGTTCGACGGCGCGATGCGGCGCGCGCTCGAGGTGAACAACACCATCGAGCGCTCCGAGCAGGACATCGCCATCGCGCAATCGAACAAAGACTTCCTGCTCTCGGCGGTGATGCCGAAGATCACCCTCAGCGGCGATCTCACGCGCAACAGCATCGAGCAGTCGTTCGGCGGCGACGGCGAGGACGCGGTGACCATCCTGCCGCGCAACGACTGGGCGTACCGCGTCACGTTGTCGCAGCCGATCTTCGCCGGACGGCGCGAGCTGCGCGCGTATTCGCAGGCCAAGATCGGCATCGAGAATGCGCGTGAAGGCACGCGCGCCACCGAGGACAGCATCCTGCTGCGGGTCGCCTCGAGCTACCTCGCGGTCATCAACGCCGATCGCCGGGTCGAAGTGGAGCGCCGCAACATCGAGCTCGCCGAAAAGCGGCTCGCGCAGGCGCAGGCGTTCTATGAGGCGGGCGAAGTGACGAAGGTGGACGTGCTCCGCGCCGAAACGGCCATGAAAGCCGCGCAGCGTCTCGCGGCCGCGGCCAATCAGCAGCGCGAGCACGCCGTGGCCCAGCTGCGCACCGATCTCGTGCTCGACGGTCCGATCGAAGTGACGCCGCCCGGCGCCGCGCTGCCGCCGCTGCCGGCCGAGAACGATCTGGTCGTGCGCGCCACGACGGAACGCCCCGACATCCACATCGCCGAGAACAACGTGCGCGTCGCCGGGCTGGAAGTGCAGAAGCAGCGCGGCTACTGGCTGCCCACCGTGACGTTCGACGGCGGGTTCATCCAGCAGAAGACGCCGTTCCCGGCCGACAAGTATTCGTACGGCGCGCTGCGCTTCAACGTGCCGATATTCCAGTCGGGCGAAGTGGTGGCGCGTGTGGCCGCGGCGAAGAGCGCCGAGAAGCAGGCCCAGCTCGACCTCGAAGAGACGAAGCTGGTGGCGCGCGAAGACGTCCGTCGCGCGTTCGCCGATCTCCGTTCCGCCGAGGTGGGATTGCAGCTCGCGAACGAACAGTTGAACGCCGCGCAGGCGGAATACGACCAGGCCTTCGATCTCTATCGTGCGCAGGAGGCGACGTCGCTCGACGTCTCCGCATCCGAAACGTCCCTCGCCGACGCGCGGCGCGCGGTGGCCGAGGAAACGCTGAACCGCGAGCTCGCCGAACTGCGCGTCTGGTACGCCGCCGGCGCGCTCAAGGAAGCGGTCGGCGTAGAGGCGGTTCCTCGGGGTTCCTCGGTTCCTCGGAGTTCCTCGGGTAGCTCGCCGAGGAACTCCGAGGCCCTCCGAGGAACCCGAGGAACCTCCGCCGACAACATCACTACGAATGATTCGATTGGAGCAAGCGAATGAAACGAGCCCTTTTCCTGACGTCCATCCTGATTCTGCTGTCGCTCGGTATCACCGCATGCTCGACCGATGAGTCGAAGGCCGAGACCACGGGCACGACGAGCACCGCGGCGCCGGAGCTGCCGAGCGATGTGGCCGAGGTTGCGGCCATCAACACCGCCGCCACCGAAACCGCGGCCACGGCCACGGCGGCGGCCGGCGCAAACATGTTCGAGGCGACGGGCGAGTTCGTCTCGCCGGTGCGCTCCGAGCTGTCGCCGAAACTCCCCGGCCGCGTCGCCAAGCTGTTCGTCGACGAAGGCTCGCGAGTCTCGCGTGGACAGGCGGTGCTGCAGCTCGAGAACGATTACCTGCGCCTGAATCTGCAGGCCGCGGAAGCCGAGGTGGCGCGTGCGAAAGCCGCGCGCGACGAGGCGGCCCGCGATCTGGAGCGCAAGAAGGAGCTGGTGGCGAAGAACTCGATCCCGCGCGCGACGTTCGATCGCTCGCAGGCGGCGTTCGATCAGACCAGCGCGGCGCTCGCGGTCGCGAATGCACAAGTGGCGCTGCTGCGCCAGCAGATCGCCGATTCGACGATGCGTTCGCCGGTCGACGGCATCGTGGCCGAGAAGCGCACCGACGTCGGCGCCCGCCTCGGCGACGCCGGAGTGGCGTTCGTGTTCGTGCAGCTCTCGCCGCTCAAGCTGCGCTTCCAGGTCCCGGAACGCCTCCTCGGCAAGATCAGCGTCGGCGACAACGTGACCGCACGCGTCGATCCCTATCCCGGCGAGACGTTCGAAGGGCGCATCAAAACCGTGGGCGGCGTGATCGACCCGAAAACCCGGACGATGTTCGCCGAAGCAGAGTTCGCAAACCGCGACGGCAGGCTGCGGCCGGGCTTGTTTGCGCGGGTGGAAACGAAGTTGGATTGATGAAGATGTTGTCGGTTGTCAGTTGTCGGTTATCTGTGATTTCTCGCCGCGACGCCATTCGAGCGACCTCACAGACAACTGACAACCGACAACTGACAACGTGGCGGAGACACTATGCAAAAACTCGCAGAAATCTGCGTTCGCCGTCCCGTTTTCGCGACGGTGATCATTCTTGCGCTGGTGGTCATCGGCGCGTTTTCGTACCTCAAACTGGGGGTCGATCGTTTTCCGAACGTCGAGTTTCCGTTCGTCATCGTCACCACCGTGCTGCCGGGTGCGGCGCCGGAGGAGATCGAGACCGAGCTCACCGACAAGATCGAGGAAGCGGTCAACACCATCAGCGGCATCAACGAGCTGACGTCGTTCTCGTCCGAGAACGTGTCGGTGGTCATGATCTCGTTCAATCTCGAGAAGGATCGTGACGTCGCCACGCAGGAAGTGCGCGACAAGATCTCCACCATCGTCGGCGATCTTCCGACCGATGCCGAGCCGCCCATCGTGCAGAACTTCGATCCGGGCGCGATTCCGGTCGTGACCATCGCCGTCTCCGGTCCCGGCTCGCAGCGCGACATCTCGGAGTACGTGGACAAGGATCTCCGCCGCCGTCTGGAGACCGTGACCGGCGTCGGTCAGGTGCTGGTCATCGGCGCGCGTCCGCGGCAGATCAACGTCATCGTCGACAACGCCAAGCTCGCCGCGCACGGACTCACGTCCGCGCACATCGTCTCCGCGTTGCAGTCGCAGAACATCCAGATCCCGGGCGGCAAGGTGGAGCAGGGACTGCGCGACCTCACGCTGCGCACGTACGGCCGCGTCACCAATCCCGAGGAGTTCGGCGCCATCCCGCTGGCGATGGTGGCCGGCACGCCGGTGCGCGTGCGCGACGTCGCGCGCATCGAAGACAGCATGTCGGACGTGGAATCGTCGGCGACGGTGGGCGGCAAATCCGCCGTGGTCGTGCAGATCCGCAAGCAGTCCGGCACGAACGCGATCGAGGTCGTCGACGGGATCAAGGAGCGCATCGAGGAGATCCGTCCCCAGATCCCGGCCGGCTACAAGCTCGACGTCATCCGCGACCAGTCGCAGTTCGTTCTGGCCGCGGTCGGCGCGGTGAAAGAGCACCTCATCCTCGGCTCCATCTTCGCGGCACTGATCGTCTGGCTGTTCCTCTCCAGCCCGCGCTTCTGGACCGTGTTGATCATGGTCGGCTCGACGCTTCTGCTCTACACGCTCGTGTGGGGCCACATGATCCCGCTGCCGAAGAGCATCGCCATTCCGCTGGCCATGATCATCGGCGTGGGCATGTTCCTGTACTTCGCGAAGAAGTCGCGGCCCACGCTCATCGCCGCGGTTGCGATCCCGAGCTCGCTCGTCGCCACATTCGCGGCGATGGCGTACATGGGCTTCACGCTGAACATCATCACGCTGCTCGCGCTGACGCTGGCGGTCGGCATCGTCATCGACGACGCGGTGGTCGTGCTCGAGAACATCTTCCGGCACATGGAAGAGAAGAACCTCACGCCCGCGCGCGCCGCGGTGGAAGGGACGAAGGAAGTCGGCCTGGCGGTCATGGCCACGTCGATGTCGCTGATCGTGGTCTTCCTGCCGGTGGCGTTCATGGCCGGCATCGTGGGACGGTTCATGTTCTCGTTCGGCGTGACGATGGCCTTCGCGATCGCGGTGTCGCTGCTGGTCTCGTTCACGCTCACGCCGATGATGGCCGCGCGCTACCTGCGCCGCGAAGACCTCAGTCACGAGGGCACGCGCGACAAGGGTCTCTACGCCGTCATCGAGAAGGCGTACATGAAGATGCTGGACTTCTCGATGGCGCACCGCTGGGTGATCGTCACCGCGATGGTGGTGGTGTTCCTGTCGATGTTCCCGCTGTTCAAAGTGGTCGACTCGACGTTCCTGCCGTACGACGACGAGGGGCAGTTCGCCGTGACGGTCCGTGCGCCCGAGGGGGCGAGCGTCGATACGACGGCCACGATCCTCGAGTCGATCGCTACGCGCGTGCGCACGTTGAAAGGCGTCGAGAACACGGTGGTCACCATCGGTGACGATCCGCAGCAGACGCTGAACCTCGGCACGATCTACGTGAAGCTGCTCGACGACGCGTCGCAGCGCGACAACCAGTACGCGATCATGGATCGCGTGCGCACGGACGTGCTGCCGTCGTATCAGCGGCTGAACCTGCGCACGCAGGTCGCACCGGTGAACGAGTTCGGCGGCGGTACGGATGCCGAGGTGATGTTCTGGATCGGCGGCCCGGACCTGGTGGCGCTCGACAAGTACGCGCGCCAGCTCACCGACGCGATCAAGGATCCGAAGCTCGGGACCACCGACGTCGACACGAACTTCATCGTCGGCAAGCCGGAGCTGGCCGTGCGCATCGACCGCGACAAGGCCACCGATCTCGGCGTGCGCGTGCAGGACCTCGCAGCCACGCTGAACGTGCTCGTCGGCGGACAGCAGGCCACGAGCTACTACGAAGGCGGCGAAGAGTACGAGGTCCACGTCCGCGCGGATGAAGCGGCGCGCCGTGACGTCGCGGGCATCGCGCAGATCGAAGTGCCGTCGGCCACCGGAACGAACGTGCGCCTCAACGATCTCGTGGCGCTGGAGGAAGGCACCGGCCCGTCGGTCATCAACCGCTACAACCGCCGCCGCATGGTGATGGTGCTCGCGAACATGCAGCCCGGCCATTCATCCGGCGCGGTCATGCAACTGCTGCAGGAAAAGGCCGGCCAGCTGAACATGCCCAAGGGCTTCTCGTACGGCTTCACCGGCCGCGCGAAGGAGCAGCAGGAGATGGGCGTGAACTTCATGCTCGCCTTCCTGCTGTCGATCGTGTTCATGTACCTCATCCTCGCGGCGCAGTTCGAGAGCTGGGTGCATCCGATCACCATCCTGCTGTCGCTGCCGATGACGGTGCCGTTCGCGATCCTCTCCCTGGTGCTGCTGAACGAGTCGATCAACATCTTCTCGGCCCTCGGCATCGTGGTGCTGTTCGGCATCGTGAAGAAGAACTCGATTCTGCAGGTCGACCACACCAATCAGCTGCGCGAGCGCGGCATGGTCCGCCATGAGGCCATCCGCGAGGCGAACCGCGATCGTCTGCGCCCGATCCTGATGACCACCATCGCCTTCGTGGCCGGCATGATCCCGCTGGTCGTCTCCAGTGGCGCCGGCGCGGCGACGAACCGCGCCATCGGCGCCACCATCATCGGCGGCCAGACGCTGGTGCTGCTGCTGACCCTCCTGGCGACGCCGGTGCTCTACTCGATCTTCGACGACGTGCAGGAATGGTTCAAACGCCGCCGTCCGGCGCGTGTCGAGGAAGAGGAACTGGTCGGCGACACCGTCGAGGCTTGATCATCTCCAGTCCCCTCTCCCCGCTCCGCGGGGAGAGGGTTAGGGTGAGGGGCGGCTCTCGCGCAACTACTCCTTCTTCGGCTGCTCGTGCATCTGCCGCAGCAGCGCGGTGTATTCGGCAAGCGGACCGAGTCCGACGCTCTTGCGCCTCGCGTCGACGTTGGCCTCGTCCTCGATCGGCTGCGGCACCCACACGCCGTCGACTTCGCGGAACTGCGTGCCGTAGACCTGCGGCTTTCCTTCGCTGACGCGCACGCGATCGACGGACGTGGCCAGGAGGCCGCCGCCGATGTCGCCGCGCTCCGCCGCTTGGGTCATGAGATCGAGATGCTTCTTCAGCGTTTCGGCCTGCGAATGCTGGAGGATGGTCCAAACCGCGCCTGATGCTTTCTGTCCGACCAGGGACTTCGCGGGCCAGCCGACGTTCGCGATGATCTCTTCGATCTCGACGATGTTCTGCGCGTCCGCGCGGGCGATGTCTGCCTTGCGCTCGGGATTGTCGGGATCGTTCAGCTCTGCATAACGCGGCAGCTGATCGCGATCGAGAATGTCCAGGAGGCGCGCGCAGAGCGCCTTGTCCGAAGCCTCGGCGCAAGCGACCGCGCGATCGGCGGGAATCCACTTCTTCTCCGCGGCGGATGCGGCGCACACGATCAGCAGAAAGAGCGGCAGCGAGATGAATTTGCGCATGGCGCCAATTTTAGCTTTCGCGGGCATCGTTGTTAACTTCGTGGCCCTTCCGTCGTATCCCCGGGCATGACGACGACACGCATGATCCTCATCAGTCTGATGTTCGTGGCCGCGATGGCTCGCGCCGCTTTCGCGCAGGAGGAGCCGGCCGCGACGGAGACCACCACGAGCGCAGCCAGCGCCGATGCCGCAGCGCCAGCCGCGCCGGCCGCCTTCGACAACAGCGAAGAAACGCGCAGGGCCTTTCTGCAGGTCCTCGGCAAGTATCCGCCGCAGGTCGCGAAAGTGCTCAAGCTCGATCCGAGCCTCTTCTCGAACGCCACCTATCTCGCCACCTATCCCGCACTGGCGGAGTTCGTGGCCAGGCATCCGGAAGTACGCAGCACGCCCGCGTTTTTCCTCGAGCACATCTGGATCCCGGGCGATCCGCATCCGATGACCGCCAGCGAGCGCATCTGGTCGGACACGATGGAAGGCATCGCCATCTTCATGAGCATGCTCCTGGTGACCGGCACGCTGGTCTGGTTGATCCGCACGCTGGTCGAGCATCGCCGCTGGAGCCGCCTCTCGCGCACGCAGGTGGAGGTCCACGGCAAGCTGATGGACCGCCTCACGTCGAATGAAGATCTGCTCGCGTACATGCAAACGCCGGCGGGCAAGCGTTTCCTCGAGTCGGCGCCGATTCCGGTCGACGCCGCCCCGACTCCGCGCGCGGTGAACGCGCCGGTCAGCCGCATTCTCTGGTCCGTGCAGGTCGGATTGATCATGGCCATGGGCGGATTCGGCCTGCAGTTCGTCAGCCGCTCCATCGACAAGCATGCCGCGGAGCCGTTCCTGGCCATGGGCACGCTCGCGGTGGCGATCGGATTCGGCTTCCTTCTCTCCGCTCTGGTCTCGTTCCTCCTCTCGAAACGCCTCGGCCTGATCGCCGCGGACACGCCGGCGGAGTGAGCGCGCACATGAGATCATCACGGCAATGATCCACGACCTGCTCATGAACGATGCGTCGCTTTCCGGCGTGCATTCGAGCGCGGACGCGGTAGCCGCGTACGGTCCGATGGACGAGGATACGTTCCGCGCCTTCTACGACCGCACCTCGCGCGCCGTGTGGGTCTACCTGGCGCGCGTGACCGGCGACCGGCAGCTGGCCGACGACCTGCTGCAGGAAGTCTTCTACCGCTTCTATCGCGCCAACGCCACGCACGCCGACGAGTCGCACCGCCGCAACTCGCTGTTCTGCTTCGCCACCAACATCGCCCGCGACGCGTATCGCCGCAAGACGCGCTTCGGCGCGGAGCTGGTGCCGATCGATCTCGATGACGAAGACCACGCGCTGCGCGTCGATGCGCGCGTCGCGGAACGCTTCGAGGCCAGTACGGATCTGGCGCGGGCCATGGCGCAGCTCAAGCCGCTGCAGCGCGAGATGCTCTGGCTCGCGTACGCGCTCGGCTCGTCGCATGCGGAGATCGCGGAGATGCTGGGCGTGAAGAGCGGCAGCGTGAAGATCCTGCTGCTCCGCGCGCGCCGCAAGCTGGCGGCGCTGCTCGGGCACCCCGCGAAGGAGAAGAAATGAGCGAGTGCCCGCGCGCGCAGGAAGCATTGGATCTCGTCCGCGCCGGACGCTGGCCGGACAGCTGCGACGACGAAACGCGATCGCACATCCGCGCATGCGTCGATTGCGGAGAGAGCGTGCAGGTCGCGTCGATGATCGCCGCCGACTACCACTCCGCCATGCGCAGCGCCCCCGTTCCGAGCTCGGGGCTGGTGTGGTGGCGCGCACAGCGCCGCGCCCGCGCCGAAGCGGAGCGCACGGCCACGCGCGTGATCACGGTGGTGCAGGGCGCGTCGGTGGCGATCGGCGTGGCGGTGGCGGTGGCGGTGGTGGGACCGGACAGCGTGAGCCGCGCGTTCGCATTCCTCAGCGCCATGCCGGGGTGGAGCCTTCCTCTGCTGGGCGTGCTGACGGCATCGCTGGCGCTGACGCCGGTGGCGGTCTATCTGGCCGCGAGCCGCGACTAGTGTGAGACACCACACCAGAGGTACGCTGTTCTCCGATTGGTCCTGACGCCGAAGCAGAAGAAATCGCTCGCGATCGCCGTGGCCGCGATGGTGTCCGTATGGCTTCTCTGGCCATCGCCCTACGAGCGCGTGGCCAATCTCGCGTCGCCCGGCTCGGCCATCGTCAGCTTTGGCGACTCGCTGACGGCGGGCTTCGGCGCGGAACCGGGCCAGGATTATCCCTCCGGGCTTTCGAAGCGGATCGGCGTCACGGTCGCGAACGCGGGAGTCAGCGGCGATACGACGGAGTCGGCGCTGGCGCGACTGGACGGCGTCCTCGCCTCGCGGCCGCGCATGGTCATCGTGGGCCTCGGCGGAAACGACTATCTCCGCGGCATCGCCATCGGCACCACCGAAGCGAACCTCCGCGCCATCGTGCAGAAGATCCAGGCCAGCGGCGCGATGGTGGTGCTCCTCGGCTTCTCCTTTCCGAGCCTGAACGCGAACTACGCGTCGATGTACGAGCGCGTCGCGGAGGACGAACGCTGCCTGCTCGTCGATGGCGTGATGAACGGAATCCTCAGGGATCGTTCGCTGAAGAGCGACGAGATCCATCCGAACGCCCGCGGCTACGCGCTGATGGCGGAACGGATCGCGCCGCCGGTGGCGAAACTGATCGAGGAGGCGGACGAAACGCGATGAACGATCTCGTGATCAGTCTGGGCGCCGTGCTGGCGTTGTTCTTGATCGAGCTCGCGCTGGGCCTGCGCTGGTCCCGGTGGTACTGCAACACCGGATTGCCGATTTTCTGGCGCCGCATCGAGCGTGCATCGGGACTGGCGGACCTCGACCTGGATGCCTTGCAGAAGTCCTGCGCGACCGCGGCCGGCGCACCGATCGTCTTTCGACGCATCGGGCCGGAGCTCATCGCATTTCGCGAAAAGCCGTTCGGCGGCAGCATGCACTACTTCCCGATCATGCGCGGCGTGATCCGGCATCGCCGGGAAGAGTCGTCGGTGCTGATCGCGGGGCTGCTGAAGTGGTGGGTGATCGCGCTGGTGGCGGTCTTCGCGTGGTTTTTGCGCGGGGACATCCTCGACGTCCTCCCGTACATCGGCCTCGCGCTCGGCGTGCTGTATCTGATCCAGAGCGTGCGTTTCGCACGGATCGCCAAAGGGCTGGTACCGCTTCCGCAAGCGCAGCAGGCATGAAGCCTGTCTGGATCGCGGCGCTGCTCGTTTTTGCCGCCGGTTGTGCGACGTCGCCGGCGCGCGTTGCGGCGTCGGATGCGGAGATCCAGCGGCTGGAGTCCTCGAAGTGGAATCCGTCGTTGCTCGGTGGCGGCCGCGAGGAGTTCCTGTCGCTCTTTGCGGATGACTTCGTCTCGGTCGAATACGGCAGCGACGTCCAGGGCGGCGTGCATCGCAAGACGCGCGCGGACGTTTTTTCCGGTCCGCCGCTGCCTCCGGCGGAGTTCGAGCTGAGCGACTGGCGCTTCATTCACGCCGATCCGCACGTGTTCATCGTGTCCTATCGCGTGAAGGGGATCTCGTACCCGTGGCAGGCATACGCGACGTCCGTGTGGGTGAACCGCGGAGGCCGCTGGCAGACGGTTTTCTATCAGGCATCGACCGCCGAATGAACCGCGACTGACGGCCTCGCCGCGGGTCACCTTCTTGCAGTTCCTCTCGATACGCAACCCGGCCACTTCGAGCCGGTGAAAGGATGCCTATGAGAGTGAACTTACGTCACACGATCGCGGTATGTGCTGTATTGCTGGGGCTGTCGACCGCGGTACCGGCCGGCGCTCAATCGAGGACCGACGAGCAGATGGCGAAAGCACAGTCGGAGCTGACGATGGCCGAGTCCGCTCTTGCGTCGGCGGAGGCCGCGGGCGCGGCAACGCTCGCGAAGCCGCTGTATGACGAGTCGATGATGCAGATTCGCCAGGCGCGCGCGAACTGGAACGATTCGAAGCGCGACATGCGCGAGGACGCGATCATGCGCGCGGTCGAAGCGCGCCACGCCGCACGCGCGGCGGAAGCGCACGCATTGCTCGTCGGAACGAATACCGAGGTCCGCAACCTGCGCACCGAGATCGGCTCCTTCGGCGGCAATCCCGCGACGGTGTCGCTGTACGACCCGCCGATGGCCATCAGCCGCGGCGTCACGTCGATGGATCGCGTGATCGTGGCGGAGAACGCGGTGAAGGCCGCCCGTGAGGTGGGCGGCGATCTGATCGCCGGCAACGAGCTCGAACAGGCTGAACAGACGCTGAAGACGGCGCGGACTCTCGCGAAAAACAGGAAGCAGAGCGAGAGCGCCGATCACCTCGCATACGTCGCGGAGATGCAGGCGCGCCGCGCGGAGTATCTGGCGCGGCGCAATGCGGTCACCACGCCGCTGGCCAGCCTGAGAGCGGAGCGGACGCGGCTCGCGCAGCAGCAGCTGGCCGCGCAGTCGGTGAATCGCGAGGCGGAGCGGACGGAGCTGGAGCAGTTGCGCCAGCAGGTGGCGCAGACGGAAGCGGAGGTGCGCGCGCGTCTCGACGAAGATCGTGCAGCGCGCATCGCCGCCGAGGCCCGCGTCGACGATCTGACACGCCGCTATCAGGCTTCGCTGGTCGAAGGCAGCGCCACCAGCATCGAAGCCGAGGAGCTGCGGCGGCAGGTCGACGAACAATCGCTGGCGCTGCGCTCGGTGCAGGAGCGCGAGCGTCTGAGCGAGACCTCGAAGAACAATGACATCAACGCGCTGCAGCGCGATCTCGAACGCGAGCGTACCGAAGGCCGTCTGACCGCGGAGACGCTCGCGCAGCGCGAGCAGGAGATCAATCGCCAGCGGGCCGACCTGCAGCGCCTGCGGAGCGAGCGCGAGGAAAGCGAACGCCGTCGCATCGAAGCGGAAAACGTGCGTGCCGCCGCGATCGCGGAAGCGGAGCGCCGCCGCACGGAAGCGGAGAACCAGGCTGCGCAACTGCGGCAGCAGGTCGCCGAGCAGCAGGCGCGCACGACGCAGACCGAGGCCGAGCTGGCGCGGGCGCGTGACGAACTGGCGCGGCGCGATGCGGCTGCGGCCGAACGGATCACGGCCATGCAGACCGAGCTCGCCAAGCTCGCGCAGACCCGGACCAGCGAGCGCGGATTCATCGTCACGCTGCCGGGGCTGTTCTTCGATACCGGCAAGGCCGTGCTCAAGCCGGGCGCGCGCAACACGCTCAACAAGATCGCCGAGCAGCTGCGCATGAATCCCGATGCGCGCATCGAGATCGAAGGACACACCGACAGCGTCGGCAGCGAGGAATTGAACCAGGCGCTGTCGGAGAAACGCGCCAAAGCGGTGCGCGATTACCTCGCCGGCCGCGGACTTCCGGAGGTGCGCATCTCCATGACCGGACTCGGCGAGAGCACGCCCGTCGCGTCGAACGACACGCCCGCGGGACGGCAGCAGAATCGCCGCGTCGAGCTCGTGATCGCGCCGGCGCCGCAGGTGTCATCGCAGCAGTGAGGCAAGAACGCCGGCCGCGGGCCGGCGTTCTTGTTGGCGTTGGGCGGCAGGCGTTCGGGATGCATCGCTGAATGGCCGTCTGCGATACCTCCCCAACGCCCCGCCCAACGCCTGGCGCCCTTCACAACTTCCGACGACAACGCACGCTGCCGCATCGGCACGGCAGTCTGCCTTCGTGATGCGACTCGCCATAGTTGCAGGTGAGCTCTTCTCCCGGCGCGATCTTGCGCAGCGTGTAGAACTCGACGCGATGTCCGATGCGGCGCAGGTACGTGTTCGGCTCGCAGGAGTGATTCACGTAGCGGAAGCATTTGTCCGTGGTCGCGTCGATGGCGATGCCGTCCTCGAACTCGACGATGGCGATGCGCCGCTTGTACTTCGCGCGCCGCCGCGCCTCCTGCAGCGTGATCAGCGTTCCGGTCAGCTCGCCGATCTTCCTGCGCGCGGGCAGCGGATCGGAAGCGAAGACGCCTCGGCCGTCGATGCGGCTCGGTTTCACTGCCACGGGCGGCATGAGCGGTTCCTCGGAGTTCCTCGGGTTCCTCGGAGTTCCTCGGCCTGGACGGCCTCTCCTCCGAGGAACGCCGAGGAACCCCGAGGCACTCCGAGGAACTTCGTCGGAACTCAATTCGCGAAGACCCTCTGCTCGCTGCGTCCCCACTTCCGCAGGTCGATCTCGAACTCGGTCAGCGGTGTTCCCGCCACCGCACGGATGGCTTCCTCGGTGGTCGCGCCGCCGCGGAACGCGGCCATGATCTTTTGCAGTCCGGCCTTCCCGTACTTCGCCTCGATGTAGCGGATGTCGGTCTGCGCCACCAGGTACGCGGCGCCGATCATCTCCGGATCGGGTGAGCCGGTCAGCACCGGATCGAGGAGCACCAGCGGCAGGAACTTGTCGTCGTCGTACATGTTGAACGCGTTCGCATTGAAGCTGCTGCCCTGCACGCGCTGCGCGAAGCCTTCCTGGAACCAGTGCGGCGCCTGGTCGTTCGTGGCGTGCGCGATCATCGCGTGCGCGAGCTCGTGCGCGAGGATGGCCACCAGCTGCGGCGAGAGATCGCCGAGACCCGCGAACGGCACGGTGATCTTTCCGTTGTAGAACGCGAGCACGAAATCGTTGCCGGTGTACGTCGCGCGGAACTCGCGCCACCACACCACGTTCACGACCATCATCGGCATGTCGGCGGCGGGGATCCACGCCAGCAGCCGGCGGAACTCCGTCTCCAGCGTATCGCCGAGCTGCGCTGCGCTCACGGGATTCACTTCGTCCGGAAAGTGGATCTCGAAATGCTGGGTCTTGTGCGTCGAGTAGTTCAGCGCCAGGCGTTTGTTCATCTGGATCTGGCGCACGCGATCGTCGACGTAGGGATTGGGACGGATGCTCAGCGAACGGTCGTACATCTTCACCGCGGCATCGAACAGATCGTGTCCCGCGAACAGCTCCGCGAGCTGCATCAGCTCCATCGCGTTGCCGCGCCGTTGCAGGACGCGGCTGGTCGCGACCTGGGCCAGCAGATTGCGCGCCTCCGGCGTCCGGTTCAGGCGCTGCAAGCCCATGCTGCGCAGGAAGAAAATCGACGGCGGAACGTGCTCGGAGGCCGGGGTCAGACCTTCGGTCAGCTGCACGAGATCGGACCAGCGGTTGCGCGCGGCGAGCACGTACGCGGTGCCGCTGATGCGCTCGCGCAGCGCCGGCTGCGCATACGCGGCGGCGTTCGTGCCGACCGTCAACAGCGACTGCAGATCTTCGAGTCGTTGCTTGCGCCCCTCCTCCGCCCACACCGTCGCCTCGACGGTCGCCGAGCCGGGAGGAGCGAGCGCGGCGCCGCCGGGAACGCGCAGCCGCTGTTTGCCGATGGTGATCTGCAGGAAATCGCCGGAGAGTTTCCGTTCCGCCTCGATCGGCAGGCGGATGGGACGCGTGCCGATGTTCGGCGATTCGACCAGCCGCTCCGCCGGCGCGCTGAAGCCGATCAGCTGTGTGACACCGGGCCGGCGCACCAGCGACCAGTACTCGCCGGTGGACATGAGCTCCGCGCGCTCGACGGGCCGCATCGCCCACGCCTTGCGGAGTTGTTTCTCCGCCTCGTCGTCCTCGTCGTCCGCGGTGGCGATCGCGGCGAGCGTGTAGTAGACGTCCGCCTCGCGCGAGCCGGCCGCGGCGAGTTTTTCGTAGTGCGCTTTGGCGCGGTCCTCGAATCCGAGGCTGTAGAGGAGGCGGGCGTTCTCGAGGCGCAGAGCGTCGCTGCCGGGATTCAGATTGAGCGCGTTGTCGAACGCCAGCGCCGCGCCGACGTCGTCGTTCTCGAGGAGCGCGAGACGGCCGCGGAGCAGCTCGGCGAGCGGGCGGTCGATCGGCGGCTTGAAGCGCGCCAGGGCGGTTTTCGCCGCGGCGGTATCGGTCTGCAGCAGGTCGGATTGGATCTTCCAGAGATCGGCGATCACGCCGCGGCCCGCGCTGCGATCGACGACGCCATACGCGGCGGCGACGTCGCCTGTGCCCGCGCAGAGCGCGCGGCGCAGGTCGAGCAGCGGCGCGAGCGTCGCCGGTCCGGCCGGCGCTTTTGCCGCCAGGGCTGCCGCGTTCACCGCGGCGGTGTAGCTTCGATAATCGAAATAGCCGAGCACTCCCGCGGCGAGGACGGCCATCGCGGTCGTGACGCCGAGGATGCGTAGCGGCCGGCCGCGCATCGCCTGAATGGCGATCGCAATCAGGAGCAATCCCGCCAGCGCGCCGGCGCCGACGGCAATCGGCAGCTTCTGCGGGACGGGCACCGCTTTTTTCGCCGGCTCCGCGACTGCCGGCGTTGCGCTCGTCGAGAGCGCGAGGAAGCGAATGTCCTGAATCTTGTAAGCGTCGCCTTCGCGCACGAGGTCGAAGGCGATGTGATCTTCGAAGCCGGCCGGATAAGTCACGCTGAACGTGGCCAGGCGGTCTTTCGTTTCGGCGGTGGCGGTCTGCAGGTCCCATTGCGCACGATCGGCGGGGCCGAGGCGGACTTCGAGATCGGCCAGACGATCGCGGGCGTCGAGCTTGCGCAGCGGTGAGGTCGCCGCGAGGTGTTCGGCGACGGCGGCCGGCCCGCGGCTGAGGTAATCAGCCGCGATCTGCACGGCCGCGCGCTCCGCATCGGAAATCGGCTGGATGCCCGCGGCAAGCGCCGCGCCGGACCAGGCCAATCCAACGCACAGCGCCGCTACGACGAAAGGGTTCCGCATCAGTGTCTCCTCGGTGGGATTGGGGACAGCACGCTAACACGAGCCGGGTGTATTCTCCATTCCGCCGGTCCACCCATAAATCGAGGAGGCCTGAACGATGCTCACGAGAGGGCTGTGTCTGCTCGCGGTGTTGCTGATCGCGATCGAAGCGGCCGCGCAGAATCCATCGGTGGACGTGCTGCATTACCGCGTGGCCATCGCCCTCGGCGAAGAGATCATCGAGGCCACCACCGAGCTGACCGTGCGCCCGGTGACGGCGACGCTCGACGCGTTACAGCTCGACTTCGCGGGACTGACCATCGACGCGGTGACGGTGGAAGGGAAGCCCGCGCGCTTCTCGCGCACGAACGATCGCCTGACCATCGCCACGCGCCGCCGCGATGCCGAACCGTTCCGCGTTGCCGTTCGCTACCACGGCACGCCGGCGGACGGCCTCCTGCTGCGCGCGAACAAGCACGGCGATCCGAGCGCATTCGCCGACAACTGGCCGAACCGCGCGCGCTTCTGGATTCCCTCCGTCGATCATCCCAGCGACAAAGCCACGGTCGAGTTCATCGTCACCGCGCCGGCGGCATACGACGTCATCGCGAACGGCACGCTCGTCGAGACGGCCACGCTGCAGAACGGCGCGAAGCGGACGCACTGGAGCGAGTCGACGCCGATCCCGATGCACTGCATGGTCATCGGCGCGACCGAGTTCGCGATCGTGCCGGTGGGGGATGGCGGCGACGACACGAAGATCGCGTACTGGCTGTACCCGCGCGATCGCGATCAGGGCGTGAAGCAGTTCGGCCGCGTGCCGCAGATGCTGGCCTTTTTCGAGCAAACCATCGGCGGCTATCCGTACGACAAGCTGGCGTTGGTGGAGTCGTCGACGAAGTTCGGCGGGATGGAGAACGCGAGCGCGATCTTTCTCGACGAAAAACGCATCGGCGGCGAAAACTCGCTCGAGCCTCTGGTCGCCCACGAGATCGCGCATCAATGGTTCGGCGACTCGGTCACGCAGCGCCAGTGGCACGACGTCTGGCTCAGCGAAGGCTTCGCGACTTACTTCTGCAATCTCTTCTTCGAGCACGCCGACGGGCGCGCCGCGTTCGCGAGCCGCATGAACGCCGATCGCGAGGACTATCTGAAGGCGCAGCGCAAGACGCCGCGCGCCGTACACGATCCGTCGGTCGTCGAGTTGCCGAAGCTGCTCGGCCCGTTCACGTACGAGAAGGGCGCGTGGGTGCTGCACATGCTCCGCGGCATCATGGGCGACCGCGCGTTCTTTGCCGCGGTGCGCGATTACTACTCCGCCTACCGCGACCGCAACGCCGCCACCGGCGAGCTGCGCGTGATCATGGAGCGCCACGCCGGCCAGCCGCTGGACTGGTTCTTCCATCAATGGATCTTCGAGCGCGGCCACCCGGTCTTTGCCATGTCGTGGACGTGGCAGGAGGGGAAGGTGGCGGTGGACGTCGAGCAGACGCAGGCCGGCACCGTGTTCCGCATCCCGACGGTCATCGAGGTGCGCGGCGAATCGGGCGCACGCCGCGAAAACGTGATCATCGACGAGCGCAGGGAACGCTTCGAAATGGAGAGCGCGCAACGCCCGGCGTCGGTGGTGCTCGATCCGGACGAGTGGGTGCTGAAGGAGAGGGCCGCCGCCACTCACTAGTCATTGACGGGCGACAACCGCCGCGGTGACCAGCAGGATGAAGGTCGTCAAGTACAGCCCGCCGCGAAGGCCCTGGAAGTTGTGCCACCGCGCGCGCATCCGCTGCCACTCCGCGGGATCTCGATCGAGACTCCACTCCGCGGTGCGGTTGTTGATCGGAACATTCACGATGAGCGTGGTGATGATCGTGACCGCAACGCACACGACGGCGGTGATGCGCAGCACGCGAATCACCCCCGCATCGGCGCGCGTGACGATGAGGAAGGCCACGGCGAGAATCCCGCTGAGGGGCATCAGGACAGGCATGACGCGGCCGAACGTTCGCAGCATCGTTTGTTCGAGCGCGACGGACTGCTCGTAAGGAAGACGTGCGACGATCGGCTGAACGCAGCACCATGAACCGAGTTCAGCCCCCGCCACCGAACCGATGACTACGATCACGGCTATCTCGAGCGCGGTCTTCATCGATCACGTGGTACGTGATGATCGGGGCGGCCTCGTCGATCGCCCAGCGCTTTCAGGAACGTTGCAAGTGTCGATCGAGCCGGGTTCGTCGTCGCGGCCGAAAAGCCACTGCCCACGAACGCCGCGTGATTCGAGCGGTTGTCGATGACGGAGGCGTAGCCCGTCACGTCTCCGGAGCCGGAAAGGACGCGGATGGTCGCGGTCGCGAGATCGAACGGTGTGGTCGTGATCGCCGTCGAGTTCAGTTGCACGTGGGACATGGTGCCGGGCGCGATGGTGAACGTCGTTGTGCCGAGGCTCGCGCCGGTCGCGTCCCGCAGTCCGACTTCGACCACGAGCGGCGCACCCGCGCCGGCGGCGGCGACGAATCCGATGTTGCTGCGGAAGTTCGCGTTCGCGATGAGGCCGGGAATGATGGCGACCTGCGTGCCCGCGCCGAGAAACTCCTGAGTGACCGGAATGGTCTGGCCGATCGTGGCGCCGCTTGCTTCGACGTTGTAGACGCGGCTCGTGACGGCGAACGGCTGATCGCCGCCGAGCAGCAACGCGCCCAACGCCGTCGCATGTCCGCGGTGATTGCTGAGCAGATCCGCCAGCACGCGCGTCGCGCCCGCAGGAATCGTGACGGTGTCAGCCCCGTCGACCATGACCGGGAAGAGGTTGTCAGGCTGGCCGAGTCCGGACTCGACCAGTCCGATCTCCACAGTGAGAGGCGTCGTCTGGAAATTGTGGATGATCACGTCCGTCTGCCACATCGAGCCGGACAGCCCCGGCCCACGTCCCGCGCCTGGGATGACGTGGAAATCACCGAAATGGCTGCCGGAGGCAAGCGACGGAATGAAACAGAGCACGAGGAGGAGGAAGATCGTTCTGCTGCGCATGGCATTTCCTCTCACAGAGACTTCAGGTACTCGACGAGATCAGCCTTTTCCGCATCGGTCAGGCCGAGTGCGAGGTGTTGGTTGTAGTGATTGACGACGTCGAGCATCGTGGCGAAACGGCCGTCGTGATAGAAGCCGCCTTTCTGACGCGTGAAGAGGCCGCGGAGCGGTGTGGTGCGGTACCGCTCGTCCGGCGAGCGTTTGGCCTGGAAGTCGTCGATGCCGATCTCCGCCGGCGTGTGCATGTTCCAACCGGGCTCGGTGAAGAGCGGCGGAACGTGGCAGCGCGAACACTGGGCCTTGGCCGTGAACAGCTGTTGTCCCCGGCCTGCCGCGGTGGCGTCGAAGCTTCCTGCCGGCGGCGCAGGTGCGGGGATGGCGAGCTGGTAGAAGTGGAGCGGTGCGAGCTTGGCCGTGACCAGATCGGGCGTGTTGCGAAGGTTGCCGAGGCCCGCACGCGCGGCGACGGGGAACTTCGCGGCATCGTTGAGACGCGGATCCCAGAACGTCCCCTTGCCCTGCATCTCGAGGTTGGAGACGAAGGCGTTCCAGTGCGTCACCGAGCCCCATCCGGTATAGGTGTGAAGGTTGACGCCGGCCAGTCCGAATGCGGCGGGCATCAGAGTCGCCGCGGACGTTCCGTCAGGACGGAATGCCTTGCCGTCGAGGATCAACTCGGCGTCGAACTTTCCCGGCCCCCAACTGTTGAAGACCTGGCGGACGGTGGTTTCGGGCACCTGCAGGAGCGTTGCGAACGCGCTCAGGTCCGGCGCTAACGCGGCGATTGCGCCGATGTTCAGATCGCGATTCGGCCACCCGTCGAGACGGGCACCGATTCCCGGCGAGAACGAATCGTCGACGGTCGAATGGCAAACGGCGCAGGTGATGCCGACCGACGTGAGATCGTCCCCTTGAAAGATCCCTTTGACGCCGACGACAGCGTCGAGCTCGAGGAGCGCCAGCGTGGTGGCAGGATCGTCGAGGTCCACCTCCCCGCGTCTCATCTGCTGCACGAGCGCGGCGGGGAGAACGTTCGCGTCGACTTTCAACCCGAGCCCCAGTGCGGCCGCCGGCGTGAGGCCGGAACCAACGCCGCCATTCGCGCTGCCGGCGATGGCCTGATGCAGCTTGAGCTTGCCGCCCCAGAAGTCTTCGCTGCCGAAAGTATCGTGGCGGAAGATCGTCCGGCCCGAATCGACCATGCTCTGGGCGTTTTCATTGACGCTCCGGTCGCGCAGTTGATTGGAGAGGCGGCCGCGGAGATCGGCCTGGCCGGGACTGACGAACCACAGCGTGCCGATGGCGAGAGCGGTCAGAAGGAAAAACGAACGGGTGAATCTCCGGCGACCATTCGTCGGAGTCTCAGGCTGAACCATGCGAGCCTCCTCGTGTGAGTAGCGCCGAAGCGCGAGTGCAACGTCCGCGCCCCTTTTTCGTAAGGTTTCGCCTGGTTGATGGAGTGGCGCAGGCCTCAGCTCTTGACAACTCCGCCATACCGCCTTACTGTATTAGTCATCTAGTACAGTGAGTCACAAACATGTTCGACATCAATCCCACTCAGGCCGCACCGATCTGGCGGCAAATCGAAGAAGGCATGCGGCGGATGATCTCTCTCGGCACGCTCGCTCCGGGCGGTGCCGTGCCTTCCGTGCGGGAGCTCGCCCAGCAACTTCGCGTCAATCCCAACACCGTGGCTCGCGCGTACCAGCGGCTCACGGATGCGGGGGTGTTCGCGGTGCGGCGGGGCGAGGGAACGTTCGTGGCGGAGAGTCCGTCGCAACTCAAGAAGTCGGAGCGGAACGAAGCGCTGCGCGAGGCGGCCGAGCGTTATGCCGGCACCGCGCTCTCGGTCGGCGCAACTCTCGGCGAGGCCACGACGGTGCTCGAACGCGGCTTCGACCGTCTGACCCGCGAGCATAGGAGAAAGGCATGAATGCCTCCATCAACGCGGCGAACGTCACCGTTCGCTATGGCAGGAAGACCGCCGTCGATGACGTGACGCTGGCCGTCGCTCCCGGCTCGGTCTACGCACTCCTGGGACGCAACGGCTCCGGCAAGTCCTCGCTGGTCCGCTGTCTCCTCGGGCAACTGAAGCCGGACTCGGGACACGCCGAGCTGTTCGGCGCAGACGTCTGGCGCCACCGCACGCGGCTCATGGAGCGCGTGGGCGTGGTGCCCGAGGATCCGGACGCGCCGCCGGAAACGAGCGTGAAGGATCTGGCGTGGTTCTCGTCGAAGCTCTACTCGCGCTGGCAGCAGAGCGCATTCGACCGCCGCGTCGAGCGCTTCGGCATCGCGCGCAAGGCGCGTTTCGGCGATCTGTCGAAGGGACAGAAGAAGCAGGTCTCGCTGGCGCTGGCGCTGGCGACGTCGCCGGAGATCCTGCTCCTCGACGATCCGACGCTCGGCCTGGACGTCGTGGCGCGCAAGTCGCTCTTCGAGGAAGTGCTCGGCGACATGGCCGATCGCGGGATCACCGTGCTGATCACCACGCATGACCTGGCGTCGGTGGAGAGCATCGCCGACCGCACGGGCGTGCTGTTGGACGGACGGTTGGTGCTCGACGAAGAAGTGGAGACGCTGAAGGGCCGCTTCCGCCGCATCCGTTTCGCCAGCCAGCCGATGGCGCTGGCGCAGGCGAACCTCGTGGCGGCGACGGTGCGGCAGTGGGGGACCGGCACCGAGGCGGTGATCTCGAACTATGACGACGTCGCGTTTGCGCGGTTGCGCAACGAAACGCAGATGCCGGTCGCGGACGTCACGCCGCTGACCCTCGAGGAAATCTTCATCGCCGTGGCCGGCGAACATCCGGGGGCAACGTCATGAATGCAGCGATTCTGATTGCGTCGCGCGAGCTGCGCGACCGAGGACGTCTTTTTCTCGTTGCGGCGTGCATGGCCGTCGTGCCGTTCGTGGCCGCGTTCGCGGTTCGCGAGAATCGGGCCCTGGCCATCGCCACGGTGGCGGGATTCGTGGCGGCGGCGTACACGTGCGCGCTCGCGCTGGCGATGGGTGTGTCGATGGTCGGACGCGACCTCACCGAGAAGCGGTTGTCGTTTCTCTTCGCCAAGCCGGTGTCGGCCGCGTCGATCTGGTTCGGCAAGGTGACGGCGGGGATCCTCACGTGGCTCGGTGCGTTCGCGATCGTGGTCCTGCCGACGTACCTCTTCGCGCATCGCGGCTGGACGGACATGTGGACCACCGGCGGCGGAGCGATCACCTTGTTCACGCTCGGCATGAGCACCGTCTTGTTCTTCTCCAGTCATGCCGCGTCGACCATCCTGCGTTCGCGCTCCGCGCTCGTGGCGGTCGACTTCACGCTGCTCGTGTTGATGCTGATCGCGCTGTTCGCGATCACGCGTCCGATCCTCCTCGGCGGCGGTCTCGATGTGGTGGTGCGCATCGCGGTTGCGATCGGCCTGGCCCTGCTGGTGGTGCTGGCCATCGCGCCGGTGTGGCAGATCGCGCGCGGACGCATCGATCCGCGGCGCAGTCATGCCGCGTTTTCGACGGCATTCTGGAGCGGGTCCGTGATCATCGTGGCGTTCGCCGCGGCGTACGGGATGTGGGTGATCTCGCCGCCGCTGGCGAGCATCACCAACACCTACATGGTCGACCAGTCGCCTTCGGGCCAGTGGATGTATGTCGCCGGCCAGACGGAGAATCGCGGCTCCTATCTCGCGTCGTTCCTCGTGAACGCGTCCACCGGTGAGCGCGAGCGCGTACCGGTGTCGCCGTGGGGGCGGGTGCTGCACGCGCCGGACGGCCAGTCGATGGTCTGGATGCAGTACGACGACCTGATTCCGGGACGGGGGAGCTTCCGCTTCTACACGCGACGCTTCGATGATGGCGCGAAGGTGCGCGCGACGCCGCTGGTGATGCCGATGCCGCGGAGCGTGCAGATCTCGAACGACGGCTCGCGTATCGCCGTGACGCGCAGCAACCGCCTGGAAGTCTACGAGCTCGAGTCGGGTCGTCTGCTCGGCGCCGCGCCGGGAATCCGCGACGCCGACGTGATGGCGATGTTCTTCGCCGGTCCGGACCTGGTTCGGATCGTCGAGGCCACCCACGGCATGAATGACGTGACGGTGCTTCGCGAATTCGACCTGACGCGGCGCAAGCTCACCTCGACCGAGCCGATCCCGAGCGGCGGGATCAGGATCGCTCACTTCACGCAGGATGGATCGCGCGTGTATCTGCGCGGCGATGGCGTCATTCTCGATGCGCAGACCGCTGCGGTGCTGGTCACGCTGCCGGTCAAGCCGGTGCGGCCGGTGTTCGGCGCGATGCTGCGCGACGGATCGTCCATCGTCACGCGCGACTCGAAGCTCCATCACTTCGACAGGAACGGCGCGACGATCGCGGCGATCTCCATCCCGGTGCCGCAGGCCGCGGTGATGGGCCAGCTCGGCGCGTCCCGAATCGTGCTCACGTCCGGCGGCGTCAACTCCAAAGGCGCGCGGTCGTTCGTGGTCGACCTCGCGGCGAAGAAGGTCGAGACGGTCACGCCGGGCGTGCGCGGCGCGGTGTGGTGGAACGAACCGATCGTGCCGCAATTCACCGAAGACGCAACGCTGGCGATGACGGAAGAAGGGCGCGAGCTCGTGCTCTGGAATCCGCGCACCGGCGAGACGCGGCCCTTCCCGTCGTAATCAGAAAGAGAGAGGAGCGACATCATGAACGCAGCCATCCTCATCGCCGGACGCGAGCTCCGCGACCGCGCGCGCCTGTTTCTCGTCGCCACGATTCTGGCGGTGATCCCCTTCATCGCGTCGCTGACGTTGCGCGACCATCGCTCCACCGGCATGGCCATGACCGCCAGTCTCCTGGCTGCCGGCTACGCGGCCGTGGTGGCGCTCATGCTCGGCATCACGGCCATCAGCCGCGAGCTGTCGGAGAAGCGCGGTACGTTTCTCTTCGCCAAGCCGGTCTCGCCCGCGGCGATGTGGTTCGGCAAGACCGCGGCCGCGATCGTGATCTGCCTCGGCGCTTTCTTCATCATCGCGCTGCCGGCGTACACGTTCGCAGGCGATGGCTGGCGCGATCTGTGGGGCGGCAACCGGTCCGCGCTCTACACCGCCATCCTCTGCGTGGCGTTGTTCTTCGGCGGACACGTGGCCTCGACGATGTTGCGCTCGCGCTCCGCGCGCGTGGCGCTCGACGTGGCCTTCTTCCTGATCGCGATGCTCGCGCTGCTGGCCATGCTGCGGCCTCTGATCGCGGCCGGCGGCGGCAGCGTGGCCATCAAAGTGTTGATCGGCATCGCCGGCGCGTTGCTGGTGGTCTTCATCGCCGCGCCGGTGTGGCAGCTTGCGCGCGGCCGCATCGACCCGCTGCGCAATCACATCGCGCTCTCGACGGTGTTGTGGACCGCGGTGGCGGTGATCCTGATCGTTGCGGCGGCGTACGTGCGCTGGGTGATGTCGCCGCCGCCCTCGGCTTTCACCGGCTTTCTGGGGCTCGATCAATCGCCCACGGGGGAGTGGGTGTTCGTCTCCGGCATCGCGCCCGAGCGCGGAACGGTCCCGGTGTCCTACCTGATCGACGCGAAGACAGGAGAGCGCGAGCGGCTTACGTTGCCGGTGATGAGCGGTGTGGCCTTCTCCGGCGACGGGAAGCTCGCGGCCTGGATGGAGAACGAGGCCGTCCTGCCGCGTTTCGCGTCGCCGGGACCGGATGCGCGCGACATGCTCATGACCGCGCACGCGACGTACGGCACCGGCAGCTTCCGCCTGTACACACGGCGTCTCGAGCCGGATGCGAAAGCGATCGCGACGCCGATTGTGGTGCCGATGCCGCGCAGGATCCAGCTCTCGAACGACGGCTCGCGCGTGACGCTGGACGCGACCGAATACGACGTCGCAACGGGACGTGCCGTTGGCGCAGCGCCGATCATCGTGAGGCCGGAGCCTCATCGCGCCGGCGAGGACCTCGTGATCGGTCACGTCGGCCGGTCGCGATTGCTGCTGCAGACGCGGGACGGCCGGCTGCTGCGGATCGTCGATCGCGCCACGGGGAAGATCAAATTGGAAGTGACCGGCGTCGCCGCGCCGAAGATCGGTCCGTTCCGCGTCGCGCAGTACGCCGACGGCGCGACGTTCGTCGGTCTCGACCGCCAGCGGCGGCTGGTGTTGTGGAATTCGCGCACGGGCGCGAAACGTCCGTTGCCGATGTAGTCGCGCTGCAAAGAAAAAAGGCCGGGCATCAGCCCGGCCTTTTGCATCGTCGTTGGATCGATTTACTTCGAAGCGGCTTTCTGCAGTCCCGACTTCGCGCTCTCGGCCAGGGCCGCGAACGCGGCGGCGTCGCGCACCGCGATGTCGGCCAGCACCTTGCGGTCCAGCGTGTTGCCCGTGGACTTCAGGCCGGAGATGAACTGCGAGTAGGAAAGCCCGTTCAGGCGCGCGGCGGCGTTGATGCGCGTGATCCAGAGCTTGCGGAAATCACCCTTGCGATCCTTGCGGCCGGTGAACGCTGAGTTGAGCGCCTTGTCGACGGCCTGCTGGGCGATGCGGTGTCCGCGCGACCTCATCCCGTAGAAGCCCTTGGCAAGCTTCAGGACTTTCGCGCGGCGGTTCTTTCTTTTTGGACCTCGTTTGACTCTCGGCATGGTCTCCTCGTTTTCCTTTCGTTTCGAGCGGCCGGGTCAGGAGTGGTGTTCACCCGGCTCGCTCCGTTGCGCAGTCCGGAGAGGACTACTTGTACGGAATCATGCGCCGCACGGTCTTCGCATTCGCAGGCGAGACCTCGACTTCGCCGGCGAGGCGCGACTTCCGCCCGGGCGACTTCTTGGTCAGGATGTGCGAGTGGAAGGCGTGATTGCGCTGCAGCTTGCCGCTTCCCGTCTTCGAGAAACGCTTGGCCGCTCCACGGTGCGTTTTCATCTTAGGCATAACTTTCCCCTTAAGCCTGGCTGGTAACCAACCCCAGTCCGCTTAGATTCCGGCTATTTGTGGTTCGGCGCGATGACCACCGACATCCGGTTTCCCTGCAGGTCCGGATTCGGGCTCTCCGAGGCGCCGTGTTCCTTCACTTCGACCAGGAGACGGTCCAGCACGGCTTTGCCGAGCTCCATGTGCGTCATCTCGCGGCCGCGGAAGCGGACGATGCACTTGACCTTGTCCCCATGCTCGAGGAAACGGACGACGTTGTTCTTCTTGAACTCGAAGTCGTGCTCGTCGATGCGGGGGCGGAACTGCACCTCCTTGACGACGATCACCTTCTGTTTCTTCTTCGCTTCCGCCTGCTTCTTCTTCTGTTCGAAGAGGTACTTCCCGTAGTCCATGATCTTGCAGACCGGCGGGGTGGCGGTGGCGGAGATCTCGACCAGGTCGAGGTCCTTCTCGCGCGCCATCTCCTGGGCCTGCGCGATCGGAACGATTCCGACCTGCTTGCCTTCGGAATCGATCAGGCGCACCTCGGGGGAGCGGATCAGGTCATTGATGCGGTTTTCGGGTTCTACCGGTCTGCGATCGAATCGTGGGTTACGACGTGGTGGGAAAATACGAATCTCCTCCTAGGTTTTCGAATGTTTTCGCTGGTTGTCGAACGCCCAACCATACGGACAAAAGGCCATTAAAGTCAAACTCCCAGCGTCAGCGAGCGGGTGGCGATCAGTTCCCTGGCCCGCCCGATCAGCTCATCGAGCGGCACACTTCCCTGATCGCCGCCGCTGCGCAGGCGCAGGCTGACGGTGCCCGACGAGGCTTCCTTCTCGCCGACCACGAGCATGTACGGAATCTTCTGCAGCTGGGCCAGACGGATCTTCGCGCCGAGCTTGTCGTCGCCGCGATCGACTTCGACGCGCAGCCCGGCCGCCTTCAGCTTCTTCTCCACGTCGTCCGCATAGTCGACGAACTTCTCCGACAGCGGCAGCACCGCCACCTGCACCGGCGCCAGCCACATCGGGAACGCGCCCGCGAAGTGCTCGATCAGGATGGCGATGAAGCGCTCGAACGATCCGTAGATCGCGCGATGCAGGACCGCCGGACGATGCTCGGCGTTGTCTTCGCCGATGTAAGTCAGGTCGAAACGCTCCGGCGCGTTGTAGTCGAGCTGGATCGTGCCGAGCTGCCACTTGCGGCCGATGCTGTCCGAGACTTCGAAGTCGATCTTCGGACCGTAGAACGCGCCGTCGCCCGGCTTGAGCTCGTACGGGCGCCCGAGGCTGTCGAGCGCGCTCTGGAGCAGGCTCTCGGCGCGATCCCACAGCTCGTCCGTGCCGATGCGCTCCGGCGGACGGGTGGCGAACTTCGCGGTGTACTCGAGTCCCACCGAGCTGTAGACGCGGTCGAGCAGCGCCACGAAGCGGCGCACTTCGTCCGGCACCTGATCTTCGACGCAGTAGATGTGCGCATCATCCTGCGCGAACTGGCGCACGCGAGTCAGGCCGCCGAGGGTGCCCGACGCCTCGTTGCGATGCAGCACGTCCTGAGTGTGCAGGCGCAGCGGCAGCTCGCGATAGCTGTGCCGCTTCATGCCGAAGTAGAGATGGTGCGACGGGCAGTTCATCGGCTTGAGCGAGAAGTCGTGCTCCCTGGTCTCGCTGTCGAGCACCAGGAACATGTTCTCTTTGTACTTGCCCCAGTGGCCGCTGATCTCCCACAGCCCTTTGTTGAAGAGCAGCGGGGTCTTGATCTCCACGTATCCATTCTCGAAGGCCATGTCGCGCATCGACTGCGACAGCACCTGGTAGAGGGTGGTGCCTTTCGGGGTCCAGAACGCCGCGCCGGGCGCGAAGGGATGGAAGTGGAAGAGGTCGAGCTCCTTGCCGAGCTTGCGGTGATCGCGCGCCTTCGCTTCTTCGAGCTGCTTGAGGTGCGCCTCGAGCTGATCCTGATCCGCCCAGGCGGTGCCGTAGATGCGCTGCAGCATGGCGTTGCGGTTGTCGCCGCGCCAGTACGCGCCGGCCACGGTCATCAGCTTGAATGCACCGAGGCGGCCGGTGGAGGGGACGTGCGGCCCGCGGCAGAGATCGAACCATTCGCCCTGGCGGTACATCGACAGAGTCTCGTCGCCGGGGATGGCGGAGATGATCTCGACCTTGTACTTCTCGCCGATTTTGTCGAAGGTCTCGATCGCTGCGTCGCGGCTCAGTTCTTCGCGCCGGATGGGCAGATCGCGCTTCACGATCTCGTGCATCTTCTCTTCGATGCGGCGCAGGTCTTCCTCGGTGAACGAGCGGTCGGTGGCGAAGTCGTAATAGAACCCGTTCTCGATCACCGGACCGATGGTGACCTGAGTGCCGGGATAGAGCTCCTGCACGGCCATGGCCATGAGGTGGGCGGTGGAGTGGCGGATGGTGTCGAGGCCGGTCTCGCTCTTCGGAGTCACGATCTCGACCTTCGCGCCGTCGGGGACGGGCGCGTAGACGTCGACGGTCTTTCCGTTCACCTTGCCGGCGATGGCGTCTTTGGCCAGCCGCCTGCCGATGGCCGCGGCCACGTCGGCCACGGTTGCGTTCTCGGCCACTTCTCGGATCGATCCATCAGGGAGCTGTACGTTCATGTCAAACCTCGCAGAAAAACAAAAGACAGGGCCGGGGAGCCCTGTCTCGCGATCATCAGATTCGGGATTTCAGCAGACGATCATCGGCAGGGCAACGAGCGGGACGTGCTCGTCGTTCGCGTCTGTCCGGTAGTCGTCGTTCGCTTCATAGAGGCGCGGAGTATAGCACTCGGGAGTTCCTCGGAATTCCTCGGAACGCCGAGG
>CAMPKJ010000031.1 GCA_946887105.1 uncultured Acidobacteriota bacterium | reverse complement strand
GGGAGGAGGGAGTTACAGCTCGAAGGGCTCGTCGGAATCGGAGTTGAGGCGCGGGTCGCGCGGCGGCTGACCGGCGGTGATGAAATCGACCCAACGCTGATAGTCGTCGGCGGTGAGTGGCCGCAATCGCCGCGACCGCGCGAGCGCTTCGAGGTCCGCAGATGTGAGCGGCATGTCGCGCTCGAGATCGAGGTCGAACCAGTCAGTGCCGTTCTTTTTCGAGCTCATCGTAGATCTTCAACAAGCCGTGTTGCGAAAAGTACTCCCGAACGCGATCGCGGTCGAGTCCGGGAAGCGAGAGGAGGAAGGCGATGTCAGGCGCGTCGATGAGAACGCGCATCGCCGAGTTCTTCATCGCCCGCACTTTCATGGCGATGAGATGCTCGGGCCGAACGACAGGAAGCGCGAAGCCGCCGAGGGTACGATGCACGACGCCCGCGAATATCTGGTCCGCGGTGGCGCCGTACACATACATCAGGTCGACGTGGCCGAACGCCTCATCACGATGGTAATGGTTCGAGTAGCCCTCGGAGACGTGGGCGGTCTCGTATCCGAGTGACTCGGCGAACGCGATCGCTCGTTCGCGCTCCTTGCCATGGATGACGAAGTCGACGTCATACGTCAGACGCGTGTGGCCCCACGCTCGGAGAGCGTTGCCGCCGGCCAGCGCATACGCAACTCGCTCCACCTCGAACCAACTCGTCCACGTCCGGAGCACTGCATCGAACTGCATGCTGCCGAGGATACCTCGGCTAAACTGGCCGGACTGATGCAGTCGGTGGGAGTTTGAATGCCGTTTCGACTACTGGTCATCGATGATGAGACGGGCATCCGGGAGGCGATCCGGATGACGCTCGAGTACGAGGGGTACAAGATCGACGAGGCGCGCTCGGGGCAGGAGGGGCTGGACAAGGCCGCGCGCGTTCCGTACGACGCGATCCTGCTCGACATCAAGATGCCGATCCTCGATGGCATCGAGGTCCTCGAAAATCTCCGCGAGCAACGCATCATGACGCCGGTGGTGATGGTCTCCGGCCACGGCGACGTGCACACGGCGGTCGAGTGCACGAAGCGCGGCGCGTTCGATTTCCTCGAGAAACCGCTCAATCGCGACAAGCTGCTGCTCACGGTCCGCAATGCGGTGCGGCAGCGCTCGCTCGAAGAAGAGAACACGGAGCTCAAGGAGAAAGCGGAGAAGGAGTATCAGCTCGTCGGCCAGTCCTCGCTGATGGCGGACCTGAAATCGCAGGTCGAGCGCGCCGCGCCGACACGCGCGACGGTGCTGATCACCGGCGAGTCGGGCACGGGCAAGGAGCTCGTGGCGCGCGAGATCCATCGCCGCTCCTCACGCGCCAATCTGCCGTTCATCCAGGTCAACTGCGCCGCGATCCCGAACGAGCTGATCGAGTCGGAACTGTTCGGCCACAAGAAGGGCTCGTTCACCGGCGCGGTGCGCGATCAGATGGGCAAGTTCGTCGCCGCGGACGGCGGGACGATCTTCCTCGATGAGATCGGGGACATGTCGACGGGCGCGCAGGCGAAGGTGCTGCGCGTACTGCAGGAAGGCGAAGTGGAGCCGGTCGGCGCGGCGTCGGTGGTGAAGGTGGACGTGCGCGTGATCGCAGCGACGAACAAGAATCTGGAGGAAGAGATCCGCGCCGGACGCTTTCGCGAGGATCTCTTCTATCGCCTGAACGTCATCCCGGTGCGCACGCCGCCGTTGCGCGAGCGCCGCGAGGATGTGCCGGTGCTGGCGCAGCATTTCGCGCGGCTGTTTTCCGAGGAGCACAACTATCACCCGAAGAAATTCACGGCGGCGGCGTTGAAGGCGCTCAGCGATGCGCCATGGCGCGGCAACGTGCGCGAGCTGCGGAACATGATCGAGCGGCTGGTGATCATGGTGCCGGCGGATGCGATCGACGTCACCGATCTGCCGGCGGAGTTTTTCCGCACGCCATCCGACATCATCAGCACCGCCATGCGTCTGTCGACGCTGCAGGAGTTCAAGGACGAGGCGGAGAAGGCGTTCATCGTGGCCAAGCTGCGCGAGCACGGCTGGAACGTCTCGAAGACGGCCGAGGCGATCGACACGCCGCGCTCGAATCTGTACAAGAAAATCGAGCAGTACAACATCAAGCGCGAGGCCGGCGCAGGCTTCACTCCCGATCCCGGCGAGGGGTCGTGAATCACGAACCACGCGCCATCGGAGTGTTCGATTCGGGCGTCGGCGGCTTGACCGTCTTCCGTGAAATCGCCCGCGCCCTTCCGGGCGAGCCTCTCATCTATCTCGGCGACTCGGCACGCGTGCCGTACGGAACGAAGTCTCCCTCGACCATCGTCCGCTACGCGCTCGAGGCGGCGCGCCACCTGATGACGCGCAACGTGAAGATGCTCGTAATCGCGTGCAACACCGCCACGGCCGCCGCGTTGCCGGAACTGCAGCAGCAGCTGCCGATTCCGGTGATCGGCGTCGTCGAGCCGGGAGCGCGCGCCGCAGTGGCGGTGACGTCGGGCGTAGTCGGCGTCATTGCCACCGAGGGGACCGTGCGCTCGAAGGCGTACACGAAGGCCATTCACGCGATCGATCCCCACTTACACGTGATCGAGTCCGCCGCGCCGCTGTTCGTTCCGCTCGCGGAAGAAGGATGGGCGAACACGCACGTCGCGCGCGAGGTGGCGGAGATCTATCTCGAGCCGCTCATCGACGCCGGCATCGATACGCTCGTCCTCGGATGCACGCACTATCCGATCCTGCGCGGCACGATCGAGCAGGTGGTCGGCAGCGCGGTGGCGATCGTCGACAGCGCGGAGACGACGGCGCTGACGGTGAAGGAAGCGTTGGCGTCCGCACCGCGCGCGTCCGCGCCGAGCCGCCGGTTCCTCGTCACCGATGCCGAGGAGCGCTTCCGGAGAATCGCGGGAGAGTTTCTCGCGCAGGAGATCGAGCACCTGGAGCTCGTGACATTGGGATGACCATGAACCAGCACGCCTCGCCGTCCGCCCAGCCGCCGTCCGGTCCCGAGCCCTCGCATGCGGAACGCGTGCGCACACTGCTCGCCGAGGAGCGCGTCGGCACGCTTGCCACGCACTCGGCGCGTCACGCCGGGTACCCGTTCGCCTCGGTCATGCCGTACGCGCTGCTCGACGACGCGGCGCCGCTGTTTCTCATCAGCGGGATGGCCATTCACACGCAGAACGTGATCGCCGACCCGCGCGCGAGCCTGCTGGTCATGCAGAGCGGCAGCGGTTCCGATCCGCTCGGATCGCCGCGCGCCACGCTCCTCGGCAGTGTGACGCGCATCGAATCGACGGACACCATTCGCAACGCGTATCTCGAACGTCACCCGTCGTCGAAGTACTGGATCGATTTCTCGGATTTCTCCTTCTTCCGTCTCGATGTGTCGGCGGTCTACTTCGTCGGCGGCTTCGGCGTGATGGGATGGGTGGCCGCGGATGACTATCGCGCCGCGGAGCCGGATCCGCTGGCGCCGTTCGCCGCCGGGATCATGGAGCACATGAACGCGGATCACGCCGATGCGCTGCGCGAGATCACGCGCCATCTCGGCGGACTGGATGCCGAGGAGGCGACCATGGTCTCGTGCGACCGGCTCGGCTTCGTCGTGCGTGCGCGCACTGCCGAGGGGATGAAGGGAACGCGGATTCCGTTTCCGGAACCGGTCACGTCGCGCGACGAGGCCAGGCGCGTGCTGGTGGCCATGACGCGCGCGGCGCGCTCAGCCTCCAGTGTGGTGTCTCGCAAATAGGTGTGCGTTCTTCGACGCGCTGAAGGCGCGCTTGCTTCGCCGCCGCTCCTCCACGATGACACCGCATCGCCTGCGTCGCGCCGGCTCGCCATCGAGCCTCCATCGCGCCGAATTACGCGCACCTATTTGCGAGACACCACACTACCGGCGGATGAGCTGAACCGCGAGCGTCACGATGCCGATCGCGGCGCCGGCATAACAGAGACGCGCATCCAGGGTCAGCACACCGGTCATCACCATCGCAAACACGAGCAACCCGACGACGATGGACGAGGTCGCAGGCGCGGAGCGGCTACAACGGCACTGCGCGTCCTCGGACGGAAGATCGCGATAACACGACGTGCAGTATGGCTGCATGTGTGTTTGGACGATTCACGTGACGTGAGGTTGCACTAATGCGACGCCGCGCGCCGGCGTGCGAGGTCGTAGATCCAGATGCCGCCGCGCGTGCCTCCTGCATACAGCGTCTTCCCATCGGGCGCGACCGCGAGAATCGTGGCGTCGATCACTCCGTCGGCGTCGTCGAGGTTCGCCCAGGTCAAGCCTCCGTCGCCGCTGCGCCTCACACCATTGCCGGAGCGCGCATAGATGCGTCCGGGCACGTTCGGATCGAAGACGATGCTGCTGCCGTTGGGCAATCCGGTGAGTGTGGTCCAGCTCGTGCCGCCGTTCTTCGACTCGCTCACTCCCGACGCCCAGGCGAACAGATGATTGGCATCGTGCGGATCGACCGCCAGTCCTGCGAGGCCCGCGCCGTGGATCTCGGTCCAGCTGCCGGCGCCGTCGACGCTCCGGAACAACGCGGACGCGTCTCCGGTGTAGACCGTGGAACCATTGGCGATGACGAAGAGTGGAAAGAAACCAGCAGGCAATCCGTTCATGCGCGCGGCCCACGTCGTGTCGGATGTCCGCTGATAGATCGTGTTTCCGACGAGCGCATACAGCGTCCCGGCGGTTCCCGGATCCGTCACGATTGCGGAGGCGGCCCCGCTCGGAAGTCCTTCGCGGAACGACTGCCACGTCGCACCGCCGTTGACGCTGCGAATGACCGATCCCGACGAGATCGCGTAAAGCGTCGACGCGTCGAATGGATCGACCGCGAGCGCCGCGGCCAGCGATCCGATGGACGTCCATGACCGGCCGCGATCCGTGCTTTTGAACGTGCCGGACGGTCCGGACGTGTAAACCGTCGATGCGTTCCGCGGATCGACGGCGATGGACTGTGTGTAGTGCGCGGTGAGCCCGGAGCCGGCGAGCGCGTAATTCACGCCGCCATCCGTGCTGCGCATCAGGTTCATGCTCGTCACGGCGAGCACATTGGCGGGATTGTCCGGATCGATCGCCACCGCCGTGGCCGCGCTCAGCTTCGGACTGCTCCAGCTCGAGCCGCCATTCGTGCTCTTCAGCATGCCGCGATCCGCTGCCGCGATGATCGTCGACGGAGCGCTGGCACTCACGGCGAGGCCATAGGCGTAAACCGATTGGATCAACGACGACCAGGAGCTGCCGCTGTCGGTGCTCTTGTAAATTGCGCCGCCCGCGCCGAGATACAGCGTGGCCGGATTCGAGGGATCGATGACCAGCGCGTAATACAGCGCTGAAGACAGGCCGCTGTTCGCCGCCGTCCACTGCGCGCCGCCGTTCACCGATTTGTAGACGCCCGCGTTCATGAGCAGCGATGCGTACACCGTGTCCGGATTCTGCGGATCGATGACGATGCCGGACACGGACGACGATGGCGGAAGGCCCGTGCCGGTCGAACCAAACGTCGTACCGCCATCCGTCGACCGGATCGGTCCGGACGTGGCGGCGCTGTAGACCACCATGCCGTCATCGCTCACCGCCACCTGGAACGATGCGAATCCATGCGCGACGCGCCACGTCACACCGCGGTCGGTACTGCCAAAGAGCCCGAAGACTGTCGACGCGAAGACTCTCTGCGGATTGTCGTTTGCGACAGCGACGTCGAAGACACTCGTGCCGAGAATCTCTCGTGCGGCGGTCCAGCTCACGCCGCCATCCGTGCTCCGAAACAAGCCGTTGTTGGTCCCTGCGTAGACGATGGATGAATCCGCGGGATCGTAGACCAGACGATCGACCGATCCGCCGTCCGGTCCATGGATGGTCCAGCGGTGATTCCCGGCCATCGCGGGCAAGGAGAAGAGGACGGCGAGGAGAAGGAGACCGGTGGCACGGGGGCGGATGGGCATGAGGGCATTGTAGGGGTGGCTGAGGCTGGCTGATTCCGTACGTACGTCCACTTGTGGCGATGACGCGTGCGTGGATAATCAGCGCGCCATGCACGTCGACGTCTCCGCGCTCGAAGCACATCGCACCGCACTCACCGGACACTGCTACCGCATGCTCGGCTCGGCCGCCGATGTGGATGATGCGGTGCAGGAGACGATCGTGCGCGCGTGGCGCAGCCTCGATCGCTTCGAAGGACGGGCGTCGCTGCGCACGTGGCTGTATCGCATCGCCACGAATGTCTGTCTGGACTTGCTGTCGGACGGCGCGCGTCGCATGCGGCCGATGGAAGGCGGTCCGGCGGTGCCGTTCGAAGAGGCGACGCTCGACGCGCGGGAGCGCACGCACTGGCTCGAACCGATTCCGGATGCGCGTGCGATTCCGGCGGATGCAGATCCGTTCGAGCTGACCGCGCTGCGCCAGAGCATCCGTCTGGCGTTCGTCGCGGCGCTGCAGCATCTGCCGCCGCGCCAGCGGGCCGCGCTGCTCCTCGCCGACGTCCTGGGCTGGTCCGCCGCCGAGATCGGGGAATGCCTGGACATGACCGTCGCGGCGGTGAACAGCGGCTTGCAGCGTGCGCGCGCGACGATGGCCGCGCGCAATGGCGCGGCGTCGGCCGATGCGCTGAATGACGAGGAAGTGGAACTGCTCGACCGCTACGTCGATGCGTTCCAGCGGTACGACGTCGACGGACTGGTCTCGCTGCTGCGCCACGACGCCACGTTCTCGATGCCGCCGTACACGCTGTGGCTGCAGGGGCCGGAGCCGGTCCGCGCCTGGCTCACCGGTCCCGGCGCGCCATGCCGCGGCTCGCGTCTCGTGCCGGTTGCGGCCTCGGCCTCGCCGGCGTTCGCGCAATACCGTCCCAGCGAAACGCCGGGGACGCATCACGCGTGGGCGCTGATCGTGCTCGAGCTCGACGGCGGCCGGATCAGCGGCTGGAATTCGTTCCTCGATACCGAGACGCTGTTCCCGATGTTCGGCCTGCCGCTGCAGATGCCGTGAGTCGAGTTCCTCGGAGTGCCTCGGGTTCCTCGGAGTTCCTCGGAGGGTGGGGGCGCGACTCCGAGGAACTCCGAGGAACCGAGGCACCGAGGAACTTTTTCTCGAGCCACCGATGAGTTTTGCCGCGAGGCGCGGTCTATCCCTTCGACAAACCAATTTCGAAGGAGACATTCGATGGACATCTCGCGCAAAGCACAAATCGCCGGCCGCATCCTGAGCGGCATCGCGGTTCTCTTTCTTCTCTTCGACGCGATCGGCAAGCTGATGAGGCCCGCGGCGGTCATCGAAGGCACGACGCAGCTCGGCTGGCCTGCCGACGTCCTGCTCACGCTGGGCGTGATCCAGGTGATATGCCTGATCGCGTACCTGATCCCGCGCACCTCGGTGCTCGGCGCCATTCTCTGGACCGGCTATCTCGGCGGCGCGATCGCCACGCACCTGCGCATCGACAACCCGCTGTTCAGCCACATCCTTTTTCCCGTCTACATCGCCGCTCTGTTGTGGGGCGGACTCTGGTTACGCGACCGGCGCGTCCGCGCGCTGCAGTACTAAAAGGAGAGAAAAACCATGTCACGCATGATCTTCGTCAACCTGCCCGTCCGCGATCTGCCGAAAACGAAGGACTTCTTCAGCGCGCTCGGCTTCACCTACAACCAGCAGTTCACCGATGACAAGGCGGCCTGCATGATCGTCAGCGACCAGGCCTTCGTGATGCTGCTCAGCGAGCCGTTTTTCCGCGGATTCACCAAGAACCAGATCTGCGACACGAGCACGCATACCGAGGCGATCTTCGCGCTGTCGTGCGAGAGCAAGGTCGAGGTCGATCAGATCGTCAGGAAGGCCATCGACGCCGGCGGACGGCATGCGCTCGATCCGGTGGACCACGGCTTCATGTACAACTGGAGCTTCTACGATCTCGACGGCCATCACTGGGAAGTGCTGTGGATGGATCCGAAGGCGGTGCAGTGATGTCGCTTGCGGAGCAATTCGCCGCCGAGCTGACGCGTGAGGCGGCCAGGACGCGCCGCGTGCTGGAGCGCGTGCCGGAAGCGCAGCTCAGGTGGCGTCCGCATCCGAAGTCGATGAGCCTGGGGCAGCTCGCGTTTCACATCGCGCTGCTGCCTCGGGCCATCGCCGAGCTGATTGCGAACGATGTCGAACTGCCAGACATCAGCGTTCGTGACGATGCCTCCGTCGCGGAGATCCTGGCGACGCTCGACGCGAGCGTGCCCTTTGCGAACGAGCGTCTCGCGGCGTGGGGCGATGAGGGATTGTCCGTGCAGTGGCGCATGACCAAGAAAGGGCAGACGCTGCTCGACATGCCACGCATGGCCATGTGGCGGTCGGTGATGCTGAACCACTGGTATCACCATCGCGGACAGCTCACGGTATACCTGCGGATGCTCGACGTTCCGCTGCCGTCGATCTACGGGCCGACCGCGGACGAGAATCTGTTTTGAGGGACGCTGCGTTTCAGCGAGATTTCAGGGCGCTTTCAGGACGCCGGACGCGGCGGCGCCTATGTTCACGCTGTGAAACATCCATTCATCCCAATCCTGCTCGTCCTGCTCGCGATGCCGGCGGTTGCGGCGCCCTACGGAACGCTGCCGTTGAGCTTCGAGCGCAACCGCGGCCAGTCCGCGGCGGAAGTCGAGTACCTGTCCCGGGGACGCAACTACACGCTCTTCCTCACAGGCACCGAGGCGGTGCTTTCGCTGCGCCAGCCGGCGCAGCGAAAGTCCGCGGTGCTGCGCATGCGCATGGTCGGTGCGAATACCGGTCCGGTGATGGCCGGCGAGGAACTGCTGCAGGGGAAGATCAACTACCTGCTCGGCAACGATCGCAGCCAATGGCGCACCGGCGTGCCGACCTATCGGCGCGTGCGCTACAGCGACGTCTGGAAAGGCATCGACGTCGTGTGGCACGGGACGCAGAACGCGCTGGAGTACGACTTCATCGTCAGTCCCGGCGTCGATCCGTCGCAGATCCGCATGAGGCTCGAGGGCGCCTCACGGCTGCGGCTCGATCGGAACGGAAATCTGATCGCCAAGACGCCCGCGGGCGACGTCATTCAGCACGCGCCGGTGCTCTATCAGGGGCACACGCGCGTTCAGGGAGAGTACGTCCTCCGCGGACGGCGTGAGATCGGATTCAAAGTCGGCGCGTACGACGCGAGCCAGCCGCTGATCATCGATCCCGTAGTGGTGTATTCGACCTACCTCGGCGGCAGCCTGGCCGATGACGCATTCGGCATCGCGGTCGACGCACAGGGTCAGGCCTTCGTTACGGGAGTGACGGAGTCGGGTCCGAACGACTTCCCGCAGCGCGGCGGACTGGAGACCAGCGGCGGCGATTTCTTCCTGTTCGTCACCAAGCTGAACGCCGGCGGCACGGACCTGATCTATTCGACGCTGATCGGTACCAACAACGCCGTGAGCGCAAGAGGCATCGCCGTCACGTCCGAAGGCAAGGCGTGCATCACCGGCGCCACGGAGAATGTGTCGAACGACAGCGACTATCCGGTGACGGAGAACGCCTATCAAGGCAACGGAGCATGTTGCGGGCGCCGCAACAGCGACGCGATCGTGACCATGCTCAATGCCGAGGGGGACAAGATTCTCTACTCGACCTTCTATGGCGGCAGCGCGCTCTTCTCGAACGAGAAGGCGGAGGACGCCGGCGAGGCGGTGGCCGTCGATGCGCGCGGCCTGATCTACATCACCGGCACCACCAGTTCGAACGACCTCGACACGCCGAACGGATTTCAGCGTTCGCGCAAGTCGTCCTCCGACGGCACGGACGTGTTCGTGGCGGTCTTCGATCCGAATCAGTCGAAGGGCGACGACACGCTGCGTTACGCGAGCTATCTCGGCGGCAGAGACGACGATGAGGGGTTCGGAATCGCCACCGACGACGTTGGCAACGCGTACGTGGGAGGGCGCACCCGTTCCACCGATCTGGAGACGAAGAGCCCGGCCGGACAATCGCTTCCGCCGCTGCAGGCGTTCTTTCAGGGCGATGCGTTCGACGGCTTCGTCGCGAAGATCGACACGGAAGCGAAAGGCGATTCCTCGCTGACGTATCTCACGTACTTCGGCGGCAACGGGAACGATCGGGTCGAGTCGATCGCCGTCGACGCCTTCCAGCGCGCATACATCACCGGCGCGACGCGCTCGGCGGCGACTGCATTTCCGCTGCTCAATGCATTCGATCTGGTGCAATTCAACGGAGAGGCGTTCGTGGCGAAGCTCAACGCCGACGGCACCGCGCTCTTCTACTGCAGCTTCCTCGGCGGAGAGAACGGCAACGTCAGCGGCACCGACTTCGAAGAGGGGATGGGCATCGCCGTCGACAGCGCCGGCAACGCGTACGTCACCGGCAATACCACGTCGCGCAACACCTTCCCGGCCGGCGAAAGCGAGGCCGGCGGCCTGCCTCCGGAACAGCGCGGGACGGCATTCGTGGCGAAGGTCGAGGCGAGCGACTCCGCGACGTTCCTCCCGCAGTTGATCTACTCGACCACGTTCGGCGGCGACGGAACGAAGGCGGCAGGCATCGCGGTCGATGCGAGCGATGCCGCGTACATCGCCGGCTCGTCGACCGGCGCTCTGCCGACGACGCCGGAAGCGTTCCAGACGAAGTTCGGCGGCGTGCGCGATGCGTTCGTGGCAAAGGTGGAGTCGACGCCGGCCGATACGACCGGGTTGTATGACTTCGTCTCGAACCAGTTCCTGTTGCGCAACAAGAACACGACCGGCGGGCCGGACCTGACGGTGGTCTTCGGTCAGGCTGGCGATCTCCCGGTCGTGGGCGATTGGGATGCGGACAGCATCACGGATGCCGGCGTGTTCCGTCCGTCGACGGGGCAGTTCCTGCTGCAGCAGGGAACGCAGACGCTCACGATCAACTTCGTCGGCGCGGAAGGCGATCTGCCGATGGCGGGCGACTGGGATGGCGACGGGTTCGACACAATCGGGCTCTTCCGCACCGATCCGAAGCTCGGTACGTCGTTTTTCCTGACCAACAGCCGCGCCGTCGACGGCGACTTCCCGAATGTGGACATCCAGTTCGTCGCCGGACAGCCGGGCGATCTGCCGCTCGGCGGCGACTGGGACGGGGATGGTCTGGATACGGTCGGGCTCTTCCAACCGTCGACGACGACGTTCTTCCTGTTCAACGCATTCGTCGCGGACGCGATCGCGTTCCAGTTCGGACTGCCCGGCGTTCTGCCGCTGGCGGGCGATTGGAATGGCGACGAAATCGACGGCGTGGGCGTCTACCTGCCGTCAACGCTCAACATGCATCTGACGAATGATTTCGGGCTGAGCGAGTTCATCTTTCAGTTCCAGGCCAGAGCGGGGGAGTTTCCGCTCGGCGGCGATTGGGACGGAGAGTAGGGTCAGCGATCAGCCCCTCTCCCCGCTGTGCGGGGAGAGGGTTGGGTGAGGGGCGACCGTTACGCAAGCCTTTGCCCCTCACCGTCCGCCCTCTCCCCGCGATGGGGGGAGAGGGGACTGGCGCGGCTACTTCTGCGCTTCCTGCAGTCCGCGGCGGAACGCTTCGTTCGTTCCGCTGAGCGCTTCGAGCGCGAGGCCGTGGAAGTTCTCGCGATTGGTCTGCAGGACCATGTTCTTCCTGCTCTTGACCGGTCCGAAGTCGATGCCGATCTTCTGCATGGAGCCGATGAACGCTTCGTTGGAGGCGTGATCGGCGGTGACGAACTCGCCCGGATCGCCTTCGACGCCGATGCCGTCGTGAATGCGCGCGAACTGAAATCCCTTGTCGTTGCCGATGTAGAAGAGCGTGTAGGCGGGATTCGCGTAGATGGCGGCCTTCGCGCTGACTGACGCGCGGCGCGCGAACTTGCCGCCGGAGCCGCCGAGCGTGGCGAAGTCGACGTGCATGATGGGGAAGAGCAGCAGCGCGTCGATCTCCTTGGAGATCGCCAGCAGCGCGCGAGTGTTGGTCTGATTCATCCCCTGATCGCTGACGTCGCCGTCCCAGTTCGTGAACCAGAGCGGGATGGCGGCCGGCGAAACGACCAGGTAATGCGTCTTCGCATCGCGTGACCTCTTCGTGTACGGCTTCTCCGCGGTGCTGCCGGTGATCTTCATCTTCTGGTAGGAGGGTGCGGCGGTGATGGTCTCGAGCGGCACGACGTCCAGGCCGGAAGCTTTCAGTTCCTCGGTGAGATCGGCGTACGCCGCGTCGGCGATGGCCTGCAGTGTCGGGAAGTCGACGTTGCCGAGGACCACTTCCATCGTGGCCTTGGCGCCGGAGCTGCTGCCGCCGCCGACGCCGCCGAGCCAGTCTTCCGCGCGCGCGACCACTTTGCTGCGCGTGGTGAAGATCACGCGATAGCCGGCCACGGCCACGCGTTTCGAGCCTTTGGCGCCGCGGATCGACTTCACGTCGACGAGCTTGCGGATGTCGGTCGTGCCGATGTCGGCGGGGGAGATGGCGAACGCCGGAACGGCGAGACAGAGGACGATCAGAGTACGTAGAAGGTTGGTCATGCCTGAGATCGCGTAAACGCCGCGCGAACCACCTCATCCGCACGATTCCTGTGCAACACTACGCGCGGTCCAGAGTTCAGTCGAAGAAGGAGATTTCATGGCCGCATTCCAGGTCCAGATCGCCAACAACTCGAACGTTTTCAGCGACTCGCAGGTTTACGTGCTCGCCTTCGGCAAGGCGTGGCTGCCTGACACCGGCACCAGTGCCGCCGATCAGTCGTACGTCCAGTTCGACTCCTCGGGCAACGGCACGCTGGTCACGCCGGACGCCACGACGCTCTCGTCGGCGTACGCGCAGCCGCTCACGTCCTTCCCGAAGAACAGTGCGGGCAACGCCTACGTGATGTACCTCCCGGCGTGTACAGGACGCGTGTACGTCTCCATCGGTCAGCCGCTCTGCCTGAACGTGAACGTCGGCAGCGCGACCACCATCAGCGATCCGAACGGCTTCAATCCGCTCGATCCGAATTACTACGTGATCTACGACAAGTTCGAGTTCAATCTCGTGCCGCCCGACCCGTCGCTGAACATCGCCGGCGGCGTCTGGATCGACACGACCGCGGTCGATTTCTTCGGCATCCCGTTCACGCTGTCGATGAACGGACTGACCGCCGGACTCACGCAGTCGCGCGCGAGCCTGCTTTCGACACTTGCGAATGCACTGGCTGCCAGTCCATGGAACCTGTTGGCGCTGAATGCGCCGTCCTCTCTCGGCGGCAGCGCGCCGCTGCGCGTGATGGCGCCGGACGAGGCCATCGGCAGTTCGAACGCCTCAGCGAATTTTCCGGACGACTACTTCGATCCGTACATCGCCGCGGTGTGGTCGTTCTACGAGAACAACCAGCTTGCCATCGACTGCAGTCAGCTCATCGGCGTGTCAGGATTGAACATCACCGCGGCCAACTCGCTCTTCACCGGTCAGGTCAGCAACGGCAATTTCGTGTTCACCAATGCCGCGCCGACGACCACGGTCACATTGCCGCTGCCGACGTCGAACGATGTGCTGGGCTGCAACGGTCCGACCACCACCGATCCCTGGACGCCGCAGGACAGCACCGCGCAGGGTGTGATCGTGACGGCGCTCGACGCCGCGATGAACACCGGCATCCTGCCGCTGCCGCCATCGACGCCCGCGCCGATTCTGATGTCGCCGTTCGTTCCGTCGCAGCTTCCGCCGTACTACCAGAACAGCCCGCAGCTCCCGACCGACATGCAAAGCGGCGGCTCCAATCCCGGGCCCTGGTACAACCTCTACTCCGCCGCGCTGCACAGCACCGGCGACGCGATCTACGCGTTCGCATTCGACGACGAGGCGGGGCAGAGCAGCACGCTCTCGTCCGCGGACACCAGCAGCGTTGCCACGATCGCCATCAATGACATGACCGGCACTTCGCTGCCCGTCCTCACGAACAGCGAGACCTACACCGTCACGTTCATCACCGGCGATGGCGCGCAAGGCTCCGTGAACGGAACGCCGTTGCCTTCGCAGTCGTCGACGCAGGTCAGCGGCCTCGCGTCATCGTTCACGCTGATCTACAACACCGGCAACGGCAATCAGAACTACACCATCAACCTGATCGCCGGCTCGTCGTGCCCGATGCTGGCGGGATTTCTCCCGAGCGGCACCGGGACGACGCTGACCATCCAGTTGCCGGGAGGAACTCTTTAGCGGATTCCTCAGCGGTAGAAGAACGGATCGAGCACGCGCACTTCCGTGATCTGGTTGATCGGCAGACCGTTCTGGTCTGCCGTGCGCCGGATGGCCTCGGGATTCGGCGCGTCGTAGATGCAGAACGTCTTCTGCTTGTCCTCGCTGACGTACGAGTGCACCCAGTTCACGCCCGACTCGGCGTTGACTCCGACGACGTTGGCGCAGGCGGCCGCGCCCTGTTCGGTGATCGGGATGTGCAGTCCATCGGCAAATGTGCGTTCCACCATGTATCTCGGCATTGGTGTCTCCTTCATCGTGATGACGCCAACATAGAGCGCGGCGAGGCGGGACACATCGGGAGGACTCCCTATTTTGATTCCCTGAATTTCGCGGCGGCTTCGCCGCGCGTGCGCGCGCCGAGCTTGGCCAGGATGGCCGAGACGTGATGGTCGACGGTCTTCGGCGAGAGAAACAGGCGCGCGGCGATGTCGGCGTTGCGCAGTCCGTCCGCGAGCAGCGAGACGATCTCGACTTCGCGCGCGGTCAGGCCGTGCGGGTTGCCGCGCGTCGAGGCACGCGGACCGCGCGCCTGCGGTAACCGCGCGGCCAGCTTCGCCGACAGCGCCCGATCGCCGAGGGGAGCGAGCAACGTCAGAGCGCGCCGGAGATCTTCGGGATTGTTGCTGACCGAGAGCGCGGCCGCGGCTTCCCACGGACGTCCGGCGCGTTCCCACGCTTCCGCGGCGCCGCGAGGGTCGCCGGAAATCTCCAACGCGCATGGGCTCGCGATGCGTTCGGGAACGCCATCAAGTGCTCCGGCACGCCATAACGCGAGCGCCAGCGCGCCACGCGCCCACGGCTCGTCCGCTTCGGCCATCGCGAACACGGCTCGCGTCTCATCGATCATCGCCGCGGCATCGCCGCGCAGCCACGCCGCCTCGGCACGCGCGACGGTGACCGGCGCGATGCGCTGGATCTCGCGCGTGCGCATGGCCAGTTGCCGCGCTTCTTCGAGCAGCTCCATGCCGCCCGGATCGCCGCGGCGGATGCGGATCGTGCCGAGGACGGCCAGCGCCGGGATGCGGCTGACGGCGGGACCGCCGCGGAAGGCGAGCACGCTGTGCGCATCGTCGGCGGCCACGGTCCACTGCCCGCGCTCGAGCCGCAATCGCGCACGCCAGGCCAGCATGTACATCCGCCAGGCATCGAGATCGCGATCGGTGCTGTACGCGATGCCTTCATCGAGCGCCTGCTCCGCGCGCGCGAAGTCGCCGGCGCGCACCGCACCGCTGCCGATGTTCGTGTACGCGCGCGCCGCGTGCTCCTGAAAGCCGTACTGCAAGGCGATGCGCAGGCTTTCGTCGAGGCTGGCCGCGCCTTCCGCACGGCCGGCCAGCGCTTCGGCGGTGCCGACGTTGTTCAGCGCGTGCGAGAGGATGCCCGGATCGCCGAGGCGTTGCGCGAGCTCGATCGCGCGCGTGCCCCACGCCATCGCGTCGTCGATCTCCTGCGCGAGCATGTGCAACTGCGCGCGGTTGCTCCAGGCCATCGCCAGTTCCGGTCCCGGCGGCAACGGTTCCAGCACGTCGATTGCCGCGTGCGCGGCTTCACGCGCCTCGGCACTGCGTCCCGCGAACCATTGCAGCCGCGAGATCCAGCGCAGCGTGTCGCCTTCGCGCAGCCGGTCGCCGAGCCGGCGCCAGATCGCGAGCGCGGCCGCGCGGTGTGCGAGCGCTTCTTCCTCCTGCTGCGTGAGGTAGCACTCGTACGACAGCGACTCGAGTAGTTGCGCGCGATCGCGATCGTCGAAGGCATCGGCGAGCGCGAGCAGCCGGCGGTAATGCGCCGCGGCCTCGCGATGGGCATCGGCGCGAATCGCTTCTTCCGCCGCCAGCGGCGCGAGCGTGCGAATGGCCTCGGCATCGCGTGCCTCCGCCGCATGATGCGCGAGCCTGGCCGGCGAAATGCCGCCGCGGCGGCGCAGCACGTCCAGCACGGTGGCGTGGAGCGACTGCCGCCGCACGGAATGCAGCGAGTCCTCGATGGCGCGGCGTCCGAGCTCGTGACGGAACACGAGCGCGTCGTGCTGCAGCGACAGGATCCCCGAGCTGGTGGCCTCGATCATCGATGCGTCTTCGATGTCCGGCGACGCCGCTTCGATCAGCCATCGCTCCGCTTTTCCGGGAACGGTCGACGCGAGCTCGACGATCGCACGCGCGGACGGGGAGAGCTTCGCCGCGCGCGCGAGCACCGCGTCGCGCACGGATGGCGGCACGCCTTCGCCGTCCGCGGCCAGCAGCTCCGCGACATAGAACGGATTGCCGCCGGTGAGCTCGTAGATGGCGCGCGCGTCGCGCCCGGTGCTGGCCGCGAGCGCGGTCACGCCGCTCGCGGAGAGACGCGGCAGAGCGATGCGCCGGGCCTGCGTCGACACGCCCAGAAGCGAGATCAGCGGATCGTCCGCCGCCACCTCGTCATCGCGATACGTCACCACCAGCAGCAGCGGCGCGCGTGCAATCCGCCGCACCAGGTACTTCAGCAGATCGATCGTGGCGTGATCGGCCCAGTGCACGTCTTCCACGACCAGCAGCGTGGGCATTTCGCCCGCCGCCGCGAGCACCGCCGGGAAGAGCCGCTCGCGTTGACCGTCCGCACCGAGCAATGCGTTGACGCCGGGGCCGAGCGCATCGGCGATGTCGTACAGCGGGCCGAGTGGACGCGGCGTGAAGAGCGCTTCGCAGCCGGACCACAACACGCGCATCCCTTCCGCGCGCGCAGTCTCCGCGAGATGGCTGACCAGCGTGGTCTTGCCGATGCCGGCTTCACCGGCGAGCGCGATGGTCAGACCGCGTCCTTCCCGCGCGCTCCGGGCCGCGCCGAGGAGCTCCGTGAGAAAGCGATCGCGCTCGATGAACATGGCGATTAGGGCGGCGTGACCGCGCGGCGCCGCGGCGTGCCCGCCGTCTGCGGCACGACGAACGGCCGCTGACTCGCGCTCTCCCACGTCACGCGCAGCGACGGCGCGGCGGAGTTCTCCGCGTAGTGCAGGGCGAGCTCGTAGGTGTGGCCGGCGATCAGTGCGATCGAGGCGGTCGATGGGCCGGAGCTGTTGTCGAGAAGCGGTTTTCCGTCCAGTGTGAGGCGCACGCGATCGGGTGATTGCACGGTGAACGTGTAGGTCTCGGAAAAGCGCGGCGCGATGCGCGTCGTGAAGTCGGCGGCGAAGCCGTCCGCGGGAACGAGCGGCGTAGGCCCGGCCTCGCTCCAGTCGAAATTCAGCGCACGCTCGGAGCGCACTACCGCGGGCTCGGGCGCCGCGTCGCTTTCGTAGTACTCGGCGTGAACGGCATCCGCGTCACCGCCCGCGAACACTCTTTGTGCATGCGTGACCGTGCCGCGCGGGCCGGTCACGGTCTGCCGCACGATGTATGTTCCGGACTGCGCGTAGCGATGCACGGGATTCGCATTGCTGCTGGTCGTGCCGTCGCCGAAGTCCCACGTGATCGATTCGACGTCGGGAACATTCGAGCGATCGATGAGCGCGATCGTCGACGCGCTGTGGAAGCGCGCGTCGAAATCGGCGGTACCGACCCAGCGGATGCGGATCACGTTCGCGCCGGCGTCGAAGGGACTGACGTAGCCGTAGTCGCGATACAGGTCGGTGAAGTACAAACCGTCCGGACCCGCGAGGAGGCCGGCCGCGGTGGCTTTGCCGCTGCCGTCGTACACGGCGAACGGCGACGGTCCGCTGACGGTCGACTCGTCGAAGCCGAGCACGAGCTCGCTGATGCGCTTGCCGTACTCCTGCGGTCCGCTGGCCCACGTCGCCCCCGATTCGGTCACGAACGCGGAGCCGAGCTTCGACGCCGGGAAGCCGCTGCCGTCGAAGCGTTCCGGCTCGACGAACGCGATCTGGATCGGCGCGACCGGCCACGGCCAGTTGAACGTCGCGAAATTGCGCATGCTCGGATCGGTGCCGTCCCACAGATAGTTGCGTCCGCGCACGACCTTGGCGAGGCGATCGATCGACGGTCCGTTCTCCACTTCGTACAGCGACTGATCGGCAAAACGCCACGCGCCCCCGAACGGATTGCGGAAGCCGAGAGCGAAGATGTAGTCGGTGGCGGTGATGCCGTTGCCGGCGTCGTAGAACGGATTGTCGGACGGCGCGGTGCCGTCGCCGTTGATGCGCAGGATCTTTCCGTCGATGGTGTTCAGGTCCTGCGCGATCCACGAAAAGCTGCTGCCGACGTGCACGTAGAGCTTGCCGTCCGGCCCGATGGTGACGTTGGAGATCTGATGCGACGGCGTCGTCGACTCGCCCGGGAACTCGATGACCGGCGTGACCCGCGCGGCGGTGCGCCCGCCGTCGTCGCTCTGCAGGCGCAGCACGCGCGGCGACGCGAATTGCGCGCTGTTCTCGTGGCGATAGACGGCGGTGACGATCAGGTCGCCGTTCGCGGGATCGATGGTGATTCCGCCCAGACCGCGTTCGCCGTTTCCGGGGATCGGTGCGCGCGGATCGAAGTTGAGCAGACCGGTCGCGAACGTGCTCACCTCACCATTGCGCGTCAGCACCTTCACGTTTCCGTACAGCTCCGCGACATACGCGAACGGACTATCGGGCGCGTCGCCGGGATTCGGCACCGCCACGAGACCGACGGGCAGCTCCAGTCCCGTGGCGAAGATCTCCGCGCGGAATCCGCGCTCGACGCTCCACGGCACCGGCGCGCCGCGCGCGATGCGCGAGAAATTGGGCGTGCGCTCGGCTGCTTCGGCGAGATGCGTGCCGCCGTTCGCGGAGATCCAGTAGAGCGCTTCGCCGTGCGGCGGCAGCGTGATGGCGGGGAGATAGATGGTGTGCTGGTTGCCGTGTCCGTCCTCGAACGCGTAGTCGCTCTCGGGCGAGCTCGATCCGGTCTCACCCGCGGCGATGCGCAACCGCACGATGACGGGCATCGGACGCGGAAGTGACTCGCCGTCGACGGTCAGCAGCTCGATCGAGGCGCCGGGCGTATGGACCCAGCGGACGTTCCGCACCTCGTCGACGCGCAATGGCGCGACCGGGGTCGGACTCCCGGTCTGAAACGAGCGCACGGTCCAATCGCTCCAATCCGTTTCATCGCGAAAGCGGACGCGCAGCGCGAGACGCATTTGCGGGCGCAGTTCCGTTGCGCCGGCGTGCGTCCCCTCGAACGCACCATCGCCGAGGTGGATGTGCGTCTTCAGCGACCCCTCGACGCAGGGCGCGGACCAGATCAGGGCTCCCGCCTCCCGGATCTCCCAGTCGGTGCAGAAATGCTCGCCGCCGTCCGCGTCGACGAATTGATCCGTGACCATGTGCACGTCCGCGCCATTGACGGTCTGCAGTTCCATCGACGGTTCGAGAAGGACCGGCGCCGCGGGTGGCGTGTTGGCGAGAGCGAGCGGCGCGAGAGCGAGAACGGCCAGGGCACGAAGGATCACGGGGCGGAAGTGTCGCGGAGGGTCGGAAAAACCGCAAGTCGCCTCACGCCGCCGCGACTTCCACCCGATTCCGGCCTGCCTCCTTGGCGCGGTACAGGAGCTCGTCCGCGCGCCGCGTGACATCCGAGACCGATTCGCCTGCATGCGATTCGGTGACGCCGATGCTGATGGTCACGCGCAGGTTCAGGTCGATCTCCTCGAGCTGGAGACACTCGACGGCGGCGCGCAGGCGTTCGGCAAGCGTTTGTGCGATTGCGGCCGGCGTCGCGGGCAGGATGGCCAGGAACTCCTCGCCGCCGGTGCGGCCGGCGACGTTCCGCGGGCCGAGCACGGTGCGGCAGATCTGCGCGACGCGCTGCAGCACGAGCGAGGAGACGCCTCATCGGGTCTTGAAGTTGAACAGCATGTTGAAGATCACGTCGACCGGCTTGCCGTCCACCGCGCCCGGGGTGAATGTCCATTGCGAGAGAGCCATCAGCGCGGCGCCGTTCATCGCCGGGAACGGCGATTGTTCGAGAATGCGCATACTGCGTACGCAGCCAGTGCTGGAGATCACGCTCTCCACGAGCACGAACACGTTACGCCCGGCTCCCATCGCCTCGATTGCGCTGTCCGGAAATTGCGGTTCGACACGCTTCTTCACCTTCGGCGGCTGCACCGAGCCGCCGACGCGAAACGTGGAGTCGAAGCCCCACGCCGGTTGGTTCTCATCGAGACAGAGCGTGGAGCGATGCGAGTGCGCGAGCAGGACCGGGCCAGAGAACGCGCTGCGCAGTGACGTGTTGTTCGCGAAGGAAATGCGAATCAGCGTGTCGATGGCGGTCTTGCAGGACGGGGATGCCTTCACTGACTTCAGGTCGAGTGTCTTGACGCGTCCGGCGTGGTCGACGGTCGCGCTGGCGACGCCGAGCCACGAGTCGCGGCAGACTGCGCTCTTGACGATGGCGTCGGCGAGGCCCGCGGGAAGAAGCTCGGGAAGTGTGAATGCGGGCGGCGCGACCGGCTGCGACGGGATCGTGACCGCACTGCGTTTGGCCGGCAGCGCGCATTCCACCACCTGCACTTCGCAGCGGTTGTAGCGGATCGCGTACTCGTCGTCGGTCAGGTATTGCAGTGCCGCCGTGTCGCCTGCCAGCAGCGCATCCGCTTCTTCGCTGGCCAGGAACTTCAGCCAGCGCGGATCGTTGACCCGATCTCCACCGAGCATGCGGCGCAGGAGCTCGCGGCCGAAATCCTCGCGATCGGACGACAGCTCCGGGCGCGCGGTCTTCAGTTTCTCGATGATGAGCGCATGCAGCGACGAAGGATCGGGTGCATAGCCGCGCACGAGATACCAGATCGATGCGGACCGGATGCCTTCGTGCTCCGCGTCGAGCGAAGTGGCCATCACGCCCGGATTCATCGGCACGTGCGAGTCGGCCAGTGCGGAGAGCAGGCCGCGCCATCCGGCCTCGTCGCTGCTGCCGAGCATGCGCGAGCCGGTGAAGGGGATCATGTTGCTCTGTCCCCACAGCGCGATGCGGAAGAACTCCGCGGCGTTGTTCATCCGCGTCTCTTTGAGCGTGGCGTTGTAGATCGGAAGCGCATTCGTGGCGCCGCGGCGCGCGACCGCAACCGCGAGCGCGTCGTCCATGCCCGCCGGCCAGCGCGCGGAGACCTTCACCGCGGCGGCGATGTCTTCTTCGCTGCCGAGGAGCCCGAGGGTGCGGATCTGTTCGCGGGCAGCGGTGGCATCTGCCTCGGCGTCGAGATTCGTGCGGACCTGGGGGAGGAGGTCGGAGAGCTCGCGCACCGCGATCACGCGCGCGGCGGTGGCGCGCACGAGCGGAGCAGGCGCGCCGAGGGCTTCGGTCAGCGCACTGCGCAACTTCGCCGCGTCCTGTTCGTGGACCAGCGACGCGACGGAGTACGGAGTGGAATCGGCGGCGGAAACGGAGAACGTCAGCAGGAGGATGAGCAGGAACGGACCGGGGCGCATGAAGGCATCATTGTGCCCGCACTCGCGCGCGCAAGCCACCCTTCACGTCCGGCGGCGTCTTGCTCCAGTCCACTTCGAAACTCTGCGGCGGGAGCGCCCACGTGTAGCCGCGCAGCAGCACGATCGCGAAGACGGCCATGAAGTACGTCGCGTAATCGAGCCCGGGGCAGCGATGTCCCATCGCCGGACCGGCGCCCTGCGGCACGAAGGCATGATCGTGGCGGCGGTCTTCGGCGCGCTCGGGCGAGAAGCGGTCGGGATCGAAGCGTTGCGGATCGGTGTAGACGCCGTGCTCCACATGACTGGGCCGCAGCGCGAACATCACCATCCAGCCGGCGGGAATGGTCAAGCCGCCGACCTCGAATGTCTCCCGGCTCTTGCCGAATACGGCCGGGATGATCGGGCAGAGGCGCTTCACTTCATTGACGACCTGCATCAGATACGGCATCGACATCGCGAGCTGTTCGAGCGTCAGCGCGCCCGACGGTGCTTGCTCCGCGATCTCCGCCGCCAGACGCTCGCGGACCTGCGGATGCGCGGTGAGCTGCTGGATCATCGCGCCGAGCTCCGCGTAGACGATGTAGCCGGCGATGACGATGTGGTGCGCTTCGAGCGTGGCCTCTTCGTCGCTCAGCGCGGTGCCGGTGCTGGCCGCCGCGGCGAGAATGCGCGACAGGCCATCGTCGGCGGGCGTGCGGCGGCGCTGTTCGACGCACGCGCGCAGCACCGCGAGGATGCGATCGCGCGCCTGCAGCGCCTTGCGGTAACGCGTGCCGGGGATGTTGACCGGCAACGATGCGAATCCGGCGGTGAGCGTGCCGTAGTCCTGGCGCAGGCGATTCATCTGCGGTCCGGGGGCCATGCCGATCACGGTCGTGCAGATCACCTCGATGGCCAGCCGCTTCATCTCGTCCAGCCAGGCGATCTCGTTCTCCCGCGACCAGCGCTCGAAGTAGCGCTCGGTAGTCGACTGGATTCCCGGCAGGTACGCTGTGAGCGCGGCGCGCGTGAAGGCCTGCAGCACGACGCTCTTGCGCGCGCGGTGCACTTCGCCGTCGAGCAGCGGCAGGCTCCGTCCGCCGAACAGCTCCTGGATGTGCGGCGGCATCGAGCCTTCGCGCATGACGATGCGGGCGTCGATGAAGTGCCCGGCCGCCTCGGGACCGGCCACCACGACCGACCGCCGCCCGAGAACGTTCGAGCGGAAGATCCGCCCATGCCGCGCGAGACGCTCGTCGATGAAGCGGAACGGATTCTTCGCGAACGCGAGCGTCTCCCCGAGGAGCGGGAGACCGTTGCGGCCAGGCGGGAGCGGAGGGGTCGTCGGTGTCGAGGTCATGTCCGACATACGGACGCGGACGGGCGGCGGATTCGGCGACGGACACGACAGGGTCTCCGGATGCGAGAGCGTCGCATTCGGAGATCCTTCGCTTCGCTCAGGATGACGGGGCGCGGACTACCAGACCTCGCAGCGCTTCTCGGCCGGCCGCACCATCAACGAATCCTGTTTGCATCCGAACGCGGCCGCGAACTCGGGCATGTTCGAGAGCGGGCCGATCACGCGGAACTCGCCGGTCGGATGCGGGCCGCCCTGCACCATGGTGCGTTTCGTTTCCGGGCGCAGCTCGTCGCCGCGGAACTGGCCCCAGGCGATGAAGAATTGCTGGTCGGGAGTCAGTCCGTCGATGGTCGTGCCGGGATTTTTGGCCTGCGCTTTCTGCAGGCCGAGGTAGGCGATCTTGGCGCCGGCGAGATCGCCGATCGATTCGCCGAGAACCAGCTTGCCGTTGTGATGGATGCCCGGCTCGATGAAGTACCCCTCGAACTGATTCACCACGCACTCGGCGCGTTCGAGAAAGCGCGTGCGATCCTCGTTCGTCCACCAGTTCCGCAGGCGGCCCTGCGCGTCGTACTGCGAGCCCTGGTCGTCGAAGCCGTGGCTGATCTCGTGTCCGATGACCACGCCGATCGCGCCGTAGTTCACCGCATCGGTCGCGTTCACGTCGAACGCGGGCGGCTGCAGGATGCCGGCGGGGAAGACGATCTCATTGAGCGGCGGGTTGTAGTACGCGTTCGAGGTCGGCGGCGTCATCTCCCAGCGATCGCGATCGGTGGCCTTTCCGATCCGCGAGCGGTCTTCCATCGTCGAGAACTTTGTCGCCGCGACGAGGTTCTGGAAGTACGCGCCCGGCCGGATCGCGACGGAGCTGTAGTCGCGCCACTTGTCCGGATAGCCGACTTTCGGATTGAACGTCGACAGCTTTTCGAGCGCCTGCTTCTTCGTCTCCGGTCCCATCCATTCGAGGCCGCGGATGGTGTCGCCCATCGCCGCCAGCAGGTTGGTGACCATCTCCTGCATGCGCGCCTTCGCTTCAGCGGGGAAGTAGCGCTCGACGTAACGCTGCCCGAGCGCCTCGCCGAGGAGCGCGTCCGTCGTTTCGACGCACGTCTTCCAGCGCGGCTTCATCTCCTTCGAGCCGCGCAGGTAAGCGTCGTAGAACGCGAAGTTCTCCTCCACGAACGGCTTCGAGAGATGTTCGGCCGCGGTGGTCAGCAGCCGCCACTTCAGATACGTGCGCCAGGCGCCGAGCGGCGTCTCCGCGAGCTCGCGGTCGACGGTGGCCATGAACTTCGGCTGCATGACGTTCACGTCCGCTCCGGGAAGACCGGTGCGGCGGAAGTACGACGTCCAGTCGAAGTGCGGCGTCATCTTCTGCAGCTGGGCGACGGTCATCATGTTGTCGCTCAGCTTCGGATCGCGGCGTTCGACGTTGGTGAAATGTGCGGTGGCCAGCCGTGACTCGAGGGCGAAGACGGCGTTGGCGGACTTCTGCGCAGCGTCCTTGCTCTCCCCCGCGAGCGCGAACATCGCCGCGACGTGCTCGAGGTACTTCGCGCGCGTGTCGACGAAGCGCGGCTGCGTGGACATGTAGTAATCGCGGTCGGGGAGGCTGAGACCGCCCGCGAAGACGAAGCCGATCACCCGTTGAGGATTGTGGTTGTCGTACGAGGCGGCGATGCCGAACGGCGCGCTGATCTGCAGATCGCCGAGGCGGGTGATCATCTGCTGCAGCTGCGCGCGGGTGCGGATTGCGTCGATCTCGGCCAGCAGCGGCTCGATCGGCTTCAGGCCGGCCTCGTTGATGCGCTGCTCGTCCATGCACGAGCCGTAGAAGTCGGTGACCTGCTGATCGATCGAGCTCTTCGGCCAGTCGTTGCGCTTCGACAGATCGTCGAGGATGGTGCGCAACTGCTCCTTGCTCAGCTCTCCGGACGCCCAGCGGCGACTCCATCGCTGCATCGACGCCGGGATCGGATTGGCCTTGCGCCACGCGCCGTTCGCATAGTCGTAGAAATTCGTACAGGCATCCGCGCCGCGGTCGATGTCCTCGAGGAACACGCCGCGCTGTGGCGTCTGGGCGAGAAGCGTGGCGGACAGGAGCAGGGAGGCGAGCGGTGCGATGCGCATCGGGGGAGTATAGGAAAGTCGCAAAGTCTCAAAGTGGCAAAGTCGCAAAGATTGCCGATGGCGCCCTCTTTGAGACTTTGCGACTTTGCGACTCTATAATCCGCGCCCGAATGTCCAACCGCACCGAGCGCGCGTTTGCGCCCGATCCCCGGGAAAAGTCCGGCCGCCGATTCATGATCGCGGGTGAGCATGTGATCCTGCGCGCGTTCGAGCGCGAGGACGGCGAGCGCTGCTATCGCTGGATGAACGATCCGAACATCGTGCGCACGCTCAAGTCGCGCTATCCGATCGCGTTCCAGAACGAGATCGAATGGCTGGAGCGGGCCATGCAGCCGGATGGGTCGGAGCGTCATTTTGCGATCGAGCGCAAGGAGGATCGCGCGCACATCGGCAACGCCTCGATCCACGACATCGACTGGGTGTCGCGCACGGCGGCATTCGGGCTGTTCATCGGCGAGCCGGCCGCGTGGAACAAGGGGTTCGGCGCCGACGCGATCCGCACGCTGGTGCACTTCGCGTTCGAGGAGATGAACCTGCAGAAGCTGCGCATCAACGTTTTCGATTACAACGAACGCGCGAAGCACATCCTGGAGACGCTTGGCTTCGTGCAGGAAGGGCGGCTGCGGCGCGAGTTCTATCGCGAGGGGAGCTATCACGACATCGTGATCCTCTCGACGTTCCGCGACGGCGCCGTTCCTTCGACGGCAGGGGAGACCTCATGAGCGAACGAAAAATCCGGGTGCTGATCGCCAAACCAGGCCTCGACGGCCACGATCGCGGCGCGAAAGTGATCGCCCGCGCGCTGCGCGACTCGGGCATGGAAGTGATCTACACCGGACTGCGCCAGACGCCCGAGCAGATCGTGGCCGCGGCGGTGCAGGAGGACGTCGACGCGATCGGTCTCTCGATCCTTTCCGGCGCGCACAATGTGCTCTTCCCGGAGATCATGCGCCTGCTCGAGGAAGAGGATGCGCAAGGGATCGTGGTGTTCGCTGGCGGAATCATTCCGGAGCAGGACGTGCCGAAGCTGAAGGCGCTGGGCATCCGCGAGATCTTCCTGCCGGGCACGCCGACCTCCGCCGCCGTCGAAGCGATCCGTTCCGCGATCCAGCGCTGATGCCGCGGTTCGCCGTCAGTGAGACGCGCGACTGGACGGAGATCGCGTTCGACGACGGCGGGATGAATCTGCTCTCCAGCGATGCGCTGCGGGAGCTGCGCTCCGCGATCGACAGCATTTCCGCGACCACGCTCGTCTTCAGATCCGGCCAGTCGCGCCTTTTCGCCGCGGGCGCCGACATGGCCGAGATGCAGCGCTTCACCGCCATGGATGCGTACGCGTTCGCGCAGCTCGGGCAGGAGGTGTTCGCGGCGATCGAGCGCCTGCCGTCTCTCACGGTCGCGCTGATCGACGGCGACTGTTTCGGCGGCGCGCTCGATCTCGTGCTCGCATTCGACGTGCGTCTGGCCACTCCGCGCTCGCGCTTCGCGCATCCCGGCGCGCGCATCGGCATCGTCACCGGCTTCGGCGGAACGTCGCGGTGGCGGAAGGTGCTCACGCGCGCCGCTGCCAATCAGTTGTTTCTCGCGAACCGCACGTTCTCCGCGGCCGAGGCGCTGGAGATGGGACTCGTCGATCGGGTCGCGGAATCGCATGAGGAGGAGCTTGCGCGACTAGCCGCACTCGATCCGGAGACGACGCGGTTGATCAAGACGCACCTGTCATCCCGAGCGTGAGCGAGGGACCTGGGCGGACGTGTGGCTCGATGCACGATCCTCGTGCCGCCCCGCCGCCCAGGTCCCTCGACTCACGCTCGGGATGACATTCGCCATCAGATAAACTCCGCCGCGCATGGAACCGTTGGAAACGCACCTCGACACCTCCTCAGCCGACTTCAGCGCGAATGCGGAGCGGATGCGCGGATTGGTCGAGGAGCTGAACCGGCGTCTGGAGACGGCGCGGCAGGGCGGCGGGGCGAAATACCTGGCGCGGCACAAGGAGCAGGGCAAGATGCCGCCGCGGGAGCGCATCGCGGCGCTGCTCGATCCCGACACGCCGTTTCTCGAGCTCTCGCCGCTGGCCGCGAATGGGATGTACGACGACGAGGCGCCGGCCGCGGGGATCATCACCGGCATCGGGCGCATCCACCAGCGCGAGTGTCTGATCATCGCCAACGACGCGACGGTCAAGGGCGGCACGTACTTTCCGATCACCGTCAAGAAGCATCTGCGCGCGCAGGAAGTGGCGTTGCAGAACCATCTTCCGTGCGTCTATCTCGTCGATTCCGGCGGCGCGTTCCTGCCGCTGCAGGCTGAGGTATTCCCCGATCGCGAGCACTTCGGACGCATCTTCTACAACCAGGCCGTGATGTCGGCGCAGGAGATCCCGCAGATCTCCGCGGTGATGGGCTCGTGCACCGCGGGCGGCGCATACGTTCCGGCGATGTCCGACGAGGCGGTGATCGTGAAAGGCACCGGCACGATCTTTCTCGGCGGTCCTCCGCTCGTGAAGGCCGCGACCGGCGAAGAAGTGACGGCGGAAGAGCTGGGCGGCGCGGACGTGCACACGCGCATCAGCGGCGTCGCGGATCATTTCGCGGAGGATGACGAGCACGCCATCGGCATCGTGCGGAACATCGTCGACAACCTGCGGCTGGAGAAGAACGAGCCGCCGGCGCGCATCGCGGCCGAGGATCCGCTCTACGATCCGAAAGAGCTCCATGGCGTGATTCCGATGGACGTGCGCAAGCCGTATGACGTCCGCGAAGTGATCGCGCGCATCGTGGACGGCTCGAAGTTCCAGGAGTTCAAGGAGCGCTACGCCACGACGCTCGTGACCGGCTTCGCGCGCATCTTCGGCTACAAGGTCGGCATCCTCGCGAACAACGGCGTGCTCTTCTCCGAGTCGGCGCTGAAGGCGACGCACTTCATCGAGCTGTGCAACCAGCGGCGCATTCCGCTGGTCTTCCTGCAGAACATCACCGGCTTCATGGTCGGCAAGCAGTACGAGCGCGGCGGCATCGCGAAAGACGGCGCGAAGATGGTGCACGCGGTCGCCAACTCGACCGTGCCGAAGTTCACGGTGATCCTCGGCGGCTCGTTCGGCGCCGGCAACTACGGCATGTGCGGCCGCGCGTATTCGCCGCGCTTTCTCTGGATGTGGCCGAACGCGCGCATCTCGGTGATGGGCGGCGAACAGGCCGCGGGCGTGCTGACGACGGTGAAGCGCGATCAGCTGGCGCGCGCGGGCAAGGAGCTGTCGGCCGAGGAGGAACGGAGCATCGCCGATCCCGTGCTGGCGAAATATGAGACAGAGGGCAGTCCCTATTTTTCGACCGCGCGTTTGTGGGATGACGGCGTGATCGATCCCGCCGACACGCGCATCTATCTCGGACTGGGACTGTCGATCTCGTACAACGCTCCGATCGCGGAGCCGCGATTCGGCGTATTTAGAATGTAGCTCCGCGATGGCCACGACCTGGTTTCTGTTCGACCTCGGCAACACGCTCATCAAGCTCGCCTACGAGCGCGTGCTGGAGAACATCTGCCGCGAGTCGACCGTGCAACGCGACGACCTGATCGACATCCTCGAGGCGCCCGGCTCGTATCGCGACATGGAGCGCGGCGCGGTGACGTTCTGGGAGTTCTACGAATTCATCTGCGACAAGACCGGCTATCGCGGCTCGATCCGCGACTTTCACGAGCTCTGGAGCGACTTCTTCGAGGGCACGATGCCGGGCATCGAAGAGCTGCTCGAGCGCGTGCGCGCGCGCTATCGCGTGGCCTTTCTCTCGAACTCGAACGAAGTGCACGCGGAGCTGATCCCGCGCAAGTTCTCGTCATTGTTCGCGAAGGACGACCGCTTCATCTTCTCGCACCGGGTGAAGGTCGCCAAACCCGATCCGGAGATCTTCCGCCGCGCGCTGGACACCATCGGCGCGCTCGCGTATCAGGTGGTCTACATCGAGGATCTGAGCGAAAACGTGGCCGCGGCGCGATCGCTGGGGATGCAGGCGTTCCAG
>CAMPKJ010000030.1 GCA_946887105.1 uncultured Acidobacteriota bacterium | reverse complement strand
CGCTGTTCGCGCAGCCACGTGGGCCTCGGCCGCGCAGCTTAGCGCCATGGCCGTTGGGGTGGACGGGGTCTGCGCTATGCCACGTGCAGAAAGTCCGGCAGCGCTAGAAGGTTCCGTTTCCTGAGTGGCTCCGGGCCGGCGGATCTGGCGCGCGCATAGGAGCGAGGCATCAGATCGAGCCCTGGGTCGAGTACGACGAGGTCGGGTACAGCTCCGACACCGTCAGTCCATGATGGCGGATTTTCGCCGGCCCGGCGGGCTAGTAACTCGACGAGGCCAGCAGCTACCGTGAGTTCGCGGGCGCTGAAGTCTTTCGGATAAGGTACGGTTTCCCACGTCAGCGCGCTCCGATGAGCGTCGGCAACCCACTGTCTGGCGGTGAGCAAGTCACCGTCGAGAATTGCCTGAACGAGGTCACGAAGTTCCATAGACCGACGCCCATAGATCATCGAAGGCGTCCGATGCCTTGTCGAGTTGGTTGCGTGGAACGAATGGCTCCACTCTGTGCCATATCTCCTGCGCCGCCCCTTCCAGGTGCGAGAGCAGTAGGCGGGCATCGCCGCGATCAATCGCATCGCGCCACGCGGCGAGCTTCATGCCGAGCAACTGCTCCGTCGTGACCGATCGCACGATGAGCGACGCTGATTCGAAGAGCACCTCTCCTTCCGAAATCGCGACGAAATATCCTTTTGCACCGTCGTTCAGCCACTCTTCCGGAAGATCCAATTCCCGCGCTACCTGCACAGCGGCTTCTCGAACGCGAGGCGGGTCGGGTTGCACGATGTACACGTCAACGTCCTTTGTTGATTGGCGTGCATTAAGAAGCAGCACAAGAGCGGCATGCGACGACGGTAATCCGAAATCGGCAATTCGTCGAGGGCGGAGGTCACGCCCGGCATCGCCGCCCAACTCGTCGCTTAAGCTGTTGCGGACCGGCCTCGGTCCGGCGGCCCAGCCGCCTGGGCCGAACAGCTTGCTTCAAGGTCGCCGACAAAAAGGGGTAGGGATCGCATGCCATTCGTCACTCCTTCCGTGAAGGCTCGTCAACAGGAGGCTGCGACCGGTGAGAATTGGAAAATGGGTCAGGATCTTTGGTGACGCGCTACCCGTTCCGCGACGAATGAGCATGGCATTTGGTCTATTCGAAAATTCCGAACTACACCTCGTCCCGCTTCTCGATCATGGCGATAAGCAGAAGCACGAATGCGAAATCATCATTTCCCCCGTGCCGATCCGAAGTTGGCGGAGTGTCTGCAGAGTTACGGTTCGGCTTCTCGACCAGCCAGGTGCGCTTTCGGCCGCTACGGAGTTTCTCAAGGAGGAGCGGATTAACGTGCTGCTCAGTGAGTGCTGCAGTACGTATCAAGGTCGTGCGCATTTCGACGCCATCTGCGATCTCGGCCAGATGAAGGACTACGGGGAGCTGTTGCTTGTAGGTCGCGACGAGTTCGAGGTCGAAATGAGTAAGTTTCTCGAGCGCCTGACCACGAGGTTTGAGAAATTCGCCGAGGCGCACCCGAAGAAGAATCTCTTTCTGACCGACACGGTCGATTATGTCAGGTTCTCTTCCTTGACTGGACTGAATGATGCGTCGTTTGTGTGCCGACGGGACATTGCGGAGGTCGCATCCCACACAGGTGGAGCGCTTCAACTCCCGAAACCGCTGGCCCGCTATGTGAGCGAAGCTTGCGATCTGGTTCCGCCCGCGCTGCCGAATTACGCGCTTGTTACGGGCAACACGGAGCAGCGATACATGCGCGTGCTATTTCTGAGAGATCACAAGTACATGTTCCGTTTCGTCGTTGACAATGACTTGCCGCATTACGCCGGCAGTGGTATTGGCGTGCTGCACCAGTTCCTGCGCGCTTTGCCAGAGGACGTCAATCTCATGCGGGCTTCGAACTACATCTTCGACAAGAAGGAGTCCGTCGAGCGCGGCAGGATCGATCTCATAGGACATTGGAATGTCGAGAGCCGCCGCAGGAAAGGTGAAAATATCGAACAGTGTATGCAGCGCGAGCTTGGCGCCGTATTGGAAGGCTTGGTGATCCAGGACGTCGAAGGTACTAAGCATCCGAACGCGCTGAAGCTCGTAAAAATCAAGACAGCCAAGACGGCCTATCCAAGAGTGTACATCTCCTATTCGATTGGTCATGACGATCAGCGTCTCGCTACTCTCATGAGCGCGCTGACCGACGCGAATTACACGCCGGTACTGGGTACAGATGAGCCGGACGATGATGATCTGCCGGTGGACCAGCGACCCGTGGGGTCCGACGTCATGCGAGAAGCGTTACCGCTCATCGACACGTGTGTGGCGCTGATCTCATTGCAGAGCAAGCGTGTAGACTATAAGGTGATTTTGCCGACCGGAAAGACGAAATACATTGTGCCGCCGTGGCTTACTGCGGAGGAGATGTACGCGTGGTCATCACCGGCCCTGCCGCGAGTGCTACGGTTGCGGGAGATCGGAATGGACGACTCGACCTTCGACCGAAACCTATGGGAGAAGACGTTTGAGTCGGAAAAGCCCGAAACGTACGAGTCTGCCGTGCGGGCGGTGATCAGCAAGCTGAACGACTTTGCTTCTTCTCCGGGGTTTCAAAGGCGTCGTGACCTTGCCACGGCCGCGCAGTTGGAACGTCGTTTCTCGTCGCCAGAGCTTTAGCAGGTCGCTATTGCCCCTGCGGGGCAATAGCGCCAATCGCCTCCAGTAGCGCTGCATCTGCGTCCGCGTCGCCTTCTACCGCTATCCACACCGCGCCCTCTTCTTCCCAGGCGACGGCCTTGCCCTCGATGCCTCGCGCGCGCAGTGCTCGTTCGAGGCGTTTGGTGCTTTCGGTGAGCGAGAACGGGCTTTGTTGCGCGGAGCGTCCGGCGGCTTGGGCGGGCGGGCCGGTGCGGCGGTCGAAGGCGCCGGCAATCTTGCGTGCGAGTTGGGTCAGGTCGAGGCCTTGTTTGTTGGCGAGCAGGGTCACGCAGATGAGCTCATCGCGGTGCGTGAAGCGCGCGAGCAGCGACGAAAAGCCTTCGCCGTCGCCGGTGGCGATCATCAGTCCGGGATGGCCCGGAAAGAACCACGGGCCGGAGCTCGGAGCATCCGCGGGCGGTTCGTAGAGCAGTTTCCGGAGCGCGGGGTCGCGGATCAGCAGGTCGCCGGCGAGCGCGATGTCCCAGATGCTGATGTCGGAGGCGGATGAATAGATGGCATGCGCGGCGGGAACACCGCCGGCGGCCGGCTCGGTCGGATCGATCGGCTCTCGCGAACGCCCGGCGAGCTCGCTCGCGAATGACGTATGCCGCAGCCCGAGACGTTCGAACTGCCGTTCGCGGATGTACTGCTCGTAACTCCGTCCGCTCGCGTTTGCGATGAGCGACTCGAGGTCCGCCGATCGTGACTGACGGATCAGCGGCAGCACGGCGGCCAGCTCGAGCTTGCCTTCCTCCACGAGCTGCATGGCCGCGACGGCCGTGAAGGCGTTCCGCATCTGCGCGATGTTGAACATCGTGTTCGCCGACACGAGTGTCTTGCGTTGCGGATCCGCGAGCCCGAAACCGGTCGCGCGCGTGATGTACGGCGCCTGCACGATCGCCAGCGAGATGCCCGGCACATCGTACACGCGCACGAACGCGGCGATCAGTCGATCGACGGACTGGCCGTCGAAGCTCACATCAGGATTGCCGCGGCCCGCGAAGGCGGAAGGAACGAGCAGAGAGAGGAACAGCACCAGACTCACAGCGCGCATGCGCCGAAGTGTAGCGCGGCGCGTTCTTCACTCCGCCAGATACGCGTCGATCGCCCTGGCCGCCTTCCGTCCCGCGCCCATGGCCAGGATCACGGTGGCGCCGCCGGTGACGATGTCGCCGCCGGCGAAGACGCCCTTCTTGGAGGTCTGCAGCGTTTCGGGATCGGCCTCGATGTAGTTCTTGCGGGTGGTCTTCAGGTCGGGTGTGGTCGATTGGATGAGCGGATTCGCGGACGTCCCGACGGCGACGATCACCAGCGACGCGTCGATGACGTGCTCCGAGCCCTCGACGGCGACCGGACGCCGGCGGCCGTCCGCATCGGGCTCGCCGAGCTCCATGCGCACGCAGCGGACGCCGGTCACGGAGCCTCTTTCGTCGCCGATCATCTCGACGGGATTGGTGAGCATCCGGAAGTCGATCCCTTCGTCTTTCGCGTGATGCACTTCCTCGGCGCGCGCGGGCATCTCCGCTTCGCCGCGGCGGTAGACCAGCGACGCGTGGCGGGCACCGAGACGCAGCGCGGTGCGCACGGAGTCCATGGCCGTGTTGCCTCCGCCGACGACCACCACGTCTTTGCCGCGGCAGTCGTAGACCGGCTGGTCGAATTCAGGAAAGCGATACGCGCGCATGAGATTCACGCGCGTCAGGAACTCGTTCGCCGAGTAGACGCCGTTCAGATGTTCGCCCGGCACGCCGAGAAACTGCGGCAGGCCGGCGCCGGTGGCGACGAAGAGCGCGTCGTAGCCTTCCTCGCCGAGGAGCTCGTCGAGGGTGACGGTCTTGCCGACCACCACGTTCGTCTCGAACTGCACGCCCATGCGCCGCAGCACGTCCACTTCCTGCCGCACGATTTCCTTCGGCAGGCGGAACTCGGGGATGCCGTACACGAGCACGCCGCCCAGTTCGTGCAGCGCTTCGAAAACGCGCACTTCGTGTCCGCGTTGTACAAGATCGCCGGCCGCGCTCAAGCCCGCGGGCCCGCTGCCGACGATGGCCACGCGCTTTCCGGTCGAAGGTGCGTTCGCCGGAATGCCGATCTGGCCGGTCTTCCGTTCGTAATCGGCCACGAAGCGTTCGAGATGGCCGATGGCCACCGACGGGACGCGCTTGGCCATGATGCAATCGCCTTCGCACTGATCTTCCTGCGGACAGACGCGGCCGGTGATGGCGGGGAGCACGTTGTCTTCGCGGATCTTCGCCGCGGCGCCGAGGTAATCGCCTTCGACGATCAGCGCGACGAAGTCCTTCACCTTCACGGCCACCGGGCAGCCTTTCGTGCAGGTCGGTTTCGCGCAGGCCAGGCAGCGCAGCGCCTCGTCGTGCGCGAGCGCGGGATCGAATCCGAGGTTCACCTCCTCGAACGTGCAGTTGCGCTCGAGCGGCGGACGCTCCGGCATGTGTTGCCGCGGCAGTTTCATCCGCTCTTTGTTCGGGACGGGATTAGGCATGGTGCTCCTCCCGGAATCGGACCATGGCGAGCTGTTCCTGCTCGCGATACATCGCGTTGCGCTGCATCAGCACCTGAAAGTCGACTTCGTGCGCGTCGAACTCGGGACCGTCCACGCATGCAAACTTGCTGGTGTCGCCGACGATCACGCGGCAGCCGCCGCACATCCCGGTGCCATCGACCATGATCGAGTTGAGGCTGACCACCGTCCGGATTCCGCGCGGCCGCGTGACCTCGGCGACGGCGCGCATCATCGGCATCGGGCCGATGGCCAGCACGTAATCGACGTCCACATCCGCGAGCAGTTCGAGGAGCTTCTGCGTGACCAGGCCCTTCTCTCCGTAGCTGCCGTCGTCGGTCATGACGAACAGCGCGTCGCTCGCGTTGCGCACTTCGTCCTCGAGCAGCAGCAGCTCTTTCGTGCGCGCGCCGAGGATTGCGGTGACGCGGTTGCCGGCACCGTGCAGCGCCTGCGCGATCGGCAACGCGATGGCCGTACCGACGCCTCCGCCGATGACCACGGCGTGACCGTACGTCTCGATCTCGGACGGCTTCCCGAGCGGGCCGACGACGTCGAGGAGCGCGTCGCCGGGACCGAGCTCATTCATCATCGAGGTGGTCTTGCCGACGGCCTGCACGACCAGCGTGATCGTGCCGCGCCGCGGGTTCGAGGCCTTGATGGTGAGCGGAATGCGTTCGCCGTTCTCGTTCACGCGGATGATCACGAACTGCCCGGGCTTCTGTTTGCGCGCGATGCGCGGCGCTGCGATCTCGAACTGCTTGACGTTCAGGCCGAGAAGCTCGGCTGCGAGGATGGGAAACACGCGTTGCCTCCTCAATCGGCGTCGAGAGAGAACGACCAGTAACCTTGGGGCTCCGGTTCGACTTCCTGCGCGCGTTCGATCGAGACGCGCTGATGGGTGACGTTCTCCAGGATCGTGCGAAGCGCTTCGGCGTTCTCGTCGTCATTGGTGACGAAGATCAGCTGCTCGACGGCGTCCGGCGTCGCCAGCGCGGCTTGCGCCATCGCGCGCACGGCGTCGTCGAAACGCAGGTGCGCGTGTCCGGTGCCGAAGATCGGCATGGCGATGCTCGAGCAGCCGGCTGCCTGTGCGCGCTCGAGTGCGTTGGCGACGCACGACTGCACGATGGCGATCGAGGAGCGGTGCGCGGTATCGCTGGCGACGCAGTGCAGGACCAGCTTGTGCGGCAGCTCGCCGGCGGTGGTGGCGTGAACGGCTCCGGGTGGGAGCGGAGCGACGGCTTCGCAGGCGCGCAGGATTTCCGGTCCGCCGCGTCCGCGGATCGACGCGCCGGTCCCCATCATCAGCGACAGTCGCGGGTTGGTCGACGTGCAGACCGCGTCGGCCGGTGCGTCCGCGATGTCGCCGGCGAAGATGGAGAGCTTCATGGTTGATACGCGCAGAGCGGATCGGATGCGAAGACGTCGCCGGTCATGGCCCAGGCCCGCGCGCGCGAGCCGCCGCAGAGATCGCGATACTCGCAGCGACCGCATTTGCCTTTGAGATTGTCGCTGTCGCGCAGGTCGACGAAGAGCGGGCTGGTTCGATAAATCTCGCCGAGGGACTTCTGTTTCACGTTGCCGGCTTTCAGCGGCAGGAATCCGCTCGGGTAGACGTCGCCGATGTGGGAGATGAAGACGAAGCCTTTGGCCTCGTTCACGCCACGCGGTGCGCGCGGCGTCTCGTTCGTGCCGGTACCGTGTGGCTGGATGCCCAGCGGCATCGCGCCGCCGTGCTGCAGGACGTACCGGCGATAGTGCATCGCCTCGGTGGTGCGGATGGCGAAGCGCACGCGTTTGCTGGTCTCGAAGAGAAATCCGAACAACTCCTCGACCTCCGCCGCGGTCACGAGATCCGACTGCCTGGCGCGTCCGGTCGGCACCGCGAAGAACACGCTCCACATGGCGATCTCGAGCTCGGAGAGCAGGTTCACCATGTTCGGCAGATCGGCGATGGTGCGGCGCGTGACGGTGGTGTTGACCTGCACCGGGATTCCTTCGCGTGACGCGGCGCGGATCGCGCGCAGCGTGAGATCGAACGAGCCGGCGACGCGGCGGAAGTCGTCGTGTGCCGCCGCGGTCGACGCGTCGAGGCTCACGGCCATGCGGCCGAGGCCGTGCTGCTTCATCTTCGTGACCGCTTCTTCGGTGAGCAGCGGCGTGGCGCTCGGCGTCAGCGACGGCTCCAGCCCCTTCATGCGCGCGTACTGGATCAGCGCGTACGTGTCCTCGCGTTTCAGCGGATCGCCGCCGGTGAGCACGAACACCTTCGGCTGCAGCTCCGCGATTTGATCGATGAGCGCGAAGCCTTCTTCGGTGCTGAGCTCGAATCGGTTGCGCAGCGGCTGCGCGGCGGCGCGGCAGTGCACGCACGCCAGATCGCACGCGCGCGTGTTTTCCCAGATCACCACGAACGGGCTGACGTTGAAATCGACGTTCATCGAATCCCCGCTTTGCGCGCCCAGCCGCGATAGGCGTTCGGTGAAATCTCCGACGGCTTGATCTCGGCGCGGCCGCCCCAGTATGCGTTGGTGTAATGGAAGCCGATCCCGCATTTGAAGAGGTGCTCGTCGATGGCCACCTTGTGCGCGAGCACCTGGTTCTTCGACTCGCCGTGCGCGACGGCCATGATGTTCACGTCGTTCAGTTCCGGTCCGGCGTCGCGCCAGTAGCAGTGCGTGAGGATGGCGAAGCGTCCGATCTCGCGGCCTGCTTCGATCTCGCGGCCGCGCGGCACCGACCAGTGGAACAATCCGTTGAAGCTCGACAGGCGCTCTTCGCCGGCCACCGGTTTGGAGTGCTCGAGGAAGGTCGAGAAGCGTCCGATCACGCCGCGGCGGTCGAGGTCCTCGGCGATCTCCATGAACGTTTGCGGATCGATGCCCGCGGCGTTCGCGCGCCGCTCCCAGACGCCGCGCCCGATCTCTTCGACGTCGAGATCGCGCTTGAGCGCCATCAGCACGTCCCAGTCGCGGTCGGACAGACTGACGATCGCGGGCTCCATCGACTCGGCGAGCTGTTCGGACATCTCGCCGATGCGCATGCCCTTGCGGCGCATGTGGCCGACGCCGAGGACGAACGCGCGCAGCGCGGGCATCACGCGGTACTTTTCGGCGCCGATCTGCTGGCGGAGGTACTCGCAATGCGCATCCACCGAGAATCCGGTCGGCACTTTCAGCGTCGTCCAGAGACGCCATTCGGTCGGGCCGGTTTCGCTCTTGCGGATCACCACGTGACCGGAGAACGGATCGCGCGAGGCGATGAACTGGAAGGCCGCCTCGACCAGCGGTTCGGCGATCTTCCAGGCGATGAGCGCGCCCTGCGCGAGATTCGTGGCCAGGAGCGTCTGCCGCACGCGGCGGATCACTCCCGCTTCGAGCATGGCCCGGATGCGCTCCACGACCACGTCTTCCTCGAGTTGCGCGCGATTGGCGATCTCCGCGAACGGCTCGCGCACGAATCCGCGAATCCGATCTTCCGAGACCTCCAGGATCCGGCGGTTGATGGCATCGCGAGGGGAAACGGCAACGGTTGGTTCGACCAGCACGCTCATCAGGCGATCTCCTCATCGAGCAGGTAGCACCCCGGATCCGACTGCCAGTAATCGCCCGTGGCCGCCTCGGCACGCGCGCGGAAGTTGCCGTTACACATCGGCAGCCATTTGCACGTCGCGCAGCGTCCCTGCAGGAGCGTCTTGCGCACGCGCAGGCCGGTCAGCAGATCGCTCCGTTCGTCGTTCCAGATCTGCGAGAACGGCCGCTCGCGGATGGAGCCGAGCGTGTGATGCGACGTGAATTGATCGGGATGCACGAGGCCGAAGCTGTCGATGCAGCCGATGGCGATTCCGGAGCGATTGCCGCCGTTGCTCTTGATCAGGTTCAGCGCCTGTTCGGCGCGCGCGTCGCCGCGCTCATTGAGGCGCAGGTAGATGTACGGCGCGTCGGCGTGATTGTCGACGGTCATGACTTCGACCGGCCGCTGCTCTTCGTTCCAGCGCTCGACGCGGTCCATCAGCTTGTTCATCAGCGCGCGTTTCTCGTGGACTTCGAGGTCGATGCCGGAGAGATAGGCGCCGCGTCCGGAGTAGACCAGGTGGTAGAGGCAGAGGCGGCCGATGTCTTCGAGCTCGACCAGCTCGAAGATCTGGTCGATCTCGCCGACGTTTTCCTTGGTCACGGTGAAGCGGATGCCGACGCGGATGCCGGCATCGCGGCAGTTGCGAATGCCGCGCAGTGCTTCCCGGAACGCGCCCTTCTTGCCGCGGAAGCGGTCGTGGCGCTCTTCGCCGCCATCGACGCTGATGCCGACGTACGCGACGCCGATCTTCGCGATGCGTTCGGCCTTCTTCCTGTCGATGAGCGTGCCGTTCGTGGAGAACGTGACCCGCACGCCGAGCGACATCGCGTATTCGGCGAGATCGAGCACGTCCGGCCGCACGAACGGCTCGCCGCCGGAGATGAGCAACGCCGGCGCGTTGATCGACGCGAGATCGCGGATCATCGCCTCGGCCTCCGCCGTGGTGAGCTCGCCGGTGAACTTGCGGATCTCCGCGTCGGCGTAGCAGTGCACGCATTCGAGGTTGCAGGTCTTGGTCGCGTTCCAGACGACGACGGGACCCATGTCCGGCCGCGCGCCGGTGGTCTGCTGCGCGGACGCTTCGTGGTAGCGAAGGCGGTCACCGAAGTAGGAGGCGCCGCCGAGGAGTTTCGTCACGCTGATCATGGCTGCATGATCGGGTGGGGTCGAACAGAGAGCGGTGACAGGGCAAACCCGGGCGTGTGACGGTCAACACATCGGCGCTACTTGGAGCTAGATGCCGAGGAGCGTCACCATCGCGCCGACGGTGAGGATCAGCGCGCCGGCCACGGCGTCGCCGAAGCGGTCGAGGAACGGGGCGCGGATCACGCGGACGCCGGCCTGGGCGGTGACGACGAGGATCGACATCGATGCGATCGTGCCGATCTCGTACGCCAGGATCACCGCGGCGATGGCCGTCCAGCCTCCGCCGGAGGCGGCGATGATCAGCGGGATCAGCGCGACGCACGGATCCGACGAGAAGAGAAGGAAGAGGGCGCCCTCGGTCGCGCCGTGCGATTCGTGGCGGTGGCGATGCGGGCGCAGGCCCCAGAGCATGTAGATCGTGCCGAAGAGCATCAGCAGAAACGGGGCGAGCGTGGCCAGCTTTCCGCCGATGAGCTCCGCCACGCGCAGGCCGATCGACAGCGCCGCGATGCCGAGGATCGCGGAGACGGTGACGTGTCCGAGTCCGCAGAGGATGGTGGTGCGGAGCGCGCGGGCGGGAGTCCACCCGCGGGCGCGCGCGAGTGCCGCGAACGGCATCCAGTGATCGGGCGCGAGCGTGTGCAGCGCGCCGACGGTCGCGGCGGCAATGGGCAGACTCCAGGCGAACGAATTCACACCAGCACCTCGTGCGACGCGTGCATCGCGTCGCGGCTCGCGGCCAGCCAGTCGAGCCACTCCCGGACTCCATCGCCGCCGAGTCCGGACATGCTGATGACGCGCGGCTCGGGCATGACCCGCGCGAGCGCGTCGAGGATGGCCGGTACTTTGATGAACGGCAGGTGCGGGAGCAGGTCCGTTTTCGTGAGCAGCACGAGATCCGCCTTCGCGAACATGGTCGGATATTTGAGCGGCTTGTCTTCGCCTTCCGTGACGGAGAGGACGACGACGTTCGCGCGCTGGCCGAGATCATAAACGGCGGGACAGACCAGATTGCCGACGTTCTCGATGAAGAAATAGTCGACGCCGGTCAGATCGAAATGATGGAGCTCGTGATGGACGAGCTGCGCGTCGAGGTGGCAGGCCTGTCCGGTCTCGATGGCGCGCGAGCGCAGCCCCGCACGGCGCAGGCGCGCGGCGTCGTTGTCGGTGGCGAGGTCGCCGGCCAGCGCGGCCAGGCGCTCCGGATGCGCGAACGTGCGCGCGGTCGCTTCGAGCACGGCGGTCTTGCCGGAGCCGGGCGAGCCCATGACGTTCACGGCGAAGATGCCGCGTTCTTCGAAATGTTCGCGATTGTGGAGCGCCACGTCATCGTTGCGCGCGAGGATGCGCGCTTGCAGTTCGACAGGCACGGGTTTCACGTCACGGTCCTGGCACATCGGCCACCTCCAGTTCGATTCGTTGCAGAACGATCTCGTCGCCCGCGGCCAGCCGCGCCGGTGCGTCGCAGAGCGGGCAGCGGAGAAATCCTCCGCGTGCCACTTCACCATGGCAGCGCGAGCATTCCCAACGCGCGGGGACACGGTCGATGGTGAGCGAGGCGCGCTCGCACAGCGTGCCGTCGCGGAAGTTCTCGAATGCGGTCGCGAGCAGTGCGCAGTCGACGCCGGCCAGCTCGCCGATGGCGATGTCGACGCGATGCACCACGGCCTCGCGATCGCCCTTGCGATCATCGACGGCCGCGGCGACGGATTCGACCAGCGATTGGATGATCGAGTACTCGTGCATCACGCCGCCCCGAAACGCGCCGTGCGCTTTTCGAAAAATGCGTCGATGCCTTCGGCGAAGTTGCTTCCGTTGGCGATGCGCGTGAGCTGTTCGAGCTCGCGATCGAGATGGACGTCGAGACGATCCATCCCCGCGGCCTGATTGAGGAGCTCTTTCGCAATCCCCAGCGCCTCGGTCGGTCCGGCCGCGAGTTGCCGCGCGACCCGCATGACCTCATCGTCGAACGCGGTCGCGGGCACCACCGCGTTGATCAGTCCGTACTCGAGCGCACGCGCGGCATCGAGCCGCGGATTGAGCAGCAGCATTTCGAGCGCGCGGCGCAGGCCGATCAGGCGCGGCAGCATGAACGTCGAGCTCTCCGCGCCGGTCAGTCCTGTCTTCGCGTACGCCCATTCGAAGGCCGCGCGATCGGATGCGATGACCAGATCGCACGACATCGCCAGTCCGAACCCTCCCGCCGCGGCCATGCCGTCGACGGCGGCGATGAATGGCTTCGGCGCGCGGCGGATCTCGGAGATCGTGCTGTGGATGTACTCGAGGATTTCCTGAAACGCGTTTCCGTACGATGGCGACGCGCCGCGGATGTCCTTCAGATCGGCGCCGCTGCAGAACACGCCGCCCGCGCCGCGCAGCACCACGGCGCGCACCGCGGAATCGCGCGCCATCTGCAGCCCCGCCTTGCGCAGGTCGCGGGCGGTGCCGGCGTCGAGCGAGTTGAAGCGCTGCCGGCGATCGATGGTGATCGTGCCGACCGCGCCGGCGACGTCCATCAGGATGTGGGTCATGCCACCGCCTTCATGACCAGCCGCTCGGCGGCTTCAGCGGCCAGCGCGCCCCACGTGCTGCGCATCATCCATTCGCGCTGCGCGTAGGCATACGCGCGCACGATGTCGTGCTGGCCGCGCAGGACCGCGTCATGGACAAACGGCGCGACCGCGAACGCGTCACTGCGCACGATCACCGGTCCCGCGTCCAGCTCCGGCGTCACGAGATGCACGCTGCTGCGCGTTTCGCGCTCGCCGGCGACGATCGCATCGCGCGTGGCGTGCAGGCCGGGATAGCGCGGGGAGCCGTCCGCGCGGCGCAGCGTGAGATCGGCGTCGTGGACGTTGAGGATGCGATCCGGAAACGCGCGCAGCAGCGGCTCGGTGATGACGTAGAGGTAGCCGAGGCAGACGACGACGTCGATCGGGAACGCGTGCAGGAGCGATGCGGTCTCGGCGTCGAACGCCTTGCGATCGCCACCGCGCGGCGGCTCGCGATGGACGACGCACGCCACGTGCGCGCGCTGGCGCAGTTCTTCGACGCCGGGCGCGCGCCGCGAGCAAAGGACGGCCACGTTCAGCATATGCGCGGCAACGGCTCGCCTTCGGGCTCGGCGAGCAGCCTCCTTCCCAGTCCGGTGTCGAGCACGATCGAGCCCGGACGTTCTTCGACGCACGTTCCGATGATGGCGGCGCGGCGTCCGAGCGGATGCGCGTGCAGACGCGCGAGGACCTCGTCTGCGTCGGCAGCGTGGACGCCGATCAGCGCCTTCCCTTCGTTGGCGACATGCAGCGGGTCGATGCCGAGCAGCTCGCCCACGGCGCGAACCGCGGGCGTCAGCGGGACCGAGCGCTCGTCGAGGACGATGCCCACGCCGCTCTTGGAGGCCATCTCGTGCAACGCGCTGGAGACACCGCCGCGGGTCGGGTCCTTCATGGCCGTGGCCTTGCCGGCGATCGCCGCGATCATCGAATTCATCGGCGCGACGTCGGAGACCAGATCGCCGTCGATGTCGATGCCGTGACGCGCGGCCATGACCGCGAGACCGTGCTCGGCGATCGAGCCGGTGACGATGATCCGGTCGCCGGCGGAGAGTCCGTTGTCGCGCACGAGCGTGCGCGTCAGACCGATGCCGGTGGTGTTGATGACGATGCCGTCGAGCTCACCGCGGCCCATCACCTTCGTGTCGCCGGTGACGACGGGCGCGCTCGATTCGACGCACGCTTCGAGCATCGAGCGCTGCACGGCCTCCAGCGATTCGAGCGGGAAACCTTCTTCGAGAATGACGCTGCAGGTCAGGCCCAGCACGCGCGTGGCGCCCATCATGGCCAGGTCGTTCACGGTGCCGCTGATGGAGAGACGCCCGATGTCGCCGCCGGGGAAGAAGATCGGATGGATCACGTGCGAGTCGGTGGTGATGACCAGCCACTCGTCGCCGATCCGGATCGCGGCGCCGTCGTCCATTGCGGAGATGCCCACGCCGTCGAACGGCAGCGTCGCGAAGTCGCGCACGAACAGCTTTTCGATCAGGGCACGCATGGCCCGTCCGCCGCCGCCCTGTTTGAGCGTGACGCGTGCGGCGGGGGAGAGGATGGCTGTCATGCGCTGACCTCCAGATCGGGAACGCCGCCGTACAGATGCCAGATCTTGCACGTTCCTTCGTTCGAGACCATGCACGCGCCGATCGGGTTCTCGGGGACGCACTCGCGGTTGAAGAGGCGGCAATCGCGCGGGTTGCGGATGCCGGCCATGATGTCGCCGCAGATGCATTGCCGCGCGAGCGCCGGCGGTGCGAAATCCCACAGCGACGGCAGGTCGATGGTGAAGCGTTTGCGCGCGTCGACGTGCGCGAATTCATCGCGCAGGCGGAGGTTGCCGTTGGGCACGTGCGCGATGCCGCGCCAGCGTCCGCCGATCGGACGGAACACGCGCCAGAGCAGCTCGAGCGCCGGACCGTTGCCGTCGCGCGTCACGCAACGCGGGAACATGTTCACCACTTGCGGTTTCTTCGTGCGGATCAGCTCGACGAGCTCGACGAGGCCCGCCAGGATGTCCATCGGCTCGAAGCCGGCGATGACCACCGGCACGCCGTTGCGCTCGACGAATTCCTCGAAGACTGCGGACCCGGTAATGGTGGCCGCGTGTCCGGCGGCGAGGAATCCTTCGATGCGCGAGCCGGGCATCTCCGCGACGATCTCCATCACCGGGGGGATGTATTTGTGTACGGAGAGCACCGAGAAATTCGGCGGCGGATCGTCGATGATCACCGCGGCAGTGGCCACGGCCGTGGTCTCGAATCCGCTCGCGAACAGCACCACCTCCTCGGCGGTGTCGCGCGCGAGCTCGACCGCCTGGCGCGGGCTGTAGATGATGTCGATCTTCGCGCCGCTGGCCTGTGCATCGGCGAGCGATTGCACGGTGCCGGGAACCTTGAGCATGTCGCCGAACGTGGCGATGCGCACGCCCTGCCGCGCCAGCAGCACGCCTTCGTCGACTTCGGGGACGTCGGTCACACAGACCGGGCAGCCGGGTCCCATGATCACGTCGAGCCGCTTCGGGAAGAGCGAGCGCAGTCCGAATTTCGCGATGGCCTGTTCGTGGCTGCCGCACACGTGCATCACCGCGACGTCGCGATCGAGTTGCGCGACCAGTCGCTTCAGCGCCGCCGCCATCTCGCGCGCGGCGGCCGGATCGCGAAACTGCAGCGGCAGGTCGCTCATGACGTGCCTCGAATCTCGCCGAGGATGTCGCTGGTCATCAGATCGTCATCGCTTTCGGTGAGGAGCAGTTCGTAGAGCGCCAGCGTCTCCTGGACCGCTTCCGGCGGGATGCGCCGGATGGCGAAGCCGACGTGGTTGAGGATGTAGTCGCCGGGCGCGACCGGCTCGTCGACGATGTCGAGCCGCACGTCTTTGCGCACACCCCAGAAGTCGACGGAAGCGGTGAACTCCCGCACTTCGATGACGCGGCCCGGGACCCCTAAACACATGCGAGCATCTCCTTGTCGAGCGTTCCGGCGCGCACGCGTGCGCCGGCGATGAATGCCTGGCCGAGCGCGATGCCGCCGTCGCCGGGCGGAACGTTGCGATTCATGAACACGCGCGCGCCGGGCTGGAGCGCATCGACGATCGATTCGGTGAGCCGCGCGTTCTGGAAGCAGCCGCCGCTGAGGACCACCGGCATGTCGCCGTGCATCGACAGCGCGGCGCGCGCGATCTCGACGGTCGCCGCCGCGAGCGTGTTGTGGAAGCGCGCCGAGATCGTGGCCGCGGAGCAGCGCGAGAAGAGATCGTCGACCACGCCCCGCATGATCGGACGCGGATCGATCTCCCAGAGCGCGATGCCGTCGCGCACGACGATCGGATAGCGTCCGCGCTCCCCGTCGGCGGCGACCATGTTCCAGAGGAACGCCACTTCGCCTTCGTAACGCGCGCCGGGCATGCCCAGGACCAGTGCGCCGACGGCGTCGAACAGCCGGCCGACACCGCGCGCGGGCGTGGTGTTGAAGTGCCGCGCCATCATGCGGCGCACCGCTGCGATGTCGTCGGCCGGAAGGTCGCGGAAGAGCGGAAACATGTGCAGCGGCGGCTCGCCCTCGAATGCGTCATCGAGGAGCGCCAGTGCGACCCGCCACGGCTGGCGGATGGCCTGATCGCCGCCCGCGAGCGGGATGGGCCGGAACGTCGCGAAACGTTCGAAGCCGTCGTAGCTCGCGATCAGGATCTCGCCGCCCCACGACGTGCCGTCGGTGCCGAAGCCGGTGCCGTCGTACGCGATGCCGACCACCGGCCCTTCCAGTCCGTGCTCGGCCATGACGCTGGCGATGTGCGCGTGATGGTGTTGCACGCCGATGGTCTGCACGTCGGTCTGCGCGAGCGCGTATCGCGTGGAGAAGTAGTCGGGATGGAGATCGTGCGCGAGCACGCGCGGCGTCGCGCCGACAAATTGCTGCATGCGCGCGATGGCAGTCTCGTAGGCGTGCAGCGTGGCCACGCTCTCGAGGTCGCCGATGTGCGGGCCGACGAACGCGTGGTTGCCCGTGGCGATGCAGAAGGTGTTTTTCAGATGGGCGCCGCAGCCGAGGATCGGCTCGGCGAAGGTGCGGGTCGTGGCGATGGAGCGGGGAACGTAGCCGCGCGCACGGCGGAGGAGGACCGGCGCGCGGCCGATCACGCGGACGACGGAGTCGTCGACGCGCGTTTCGATGTCCCTGTCGTGGAGGAGGAAGACGTCGGCGATGCCGTTGAGCTGGACGAGCGCATCGTGATTGGTCGTGACCATCGGCTCGTCGGAGACGTTGCCGGAGGTCATGACGAGCGGCCCGCCGACGTCCTGCAGAAGGATGTGGTGAAGCGGCGTGTAGGGGAGAAAGAGTCCGATCAGAGGCAGCTCTTCACTCTGGCGGCTCCTGGTGAGCACGATGGGACGTTCGATGGAGAGGAGTTGCTCGCGGTCGGCATCGGTGAGCACGGCCATGCGCTCCGCTTCCGCGAGATCGCGCACCATGATCGCGAACGGTTTGGTATCGCGATGCTTGCGGTCGCGCAGGCGCCGGATGGCGCGCGGCGAGGTGGCATCGCAGGCCAGATGAAATCCGCCCAGGCCCTTCAGCGCGACGATCAGGCCGGCGTGCAGCGCGCGTGCGGCGAAGCGGATCGGGTCCGCCGCTTCGATGGCGCGTCCTTCGGACGACATCGCGGTAACGCGCGGGCCGCAATCGGGACAGGCGTTCGGTTGGGCGTGGAAGCGGCGGTCGAGCGGCGAGTCGTATTCGCGCCGGCACTTCGCGCACATCGCGAATGGCGCCATGGAGGTCTTCGCGCGATCGTACGGCGCGCCGGTGACGATCGAGTAGCGCGGGCCGCAGTTCGTGCAGTTGATGAACGGATAGCGATAGCGGCGATCGGCGGGATCGAAGAGCTCGTGCAGGCAGTCGTCGCACGTGGCCAGATCGGCGGGGATGGAGACGCTGCGTTTGTCCGATGCGATGCTCTCGTCGATCGCGAACGTCGTGGCCGTTGCGTAAGGAATGTCCCTGGTTTCGACGGTCTGCACGCGTGCCGCGGGAGGCGCGTTCGTGCGCAGGGCAGCGACGAATCGCTGCAAGGAATCGTCGGCGCCGTGCGCTTCGATCGACACGCCCTCCGAGTGATTCCACACCCGGCCGCTGACGCCCATCAGGCGCGCGAGCTGGTAGACCCAGGGGCGGTAACCGACCCCCTGAACCGTTCCGCGAATCTCGATGCGCAGTCCGCCGTACGCCATGCCGTCAAGGTACGCACGGCGGACCGATCGCGGGATGCGGGTGAACACATGGGCAGGTGACGATCGTCACTCGACGGCTTGCGACTCACTCGACGGCCGGGTCGAAGATCTCGGGCCGCATCGGCGAGCGGAAATGCACCAGCGTGCTCGTGCCTTCGGTCTCCTCGACTTCCACCGCCATGACCGCGCCTTCGTCGGTCTCGACGATGCGCAGGTCGCGCGGATGGGCGACGCGACGCTGCAGGTGCATCCCTCCCGGTTTGGCGAAGGCGATGATGACGCCGCTGCGGTCCTGGGTGATCCCTCGAAGCGGCTGGTCGACCAGTACGGTCTCCGCGCCGATCTCGCCGCCGACCACTTCCAGCGATGCCAGCGCGCCGTCGTACGCGCGGCTCAGATCGTCGAGCGTGCGCCGCCACAGGTTCTCGGGAACGTGTTTGGTGTGCATATCGTCCTCACGGCTGGATGGCCACTTTCATGACGCCATCGCGGCGCTCGCCGAACAGTCGGTAGGCCTCCGCGATGTCAGCGAGCGGGAAGCGGTGCGTGATCAGCGGGCGGAGATCGAGGCGGCCGCTGCGCACCATGTCGATGAGGCGGCGCATCCGTTCTTTTCCGCCGGGGCAGAGCGTGGTGACGATGCGGTAGCCGGCCAGGCCGGCGCCGAATGCGTCGTACGGAATCTCGAGCTTGCCGGAGTAGACGCCGAGGCTGGAGAGCGTGCCGCCGGGACGCAGGACGCGTAGTGCATTTTCGAACGTCTGCTGCGTGCCGAGCGCCTCGATGGCCACGTCGACGCCACCGCCGGTGAAACGGCGGATCTCGGAGACGACATCGACTTTGCGATAGTCGAGCACCACGTCCACGCCCATCTCTTTGGCCTTGGCGATGCGGCTGTCGTCGCCGTCGACGCCGATCACCAGCGACGCGCCGAGGAGACGCGCGCCGATGGACGCGCAGATGCCGATCGGACCCTGCGCGAAGACCACCACTTTGTCGCCGAGCGTGACCTCGCCCGACTCAGCGCCGCTGATGCCGGTGGAGGCGATGTCGGCGAGCAGCACGACCTGCTCGTCGGTGAGCTCGTCCGGAATCCTGGCCATGTTGGCCTGCGCATTCGGCACGAGCAGGTACTCGGCCTGCGCGCCATGGATGGTGTTGCCGAATCGCCAGCCGCCCAATGCCTCGCAGTCGTTGCCGTGACCGCACTGCGACAGAGATCCGGACAGACAGGCGTTGCATTGGCCGCACGGCGTGATCGCGCCGACGAGCACGCGATCGCCGACCTTGTAGCCGCTGACGCCGATCCCGAGCTCGGCGATGACGCCGACCGGCTCGTGTCCGATGATCAGCCCCGGCCGCACTGGATACTCACCGCGCACGATGTGCAGATCGGTGCCGCAGATGGTGGTGGTGGTGACGCGAATGAGCGCCTCGCCGGGGCCGGCGCTCGGCCGCGGCACGTCTTCGACGCCGATGTGATCGACGCGGTGGAAGACCGCCGCGCGCATGGTTTGCGTGGCGTTGCGTTTCGTTTCGATTTCAGGAAGGGGTGGAGCGAGGGTTGCGGACATGATCGGACCTCCGCTCCCCATCATTCATCGCGCAATGGCGGAGGTCTGCGACGGCCGGCATCGCAGGGTGTGAGGAACGTCACGCGCTCATGTCTGTGTGCCCGACGATGAATCCGATCGGCGGGTTTCGCGCGAACGTGCGGCTGGCGAGCGATGCGCAGAGCGTCGCTTCGTCGAGGTAGTGGTCCCACTTTTCCTCGAATTTGTTGCGCACGTTCGCGGCGAGCGCGAAGGTATCGACGGGGCGTTCGTGCTCGCAGGCCGAGACGGCATCGTGCAGCACTTCAGGCGAAATCCGCTCGGCCACGATCGCGGGTCCCTCCGCCGAGACTTCGACGCCGCGCGCGGCGAGCTGCTGGACCAGCGTGTTCATGGCCATGTCGCCGTACCACGGGAAGTAGAGCGACCCATCGCCGGCGCGGATGAAGTTCGTCCGGTGCAGCAGATAGCGCGCGAAGTTCTCCCGCCCTTCGTGGAGGAGATCGGCCGCCACCGTGTCGAGGTAACCGGGAACATCGCTCGAGGTGTAGATCGAGAGCATCTCGCGGCGCACGCGGTCGTGGACCGTGCCGCGCGAACGGCCATTGAAGATCGGCACGCGTCCTCCGCCGGCGGGAGTGAGCATGATCACGCGCTTGTCCTGATCGACACTGGCCACGCGCCACCGCCGGCCTGCAAAGATGAGAAACGATCCCTCGGTGACCGGAACGAGGATCGGCAGTGTGCCCAGGACCGTGCCGGAGGTCATGAGCCGGTATTCGTCGGGCGTCACGAAGGCCGTGTAGAAATCGTAGTGATTGACGAGCGTCTCGCCCTTGCCGCCGTGGATGAGCAAGCCGTCCTTCATCTGCGTGATGAGGTCGTGCGCCGCGAGCTGGCGCAGCAGCGCTTTGTACATGGGACGGGTGATGTGCACGAACGGCCCGCTCTCGCAGAGCAGCGCGTATGCGTCCGCCGCGGTGACGCCTCCGTATTGGGCGATGAGCGACAGCAGTTGCTGCACGAAAGTGGAGCCGTGCACCAGTTCGCCGGCCGGCGGCTCGACCCAGCGTTGGAGCAGCAGGTTCACCATGGCGATGGTCTCGACGAGCGTTGCCCGGATCGCATCCTGCGGCGATGAGCGGTCGGCGACGGTGGCTTCCTCGATGTAGAGGCGCAGCACGGCCGGCTCGCCGCGGCGGCCGGAGCGGCCGAGCCGCTGCCGGAGCGAGGCCACCGACGGAGGAGGGCCGATCTGCGCGACGGTTTTTACGGCGCCGATGTCGATGCCCATCTCGAGCGTGCTGGTACAGACCACCGTCAGCGGCTGGTCGCCTCGCTTCAGCCGGTCCTCGACATGGAGACGCAAGTCGCGCGAGAGGCTGCCGTGATGCGCGAAGAACTCCTGCGGCAGATTCGCGCCGGCACACATGCGCGCGAGGCGGTCGGTGTATCCCTCCACGTTGCTGCGCGCGTTTGCGAAAACGAGGTTGTTCGACCCGCGCAGATGCTTGAACAGATGCTGCGCGATGGAGCGCGCGGTCTGGTCTTCTTCCTCTTCCTCGTTCTCGCCCGCCGGTGCGATGGCGCTTTTGAAGCCGTGCAGACGCAGCTTCACGCCGCTGCCTGCCTCGTCCGATTTCACGACGGCCGGCTCATTGTCGCGGCGATTGGGCGGGCGAAGAAAATCGGCGGCGATGCTCATGTCGCCGAGCGTCGCGCTCAGGCCGATCCGGCGCACGCGCCGGCGCAAGACCTGGTCGAGCCGGTGCAAGAGCGACTGCAACTGCATGCCCCGCTCGCTGCCGATGAATGCATGCAGCTCGTCGATGACCACGAACCGCAGTGCGGCAAAGACCCGCCCCACGTCCGTTCCCCGGCGCACGAACAGCGCTTCCAGCGATTCGGGCGTGATCAGCAGGATTCCGTCGGGTTGTCTGACGAGCTTCTGCCGCGCGGTGCTGGTGACGTCGCCGTGCCAGCGGTGCACCGGAATGTCGAGCGACTCGCAGAGGCCGTCGAGGCGGCGCCACTGGTCGTTGATGAGAGCCTTCAGCGGGCCGATGTAGAGGACGCGCACGCCGCCCTGCGCAGTGGGTGCGTCGTCCAGCAGCGCCGAGCAGATCGGCAGAAAGGCCGCTTCTGTTTTTCCGGCCGCCGTCGCGGCGCTGATGATCGCGTCGCTCCGGCTGCCGAGGATCGTGCGGATGGCCGTCTCCTGCACGTCGCGGAGCTCCGACCACTGCTGGTCCCAGATCCAGCGGCGCACGCGCTCGTGCAGGAGCTCGAACGACGACGAATCAGATGCGGAAGGTTGCGAGGTCATCGTCGTCGTCCGCCGGCGGCGGGGCATCGGCCTGCGCGGCGGCAAGCGCCGGGCCATCGTCGTCCTCGATCTCGTCGAAATCAGGGTTGCGCTCCGCCTGAATGCTCACCGCTCCGAGCAGTTCGCGCCAGCTCGCGTGCGGGTTCTGCTCGAGGACGGAGAGGAGGCTGACGAACGCGGTCACGGTATTGCGCGGCGTGCGGAAGTAGGCATCCCCGATGCGCGCGGAGCAGTGATGCATGAACGCTTCGAGGGCCTCGTCGGGGATGAGATGTCTGGACGGATCGCCTAACGCGTAGACGTTGCGGATGTTGCCGAGCAAGACGTACAGGTCTTCGCGCGTCAGCTGCGAGAGGGAGAGCACCGGCCCGCCGTAGTCGACCAGGCCGTTCGTGGCGAACTGATTCTGCGCGAGACGCGACTGCAACGCGGAGTAGCTGTAAAGGCCGCGGCGCGTGTCGAGCAGGAACTCGGGAGTCCCGCCGAGGAGCACGCCCATTCCTTCCGCGGTTCCCTGCAGCGTGTCGTTGAGGATGCGCAGGATCTGTTCGTAGTTGCTGTTGCGCGCCTGCGTATTGGCGAGTTTGTAGAGGTTCACGAGCTCGTCGAGGACGATCAGCAACCCGCCGTATCCGGCCAGACGGACGAAGCGCGCCAGCAGTTTGAGGTGGTCGTAGACGTTTGCGTCGCTGACGATCGTGCGCACGCCGAGGTGTGTCCTCGCCTCGGTTTTGGTGGTGTATTCACCGCGTAACCAGCGCAGCGCCGATTCCTTCAGATCTTCGTTGCCGCTGTCGTGGCCGCGCCAATACGCCTCGACCACATGGGCGAAGTCGTAGCCCCCGACCAGCTCCTGCAGCGACGCCAGTCTCGTACGGATCACTTCCTCGACCGCCAGTCCGCCGGCGCGCGCTTCGGCGAGCGCGCTGGTGACGAACTTCTCGACGACGCTCGGAAGCGCGCCGCCGTCCGGTTTGGAGCGCGTGGCGATGTTGCGCATCAGCTCCGCGTAGAGCGAGCGTGCCTGGCCGCCCGACGCGTGCAGCCGCCGGTCCGGCGACAGGTCGGCGTTCACGGTCACGACGTTGCGCTCCAGCGCAATCGAACGGATGAGGTTGAGGAAGAACGTCTTTCCCGAGCCGTACTCGCCGATGATGAAGCGGATCGCGGATCCGGCATCGGTGATGCGGCCGATGTCGCCGACCAGCGCCTTCACTTCGTCGTGCCGCCCGACCTGGATGTGCTGTTGTCCGGTGCGCGGAACCACGCCCGCGCGCAAGGATTGGATGATCGCTTCGCGGTGCTTCGGCCGGATCGGAGTTGTGTTTGCCGGTGTGGTGGTCATCGTGTGAGCTCCATCGCTGCATTGGGATTGATCGCGAGTGGATCCTCGTCTTCCCAGAACGGCTGATCCAGCGTCGCGTATGCGTAATCATTGATCGTTTCCAGCGCGCCGTCCGGCAGCAGCGACAGCGCGGCCGCGAGCTGCTCGACTTCTTCACGCGGCCAGGTTTCGCGCTGCGCGAGGCGCCGCAGCAGCTCGGAATGCGCCGCGTCGAGCGAGCCGATCGTGCCGGCTTGCGGCGGTGCCGCGACGACGGCCGGCGGTGCGTCCTCTTCGACGAAGATGGTCGAGAGAAGCGCGGAGACCTCCCGCGTTTCGGCGATTTTCAGGCGCACCCGCGACATGTCCAGCCCCGCTGCCGTCGTGGCGGCCGGCACCGGTTTCGGAGGGATCGAAAACCCCTTCGCCACCGTTTCCTGCGGATGGACGACCACTGGCTCGTCGTCGTCGGCATGCGCCGCATGCACGTCGCGATAGAGATCGGCCGGCGGCAGTTCGAGAAGCGCGTACAACTTCTCGAGGATCTTCATCTCCCTCGCGTCGACGTGCCCGTCGGTGGCGGCGACGTCGACCAGCAGCGTGCCGATGGAGCGGCGCGTGTCTTTCGGCAGCGATTCGAGCCGGCGCTTCAACCCTGTCATTCCGAGATCCGCATCGATGAGCCAGGCGAGATGCGCGGCCAGGCGTTGGCGCTCGCCGGCTGTGAGCTGCAGCCGGTCTTCGATGTGGCCCTCGAGCATCTCCCGTTCGAGCTCCGACACCGCATCATCCGCGGTAGTGACGATGGCCGCGAGCCGGATGAGCAACGTCGCCGCCGCGTATTCGTCCGACGGCACCGAGGGACAGTCCGGAAGCCGCCGGAAAACGACCACCGGGCCGTCGATGTCGAACGCCGGTCCGCCGAGCCGGACATCGGGCTCGATGCCGTAGCCGATGCGCTCCAGTGCCTGCGCGAGCAGCATCGCTTCGTTCTTCGAGACCTTGCCCGGCTTGGCCACTCGCACGTACTGCAGCAACTCGGCGGCGCCGAGGTGCGCCGACCCGTCGGAGCCGAGACGGGAGGTGACGAGCGAGGCGAGCGATTTTGCGTCCGTCGAAGGTGTCGCTTCGACCAGTTCGTCCGGCAGCAGCGCGAATGCGGCCAGCGAGTCGCGTGCATTTCCGTTCTTGCCGAGGAAGCGGCTGAAGGGATCGAGCGCGCTGCTGCATTCCCGCGTCAGCTCGATCAGCTTCCCCAGGGGACGTTCGAGCCGGGTCACGTCGGGCAGGTCCCGCCGTTTGAGGATCAGCTCATCGAGAGCGGAGCTCGCGGGACGGTACGCGAAGTCGATGAAGGTCTTGTTCGGCTTGATGATCAAGCCGTCGCCGAACTGTTTGGTGTAGCGGACGTGAAAGAGAAGCTCGAACTCATCGGCGCAACGCGTGGCCGGCGTGTTGAGGAAGTACGTTGAACGGATCCAGTCGAGCGCCAACGCGGCCGGGATCGGTTTGCCCGCTGCCGCCAGTTCGCCGAGCGCGATCTTCACGCGCATCGGAACGCCGTAGCCGGGACGGACCGGCTCGTGACGCGCGATGCCGCGGGCGCGCGGCTCGAGCGACGCGATCAGGTCCAGCAGCGCGTCACCGTAAGCAGCGAACGACTGGCTGCGCTTCGCGTGCATGGCGAGCAATCGTGAGAGCTCCCGCGCCATCGCGAGCGCTTCGTCGCCGTTCGCGCTGCCACGCTGGACGAGCTCGTACACGCGGCGTTCGAGGCCGTAGAAGAAGATGAAGACATAGCCGATGTAGACATGCGGATCGTTCCGGCCGCCGCCGAGCCATTGCAGGTACGCGGTGCGGCTGGCGGCGGAGATCTCGCTGTACGACGGCCAGTAATCGATGCCGCCGCCGGAGCTGTTCGCATGCTGCGGATCGATCGGCAGGGCTGGATTGATGAGCGACGGCTCGACCGGGTCGCCGTTCAGCCCAGGCAGGCCGTTTCCGACATACACCAGATCCCCTGTGGCGTGCCCGTGCACCGTGGCGTTGCCGCCGGCCGCGATCCATTCGGCGTTCTGCGGCACCGTGAGCTCCGGCTCAGCGACAGGCTTCGCCGCCATGCGCGCGATGGTCGCAGCAGCTTGCTGTTCCAGCTCTGTGAGCCGCCGCCGCCGGTCGATTGACGCTTGCAGCGCGCGCTCGAGCTCGGTCGGAGGAGCCGGCTCCGCCTGCTGTGCTGTGGTGATGGGCATGGTGACCTCCGGGTTCTGCGGCGGGCCGAGCGTGCGCAGCGCGCCGGCGAAGTGCCGTGCTGCTTCGACATTCGAAACCAGGAGCACGCAGCTGCTGCTCCGCCAGGACAGTTCGACCTGCGCATATTCGACGATGGCGATCGTCGGGTTGTAACTGCGACGCCGATCGGGTCCGCCGTCTTTCTTGGTATGAAGCCAGGTCTGGCCGACCACGCGGCTGTCGGCGGGAGGCTGCGACTCTCTCACGCGTGCCGTCTCCGACTTCACGCGGATCGACGAGTACGGCACGTCCACGAAATTCGACGCGCGATCGCGCACGATCAGCGCGTCCGGAAAGAAGAGGAGCGTTTCTCCCGTGCTCACGATCGCCGGTACGCCGATGTTCGTCAGCACGTACGGGATGTCGCCACGCGTGACACGCACGAAGCTGCGCCCGGATCCGCCGTCGAGACGGCACACGTTGCGGCTGCTGCCGAGCCATCCGACACCATCTGTGAGCGAGCGATACGCGCGTCCTGCTGCGCCGTCGAGGTGATACGCGACTGCGACGCGCCGGCGCAGTGCCGCGCGTGCATGCGACCGCGCCAGCAGGATCGCCGCGATGACGACGGCCGCGAGGAACAGCCACGGCCGGATTGCGAACGCGATCGCCGCGACGATCGCCAGTCCGAAGAAGTCCCAGACCAGCGAAGACTTGTAAATCGCGGCGTCCCGGATGGCGGCCGCGAGCTCGTCGATCGAGCTCGTCGTGCCGTCTTTCGTGTACGTGGTGCCGGTCGTCGACACGTCGACGACATACTGCGGCGTTACGCCACCGGGAAGCGCTTCGTCAGTCACCGCGTCAGGATAGACACGTTTTCCCGGTGATTGTGGCTCGCGCCGCCACAGAATCGTTCGGGCCGTGTCCATGGACGGATGCGGATCATTGGCTCGGATCTGATCCTCGCCACGGGCGATCTCACGAAATTCGTGCGCTGCGAGCACGCCACGTTTCTCGATCACGCCACGAAGACCGGCGCGGTGACGCCGCTCGCAAGGCGGCCGCCTTCGGCGATGACCGATCTGATCGTGGAGAAAGGGGAGGAGCACGAGCGTGCTTTCGTCGAGCAGCTGCGCAGGACCGGCGCGGAAATCGCCACCATCGAAAAGGCGCCGTGGAGTATCGACGCACTTCTCCGGGCTGAAGCGGAGACGTTCGATGCGATGCGCCGCGGGGCCGATTACATCTACCAGGCGGCATTCTTCGATGGCCGCTGGAGCGGTTACGCGGATCTTCTCCAGCGCGTTCCTCATCCCTCTCCACAGCTCGGCGCATGGAGCTATGAAGTCGTCGACACCAAGCTGGCCCGTGCCGTTCAGGCGCACTTTCTCCTGCAGCTGTGCGATTACAGCAGGCACGTCGAACGGTTGCAGGGGAGCGCTCCCGAACAGATGCACGTCGTGGTCGGCACCGGCGAACGGCATGCGTTCCGCGTCTCCGATTTCGCCGCGTACTACCGTCACGTGAGCGCCTCCCTGGATCGCTTTCTGGTGCGCCGCGATTCCGCGACTCCGTATCCGGTCGCGTTCTGCACGCTGTGCGACTGGGAAGCGCATTGCTGGAAACGCTGGAATGACGTCGATCATCTGTCGCTGGTCGCCAACATGCGCCGCGCGCAGGCCACGCGGCTCGAGCGCGGCGGCGTCACCACGCTCACGGCCCTGGCCGAGGCGCCGCCGCAGCTGCGCATTCGCAAGGTGCCGGAGGAGACGCTCGCCGCGCTGAACCATCAGGCCCGTCTGCAACTGCAGCATCGCCGCACCGGAGAGCACACGTACGAGCTGTTGCCGCGCGAGGAGGGCCGCGGATTCTTTCGGCTTCCACGGCCATCCAGGGGCGACGTGTTCTTTGACGTCGAGGGCGATCCGTTCGCCGGCGACGGTCTGACGTATCTCTTCGGCGTGGCCTGGGAAGAAGAGAATGGGACGAAGTACCGGTCCTGGTGGGCGCACGATGCGAACGAAGAGCGCGTCGCATTCGAGTCGGTCATGGACTTTCTCGCGGAGCGTCACGGCGGCGACGGCAACGCGCACGTCTACCACTACGGCGCGATGGAGGTCTCCACCCTGAAGCGGCTGATGGGACGGTACGGCACGCGCGAAAACGCGCTCGACGACCTGCTGCGCCACGAAGCCTTCGTCGATCTTTCAGGAGTGGTGCGGCAGGGGATGAGGATCTCGCATTCGAGCTACGGGTTGAAAAAGGTCGAGACGTTTTACGGCTTCGATCGCGAAGCCAAAGGCGTCGCCCACGCCGGCGGGGCGGTGCTCGCCTACGAGCGATGGCTCGAGTCGAACGACGACGCGATGCTCGACGAGATCGAACGGTACAACCAGGAGGATTGCCTCTCGATCGTAGCGATGCGCAAGTGGTTGATCGAGATCAGGCCGCACGACGTGCAGTGGAAAATGCCGCAGGACGCGCAGGAGCTCAGCGAAAGCCGCATCGAAGAGGATCAGAGGAATGACGAACTGTATCGACGGCTCATGGCGGACGGGAATCCACTGCTCGCACATCTTCTCTACTACCACCGCCGCGAAGAGCGGCCGGCATGGTGGTCATGGTTCGAACGCCGGAACAAGATGACGGACGAGGAGCTGATCGACGACGGTGAGTCGATCGGTGGACTGGTGCACGAAGCAACGATCGCACCGGTGCAGGAGAAGAAGTCCTTCGTCTTCACCTACACCTTCCCTCCGCAGGAGCACAAGTTCGACGCGGGACACACCGCGTACGGCCGTACGGAGCGTGCCGGCGACATCGTCAGGATCGATGACGCGCATGGCGTCGTCGCGCTGAAACGCGGGCCGAAGCTGCTGGCGGTTGCGCATCCCGATGCGCTGATTCCGAAGCCGTCGATCGACAGCGCTCCGATTCGCGATGCGCTGCAGAAGTTCGCCCGTGCGGTGGTCGATCATGGTGTGGCCTCGAATCCCTATCGCGCCGCGACGGAGATCCTGCTCCGGAATTCACCGCGCATTCGCGGCGCAGCACTGCACGCGCAGGACAACCTGCTGGATGCGGTCCGCCGTCTCGACGACTCGTACCTCTTCGTGCAGGGCCCTCCCGGTTCCGGCAAGACGTTTCACGGTGCGCGCGCGATCGTCCAACTGCTTCGCGACGGCAAGCGCGTCGGAGTCACATCCAACTCGCACAAGGCCATTCACAACCTGTTGCACGAGATCGAGGCAGTGGCGCGCGATCAGAACTACTCGTTCCGCGGTCTCAAGAAAAGCGGAGTCGATGAGAGCGCCGCGTTCGTGTCGAAGCTGCCGAACCCGATGATCGAGGCGACGGGAAAAACCGGCGCGTGTGCGGATCCGTCGGTCCCGCTGGTGGCCGGTACGTCCTGGCTGTTCTCCGATCCCGATCTGGATCGGACACTCGACTATCTATTCATCGACGAGGCCGGGCAGTTGTCGCTCGCGAACGCGATCGCAGTGGCGACGGCCGCGAGGAACGTGGTGCTCCTCGGCGATCCATTACAGCTCGCGCAGGTCTCGCAGGGCTCGCATCCCGACGGCGTGAGCGTGTCCGTTCTCGCGCACCTCCTCCACACGCACAAGACCGTACCGCCGGATCGCGGCCTCTTCCTGGAGGAAAGCTGGCGGATGCATCCGAATGTGTGCGCGTTCATCTCCGAAATCGTGTACGAGTCGCGTCTCCGCTCCGCGGCCGAGTGCGCGAATCAAGCGGTGACGTTCGACGGCGTCGTCGAGACCGGGCTGCGTTTCATGCCCGTCGAGCACGAGGGAAACGTTCAGTCGTCCGACGAGGAAGCGGAACGCGTAGCGGCTGCAATCCGTCGCATGCTCGGCGGAACGTTCACGAACGCGAAGGGGGACACCGCCCCGCTGCGCCCATCCGATTTTCTCGTCGTCGCCGCGTATAACGCGCAGGTGCGGCATCTCACACGCGCGTTAGCCGCCGCTGGTCTGCAGGATGTGCCGGTCGGAACGGTCGACAAGTTTCAGGGACGCCAGGCGCCGATCGTGTTCTTCAGCATGGCCACCTCGAGCGGCGCGGAGCTTCCGCGCGACGTCGAGTTTCTCTTCAGCCGCAACCGGCTGAACGTGGCGATCTCTCGCGCACGCTGTCTCGCCATCGTCGTGGCCAGTCCACGCCTGCTCGACGTCCACTGCGCGACACCGGAACAAATGCGGCTGGTCAACGGCATGTGCCGTTTCGTCGAAATGGCGCGGACGATTTAGCGCGTGGCGGCGATGTGTTTGGCGGTGTCGACGTAATGGCGGAATCGCGTGATCTTTCCGGACGCGTCGAACGTCCAGAGGTGCAGTTCTTCGTCGCGAAAGCGCACGCCCGGAGGGATGGTGGCGTCGACGAAGA
>CAMPKJ010000029.1 GCA_946887105.1 uncultured Acidobacteriota bacterium | reverse complement strand
CCTCCACCGCCGCCCCCTGCTTTGGGGTCAGACCTTCGTTTTCCCCTTCCAGGATCACGAAGCGGTCGAAGCGGACGCCTTCCGCGTCCTTGAGGCGATCGTGCAGGGCGATGATCCCGGCATCGCGCAGACGCTCGACTGCGGTGCGCGAGACCTTCATCTCCTCGAAGATCGCGGCCATCGGAAGCGGCCGTTTTTCGAGTTCCGCTACGAGCGGTAGATCCGCTTCGAGGATCTGCTTCCGCTCCAGCGCCGCATCGATCATCTCGCGCGTCGCGATGAGCTCCGCCTGACGCCGTCCGCGCGCGGCCATGTTCGCCGGAAGCGCGACGCGCAGCATCTCGCCGAGTGGTGCGATGTAGTAGTCCGCGGCCCAGCGACAGAGCTCGATGATCTCCGGAAGCAACGCCGGCTCTTCGTCATCGAGCACGGCGTGGATCGGCTTGACCTTCGCGGTATCGACTTCCGCCGCGTCGTCGAGCAGCGCCACGACGAAGCCGGTGGTGCGCTTCGGTCCCCACGGCACTTCGACGCGCGAGCCGAGCCGCACCGAATCGCGGAGCTCGGGCGGGATGGCGTACGTGAACGTGCCGTGCACCGCGAGCGGAATGGCGATCGCGGCGTACGCGGAAAGACCGCTCACGTGCTGATGCCGAGCTCCGCCATCACCTTCTTCATGTCCGCCCACACGTCCTTCTTCGCCGAGGGCGTGCGCAGCAGGTAGGCGGGGTGATAGGTGGGCATGAGCTTGATGCCGTTGTAGTCGAGCCACTGTCCGCGCACGGACGAGATCGAATAGGCGCGATCCGTCAGCGCCTGCAGGCCGAACTTTCCGAGCGTGACGATCACCTTCGGCTGGATCAGCGCGATCTGGCGGCGGAGGAACGGCCGGCATTGCTCGATCTCGTCGGGCTCGGGATTGCGATTCTCCGGCGGCCGGCACTTGATCACGTTGGCGATGTAGACCTGATCGCGGGAGAGCTTCATGGCCTTGATGATGTCGGTCAGGAGCTGTCCGGCGCGGCCGACGAACGGCTCGCCCTGCAGGTCCTCATCGCGACCGGGCGCCTCGCCGACGAACATCAGATCGGCGTTCGGATTGCCGACGCCGAAGACGACATTGGTGCGCGTGCCGGCCAGCTTGCAGGCCTGGCAGTCATGGGTTTCGAGGCGGAGGGCGTCGAGGGTTTCTTCTCGAGTTCCTCGGGGGTCCTCGGGGTCCCTCGGAGTTCCTCGGGTGGCGGGCGATGCCGAGGAACTCGTCAAATCGAGGTGCGTGTATCCGAGGTCGCGCAGCAGCGCGAGCTCCTGAAGGACGTCGGGATTCATTGCCAGGATTATCCCCTATACTCCCGCGCGTCCGAGTGGTCCCGTCCAATCGTCCGAGGAGAGGAAAAATATGAAGAGAATCGTGTTGCTTGCCGTCGCATTGTGTGCGCTCACGGTGCCGGCATTCGCCAGGAAAGCCACCGTGAAGATCATCAACCAGAGCAAGTGGGAGATCCACCACATCTACCTGTCGTCGAGCGACGACGAGGATTGGGGACCGGATCAGCTCGAGGATGAAGTGCTCGGCAAGGGCGAGTCGCTGACCCTGACCGGCATCGACTGCGATCTGTACGACATCCAGGTCGTCGACGAAGACGGCGACGAGTGCGTCATCGAGCAGGTCGACCTCTGCGGCGACAACAGCTACTGGAAGATCACCGACAAGGATCTTCTGGAGTGTGAGGGATACCGGTAGCGCGCGCTACTTCAGGCGTGCGACGATCACGTCCAGGAGACGGTTCGCGACCTCGCGTTTCGCTGATTTGGCGACACGCGTGGCCGAACCGTCGCTGGCGGCGATGATCAGCACTTCGTTCTGGTCGGAGTCGAAGCCGATGCTGGCGTCCTTCACGTCGTTCGCCACGATGAGATCGGCGCCTTTGCGATGCAGCTTCTCGCGCGCGTTCGACTCCACCGCTTCGGTCTCGGCGGCGAATGCGACGATGAACGGCCGCGGCGTGAGGCGCGCGACGTCCGACAGAATGTCCGGATTCCGTTTGAGCGTCAGCGTGAGCTCTTCCATGCCTTCGCTCTTCTTGATCTTGCGATCGGCAATCATCCGCGGCGCGAAGTCGGAGACCGCGGCCGCCTTGATCACGATCTGATGCCGCGGCGCCGCAGCCAGCACCGCCGCGTGCATCTCCTCGGCGGTCACGACGTTCGTCACTGCCACGCCGGCCGGCGGAACCAGCGCCGTCGGTCCTGACACGAGCGTGACGCTCGCGCCGCGTTTGCGCGCCGCGTCGGCGATGGCGTAGCCCATCTTTCCGGACGAGCGATTGGAGATGTAGCGGACCGGATCGATCGGCTCGCGCGTCGGGCCGGCGGTGACGAGGATGCTGCGGCCCTCGAGATCCTGCGCGCGCTCGAAGTGCGCCTTCACGATCTCCACGAGCACCGGCACGTCGGGCATCTTGCCCGCGCCTTCTTCGCCGCACGCGAGCAGGCCGTTCACCGGCTCGATGATCCCGACGCCCCGCCTGCGCAGCGTGTCGATGTTCAGCGTCACCGTCGGATGCGCGAGCATGTACGTGTTCATGGCGGGAGCGACCATCACCGCCGCACGATGCGCGAGCGCGTACGTCGTCAGCGCGTCATCCGCGAGGCCGGCGGCGAGCTTGGCCAGCACGTCCGCGGTGGCGGGCGCGATCAGCAGCAGTTCGGCCCAGCGCGCCAGCTCGATGTGATCGACGCCGCCATGCGCGGAGTCGCCCCACTGCTCGAGGATCACGCCGTGCTCGGAGACGGCGGCGAGGGAGAGCGGCGACACGAAACGCGCGGCGTTCGGCGTGAGGATCACGCGAACGTCCGCGCCGATGTCGCGCAGGCGGCGGACCAGCTCCGGCGCTTTGTACGCCGCGATGCCGCCGGTGACGCCGAGAACGATTTTCATGAACGCTTTGCGTTCGTTATCAGTTGTCGGTTGTCGGTTATCTGTGAGTCTTCGCCCGGGCGACACGGCACAGACAACTGACAACCGACAACCGAGAACAAGACTTACTCCGCGTTTTCCAGCGACGTCGTCTCTTCGGTGGGCGGCGTGAGCTGCCACTTGACCTGGTTGCGGGCCACTTCTTCCATGGCCACGCGCGTGGGCTTGGCGTGCTTGCTCTTGATGCGGGCCATGGCGCCCTGAATGAGCTGTTCCGCGCGCTTCGAGACCAGCAGCACGTAGCGGAACTTGCTGTCAATTCCTTCCGGCAGTCCTTCCATTGCGATCCTCCTCTTTGAATCGCTCGGCCATCCTGCCGATGGCTTCGAGCGCAGTCCGGGTCTGTAGTTTCTTGGCGATGATCGCGGCCTTCAGGCATTCGGTCGCGACCTCGAGGTTGTCGTTGATGATGATGTATTCGTAGAACTCTTTGCCCGAGTCGATCTCGTCGATGGCCTTGCGCAGCCGCAGCTCGATCTCGTCGTCCGTGTTCAGGCTGCGCTGGCGCAGGCGCTGTTCGAGGACGTCCAGCGAGGGCGGAAAGATGAAAACGTTCAGAGATCGCGACTTGAGCTCAGGGTCGTCGGCGATCAGCCGGGCACCCTGATAGTCGATGTCCAGGATCACATCCTGGCCTCGCTCGAGCCGGTGCGAAACCTCGCCTTTGGAGGTCCCGTACCGATGGGCATGAACGTGAGCCCATTCGAGAAATTCCGTCCGGGACACCATCCCGTCGAAGTCCTCGTCCGAGACGAAGTGGTAGCTCTCCCCCGCGATCTCGCCGTTCCGCGGCTTGCGCGTGGTGTGGGAGACGGAAAAGTAGAGCTCGATGCCGAGAGGCGCCAGCTGCTCGCGAACCCGGTTGATGAGCGTGGTCTTGCCCGCCCCGGACGGTCCGGAGACGATGAACAACGTCCCGTCCGGGTGGAAGTTACTCGACATTCTGGACCTGCTCGCGGATGCGCTCGACCTCGGTTTTCAATTCTACGACAAGGGTGCGGATGGCCGCGGAACGCGACTTCGAGCCCATCGTATTGATTTCGCGGATCATCTCCTGCGAAAGAAAATCGAGCTTTTTCCCGGCCGCTTCCCTGCCGCCGATCGCTTTCTCGATCTGTTCGACGTGATGCGCCAGCCGCTGCAGCTCCTCGGCGATGTCGCCCTTCTCGACCATCATCACCACTTCCTGGGCGATGCGCTCCTCGGGGACGTTGACGCCGGCGGCGTTGGCGATCTCCAGCACGCGCTGTTTGTAGGTGGCGAGCAGTTCGGCGCGCACGTCGTCGCGATGTCGGGCTAATTCCTCGCTCAACGCGCGAATGCCTTTCGTGCGCGAGGCGATGTCGTTGCGCAACGCCTCCCCTTCACGCTCGCGCATGCCGCGCATGAGCGTGAACGCCTCGCGAACGAGTGCGGTCAATGCCTCGCGTTCTTCGTCGGTGATCTCGGCGTCGATCGGATCGACTTGCAGCAGATCGGGAACGCGCATCAGATCGCTGCCGCTCATCGACGATCCCAGCCCGAGCTCTTCGGCGATGGAGCGGAGCTGCGGGATGACCACGTTCGCGATCTGGGTGTTGATGCGCACCGTGTAGTCGGGCTGCTGCGTGCGCTGGATGCGCACGGAGAGGTCGACCTTCCCGCGCGAAAAGAACTCGGATGCGACGGCGCGGAGAGGCGCTTCCATGTCCCACATGTACTCGGGCAGGCGCACGGATGCCTCGAGATAGCGATGGTTGACGCTCTTGGTCGTCACGGTTGCGAAATAGCGCGGGGACAGCGCGCCGGCAGCGCGGCCGAAGCCGGTCATGGAGTGGATCATGTGTTTGGAACGATGAGCGATGAACGATGAACGATGAACGGTCTTGGCCGCTTCATCGTTCATCGTTCATCGTTCATCGTTGTTCCTCCAGTTGTCGTTCGGCTTCCGCCGTCAAATCGTTCAACGTCTGTTCGAGCCGCTCCCGCCACTCCTCGATGTCCCCGTCGCGCGGGACGATCATCGGCTCGCCGTACATGCACACGCCATTCGAAAACGGGATGGGGATCATCATCCGGTCCCAGGAGCGGAGCTGTTTGTAACTCTTCAGCGCGAAGGCCAGCGGCACGATCGGCAGCTGCGACGCGCGCGCGGTGAAGATGACACCGTCCTTCACGACGCCGGCGGGACCACGAGGTCCGTCGGGCGTGAACACGATGCTTTTCCCCGCTCGCGCCACGCGCAGAATGCCTCGCACCGCCGCGCTGCCGCCGCGCGTCGACGAGCCGCTGACGGACTCTATCCCGAACCACGACAGCGTGGCCGTGCTGAATTGCCCGTCCTTCGACTGCGAGCTCATGACCGTGATCGGTTTTCTCCAGTGAGCGGTGCCGAGGAGCGGGATCAGCTGGCGATGCCAGAACGCGAGGATGTACTGGGGCGTGTTTTCGATGTGCTCGGGATGCACGTGGCGGACGCGCAGCGTGGAGGTGAGCGCGCGCACGATGCAGTGAGCGAGGAACGAGCGGACCTTCATGTCGGTTCGCTGACCGCCGCGATATCGTCGTCGACGAACTGCAGATCGTAGAGCTTGCGGTAGACGCCGCGGCGCGCCAGCAACTCCTCGTGCGTCCCCGTCTCGACGATGCGGCCCTTGTCGAGCACCACGATCTTGTGCGCGCGGCGGATGGTGGAGAGGCGGTGCGCGATCACGAGCGTCGTGCGTCCCTGCATCAGATTGTTGAGCGCCTGCTGCACGAGCCGCTCCGATTCGGTGTCCAGGGCCGACGTGGCCTCGTCGAGCACGAGAATGGGCGGATCCTTGAACAGCGCGCGCGCGATGGCCAGCCGCTGCCGCTGGCCGCCGGACAGCAACATGCCGCTTTCGCCGATCGGCGTGTCGTAGCCGTGCGGCAGATTATCGATGAACTCGTGCGCATTCGCGGCGCGTGCGGCGGCGACGACCAGTTGCTCGTCGACGTTCTCGCGGCCGTAGGCGATGTTGTTGCGCACCGTGTCGTTGAAGAGGATCACTTCCTGCGTCACGAAGCCCATCAGCGAGCGCAATGAGTGCAGCGTGGCGTCGCGAACATCCACGGCGTCGATGGTGATGCGCCCTTCGGTGACGTCGTAGAAACGCGGCAGCAGATTCACGAGCGTCGATTTTCCGGCGCCGCTGCCGCCGACCAGGGCGACGATTTCTCCCGGCGCGACGTCGAGGTCGATGCCGCGCAGCACGGGCTCGTTGCCATACGTGAACGTCACGCCTGCGTAGCGCACGCCGCTGCCGACGTCACGCAGCGCGACCGCGTCCGGCTTCTCTCTCACGTCATTCTCGACGTCGAGCATCCGGAACACGCGCTCGGAAGCCGACAGCGCGGTGTTGAGCGAGAGATTCACTTTGTTCAGCTTCTTGATCGGCGCGTACATCAGCGCGAGGCCGGTCAGAAAGCTCGCGAACTCGCCGCCCGTCAGCATGCCGGCGGCGATCCGCGACTGCGCGTAGCCGAACAACAGCACCATGCACACGCCGGCGAGCAACTCCATCACGGGCGAGGTCAGCGCCTGCGTGCGCTGCGCGCTGAGATTCCAGCGCAGATGTTTGCGCGTGGCCTCGCGGAAGCGCGCCACCTCGAACGGCTCCATCGTGAACGCCTTCACGATGCGCACGCCGCGGATGGTCTCCTCGAGCAGCGTGGCGATCTCCGCCATCCGTTCCTGCGACTTGTGCGTGGTCTTGCGGAGCCGTTTCCCGAACTGGACCACCGGCGTCACGATCAGCGGCGCACCGATGAGACTCACCACCGCCAGCAGCGGATTGAGATAGAAGAGGTAGCCGATCAGCAACACCAGCGTCGCCGATTCCTGCAGCAGGTCGCCCATGCGCGTGGAGACGGCGGCCTGGATGGCGTCGGCGTCCGACACGACGCGGCTGACCATCTCGCCGGTGGAGCGCTCGGTGAAGAACCGGTGGCTCTGGTGGATCATCCGCTCGTAGAGCTCGTTGCGGAGGTCGCGCACGGTCGAGAGGCCGACTTTCTGGAACGAGTACTCGGACAGAAACGCCGTGATCGCGCGGATGACGAACACGAACAGCAGCACCGTCAGCACGCGTTTGGCTTTCTTCTGCGGATCGCCGCCCCACCAACGGTCGAAACGCTGTTTGGCCTGGTGGATGGACGGTGCGTACTGTTGGAGCAGACGTTCCGCGTCACTGACTCGCGAGACCGGAACCTTCTTCACCACTCCCGGCGCGGTGAGCACGTCGTCGACGATCGGCTGCACGAGCGCGACGAACATCACCTGCGTCAGCGCGACCACGATCATCGAGAAGACCGCCACCACGGTCCAGGCGCGGTAGGGACGCAAATATCGGTAGAGTCTTCGCAGGACGCTCATGACGCAGCGGGCACCATCGTAATGATTTCCTGCGCCACGCGCGCAGCCGTGCCGGGCTCTCCCAGCCTGGCCCGCACCTCGGCCAGCGCGGCACGGATCTGTTCGTACGTTCCGGGCGCGACCATCTTGCGCACTTCCGCGGCGATGCGCGGACCGTTGACATCCTGCTGGATCAGCTCCGGCACGACGTCGCGGCCGGCCACGATGTTGACCAGGCTGAAGTGCGGGAGGCGCACCAGCTTCTTCGCCAATGCGTACGTCAGGCGGCTCAGGCGGTACATGACCACGACCGGCGTGCCAAGGATCGCGGATTCCAGCGTGGCCGTGCCGGAGGACGAGAGCGCGATGTCGGCGGCGGCGACGGCTTCGCCTTGATCGTTGGGGATGATCCGTACGTCGATCCCTTTCTCACGGACAATGCGGTCCAACGTGGCGTGACTGATCGTCGGCGCCTGGATGACGGACGCTGCGACGCGGCGGCCATCCACGCCGTCGCGATGCAGGATCCCGACTGCGTCGAGCATCGGCGGAAGCAGCGAATGCACTTCCATCCGCCGGGAGCCCGGCAGGAGCGCGATGCGGAGCACGTTCGGATCGCGCGCCGGCCGTTCGATGTGCGAGAGCTGCTCGATCAGCGGATGTCCGACGTACGCCACCGGCACGTCGTGCTTCTGGTAGAAGTCCTTTTCGAACGGGAAGATCACCACCATGCGATCAACGTACTTCTCGATGTGCCGCACTCTCCCCTGCCGCCACGCCCACAGCTGCGGCGAGATGTAGTACACGACGCGCAGCCCGAGCTCCTTGCATCGTTTGGCGACGCGCAGGTTGAACTCCGGATAGTCGATGAGCAGGACCACGTCGGGGCGTTCGCGCTCGATGCGATCGATGAGATCGTTGAACACGCGCCGGAACATCGGCAGGTGACGCAGGACGTTGAACAGGCCGACGATACCCATCTCGCGCGCGTGATGCAGGATGGTGACGCCCTGGCGCGCGAGCAGGTCTCCGCCGATCCCGAACGCCTCCAGCGGCGTGAGTTTCTTCAACTCGCGAATGACCTCGGACGCGTGCAGGTCTCCCGAGGCCTCGCCGGCGACGACAGCGAGCTTCATCGGATCGGGAACGGATACATCAGCCATCCCAGCGCGATGCCGCCGAAGAAAAGCGCGCAGAAGATGGTGATGAACGTACGGATGCGCTGCTGACGATCCTCTTTCCAGAGCGCCGCGAAGAAGACGCCGGTGGCGGCGGCGTAGAAGAACATCAGCACGATGTGATGGCGGAGGAAGCTCACCGCTTCGCTCCGCGGGCGATGTCATGGCAATCGAGGACCAGCAGCAGGTTCATCAGCCCCGCGGTGAGCGTGAACGTCGAGCCGTACTCGAACGTCGCCGAGACCACGTCGCCGGGAACGCCGATCCGTTTGGCGATGAAATAGAGAAGGCCTGACCCCATCGAGGCCACGCTGGCCAGCATCTTCAGCCACGAGCCGCGGCTGGTGGCGAACGTGTAGAGGCTGCCGTCGATGGCCACGCCGATCACGAACATCAGCGTGACGATCAGGAAGAAAATCAGCGCGCGCCCGCGGCGGCCGAGGTACAGATGGCCGGCGCCGGGGACGGCCCAGGCCAGGAACATCGAAGCGAAAGCGCGCGGCGTCATTCGGTGGAGCGATCCGGACGCGCTGGACCGGCCAGTTGCTGGAAGTGCGGTGTGAGCTTGTCGAACGTGACGTCGAGCTCTTCGGGCACGAGACGCGTCTGCGCGGTGACGCTCATGAAGTTGGAGTCGCCGCTCCAACGCGGCACGATGTGCAGGTGATAGTGATCGGCGATGCCGGCGCCGGCCACCGTGCCGAAGTTCATGCCCACGTTGAACCCATCGGGATGGTAGACGTCGGACAACACGCGTTGCGCGTCCGCGGTCAGGCGGATCAGCGCGCGCAGCGAGCGATCGGTGGAATCGTAGAGACGCGACTCGTGCGCGACCGGCGCGACCATCAGATGGCCGTTCGTGTACGGATAGCGGTTGAGCATCACCACGGCGTCGCCGGTGCGGAACACGGTCAGCGTCTCGCGCACGTTCTCCGACGCGGCCGCGATGCAGAAGATGCAACCCGGCGCGTCACGTTTCGGAGCGGTCAAGTAGGGGTATCTCCAGGGGGTGAAGATGATGTCCAAGGCTTACTCGGAGGCCGCGGACGTCTCTGCGGGGGCCTCTGACAGCGCCTTGTTGATCAGCTCCTTCAGTTCCTTGCCGGGCTTGAAATACGGGATCTTCTTGGACGGCACTTCCACTTTCTCGCCGGTCTTCGGATTGCGGCCCGTGCGCGATTTACGGCTGCGCAGGCGGAAGCTGCCGAAGCCGCGGAGCTCGATCTTCTGTCCGGCGCGCAGCGAGTCGACGATGGAGTCGAAGACGATGTTCACGATGGTCTCGGCCTGTTTCTTGGTGAGCTGGACCACGCGCGCGACTTCGTCGACCAGCTCGGCCTTGGTCATCACTCCGGCATTCAACTCGACGCCTTCACCATCGCCGTCATCGACGTCGTCGTCATGTTCGAGCTCGAGATCATCGTTTTCGTCCATACGCCTCCCCCGTCATCACCATCTGTACAGAAACTGCGGAACGCGCCGGTTCATCACGCGCTCGATCAACGCATCGGCATCGCCGGCGCTGAGGAGCTCCAGCAGCGTCCCTTCGCGTCTCTTCGGCCACAGCCGCGCGGGCTCGCCCTTGATCCCGGCCATGCGTCCCGCGGTGCGCACCGCGTCATCGATGCTGCCCAGTTCGTCGACCAGCTTGAGCTGCAGCGCCTGTTCGCCGGTGAAGATGCGGCCGTCGGCGAGGCGCGCCACCTCGTCCGTCTTCAACTTCGCGCTGCGTCCCTGGGCCACGTCGCGCACGAATTGCGTGTGCAGCTGCGTGACGATGCCCTGGAAGTACTGCCGTTCGGCGTCGCTGAGCTCGCGGAACGGCGAGCCCGCGTCCTTCATCTCACCGCTGGTGATCGTCTCCGGCTTCAGCTTGGCCCACTGGATCAGCTCTTTGGTGTTGAACCACTGCAGGATCACGCCGATCGAGCCGGTGATGGTGCCGGGATTGGCGACGATCTGATCGCAGGCCGCGGCGATGTAGTAGCCGCCCGAGGCGGCCACGCTGTCCATCGATGCGACGATCGGCTTCTTCGAATCGGCGCGCGTGCGGCGGATCGCAGAGTAGATCTCCTGCGACGGCGCGATCGCTCCGCCGGGACTGTTGATGCGGATCACGATGGCCTTGACGGTAGAGTTGTCGGCGTGGCGCTTCAACGCGTCGAGCGTTTCCCGCGCCTCCATGATCTCGCCTTCGATCGGAATGACCGCCACCTTCTCAGCGGCGAAAGCGACGTCCGTCGAACCGGTGCCCACGGCCATGGCGAAGATCGCCAGCAGCACGAAGCCGGCGACGATCACCACGCAACCGGTAAATGCACCGAGGAAGAACGTCCCGGCGCGCGATTTGCGCGCAGGTGGAGGCGGCGCTACGGTCGGGGCCTGTGCCGGCGATTCTGGTACAGCGGTCTGCGGAGGCTCGAGCTCGGACATGAGTCGCCTCAGCTCTCCTTCGGCTGCGTCTCCGACGGCTCGCTCGCTTCCTGCGCGGGCTCGGCTTCATGACCGTGATCGGCTTCGTGACCGTCATGACCGTGATCGTGATCGTGGTCGTGCGCGTGCTCCGCGGAGCCGGCGTAGTGCGCGCGTTCCTCTTCGGTGAGCGGCTCGACGTCGCGCGTGGTCAGGCCGATCTTCCGCTCGTTCGCGTCGATCTTGATGATGCGCGCGCGCATCGGCTCGCCGACATGGAACGTCTTCTCCAGCTTCTGGCGCGGGTCGCGATTCACTTCCGAAACGTGCGCCAGACCTTCCACGCCGTCCGCGATGCGGATGAACAGGCCGAAGTCGGTGATCTTCGAAATGACGCCGATCACTTCCTCGCCGATGGCATGCACCTTCGCGAAGTTGTCCCACTCGTTGGGCAGGAACTCGCGGATGGAGAGCGACAGGCGCTGGTTCTCGCCGTCGACGTTGATCACGCGCGCCTTCACGGTGTCGCCCTTCTTCAGCACCTCGCTCGGATGCTTGAGGCGGCGGTGCCACGACATGTCGGAGATGTGAATCAGTCCGTCGATGCCTTCCTCGACTTCGACGAACGCGCCGAAGTCGGTCAGGTTGCGGACTTTCCCTTCGATGACCGTGCCGACCGGATAGCGCTGCGAGATCGTGTCCCACGGATTCTGTTCGAGCGCTTTCAACGAAAGCGAGATGCGGCGATTCGGCACGTTCACGTCGGAGACCACCGCCTCGACCTGATCGCCGATGTTCAGCATCTTCGCCGGATGGCGGATCTTCTTGGTCCACGACATCTCGCTGACGTGGATCAGACCTTCGACGCCATCTTCGAGCTCGATGAACGCGCCGTAATCGGTCAACGAGACCACCGCGCCCTTCACCTTGCTGCCGAGCGGGTAACGCTCGGAGACGTCGAGCCACGGATCGGGAGTCTTCTGTTTGTATCCGAGCGAGACGCGCTCCGAGCCCGGATCGAATTTGAGGACCGCCACTTCGATCTCGTCGCCGACGTTGAAGTACTCGGACGGATGCGTGACGCGGCCCCAGGAGATGTCGGTGATGTGCAGCAGACCGTCCACGCCGCCGAGGTCGACGAAGACGCCGTAGTCGGTGATGTTCTTGACGATGCCGTGCGTGAGCTCGCCTTCCTTGAGGCGTCCGAACGTGGCCGCCTTGGCGGCGGTCTGTTCGACTTCGACGATGGCGCGGCGCGAGAGGACGATGTTGCTGCGCTTCTTGTCGAAGGAGACGATCTTGAACTTCATCTCGTGCCCGCGCAGGGCGTCGAGGTTCTTGACCGGTTTGGTGTCGATGAGCGATCCCGGAAGGAATGCTTTCACGCCGCCGACATCGACGGAGAGTCCGCCTTTGACGCGGTCGAGCACGCGGCCGCTGATGGGCTGGTCGGCTTTGAACGCCTCTTCGATGACGTCCCAGACGCGCATGCGCGCCGCTTTTTCACGCGACAGCGCGACGTAACCGGAGGAGTCTTCGAGGCGTTCGATGAAGACTTCGATCTCGTCGCCGCGCTTGAGCTTCACCTGGCCGTCGTATCCGGTGACTTCCTCCACCGGCAGCAGGCCCTCAGATTTGTATCCGATGTCGACGACGACATCCGAGGGGGTAACTTTGACGACTCTTCCCTTGATGATCTCTCCCTCGGTCAGCGATGGTTTGCTGTAGAGGTCGAGAAGCTCGTCCATCCCGAGATTCTCCAGGTCGTTGGTGTCCGCCTGACGCGGCTGATTGGGCTTCTTGGTCTCGTCATTGGACGCCATGAACTGGGGATCCCCCTCGCGAATCATTCACTCCCCGGACAGGCTTCCTGCACCGGGTGATCGACGCTAAGTTGTTGATACGCCGAAACCGGGAGTGTAACGACGCGATATATGGGAGTCAAGGAAGCGGCGAACGATGAACGATGGACGATGAACGATGAGTGTGCCTTTCATCGTTCATCGTTCATCGTTCATCGTTTTGCACGCTGCGGACGATCCGCGCCACAACTTCCGCGATCGTCAAATCGGAGGTGTCTACGACGGTGTAGGACTCGTCGTACATCAGAGGTGAATCGGCGCGGGTCGAATCCTGTGTGTCCCGTACTAAGCAGTCGGCCAGCACGCTCTCGTAATCCGCCTCCTGACCGCGGGCGACGAGCTCGGCGTAGCGGCGGTGCGCGCGCACCTCGGGACGGGCGGTCAGGAAGAACTTGTACGGCGTTTCCGGAAAGACCTTCGTCCCGATGTCGCGTCCTTCGAGGACCCCGCCGTTCCGGCGTCCGAGCTCCTGTTGCAGGCGCACCAGCACGCGGCGCACTGCCGGCACGGCCGAGACGTTGCTCGCGGCCATGCTGATCTCCGGCGTGCGGATCAGGCTCGTGATGTCCTCGCCTTGCAGCAGCACGCGGGGCGGATCGCCTGGCACGAACTCGATCCCTGCGTTTGCGGCGAGCGCTTCGAGCCGTTCGGCATCGCGCGTGTCGATGCCGCGGCGGATGGCCGCCAGACCGATGGCGCGATACATGGCACCGGTGTCGATGTGCGGCAGGTTCAGCTCGCGCGCGACGAGTTTGCTGGTGGTGGTTTTGCCGACGCCGGAGGGGCCGTCAATGGCGACGATGCGCGCCACTCAACCGCGACCCCGGCGCGTCGCGCCTGCAGCTTTGCGCGGCGCTGCCTTCGAGCCGCGCGGAGTGGCCGGACGCGGTCCCGATTTCTTGCGCGGCGAGGACGAGGTCCGCGGCGCGGTGGCCTTGCGCGCGCTGGCGCTCTTGCGCGCCGTGGCGGTGCGCTTCTTCGCGGCGGATGCATTCGCGGCGGTCTTCTTCGGCGAGGCCGCACGCGCGACCGGCGCGCGACGCGGTTTCGGCTTGGCCGGTTCCTGCATCGTGGCGAGCATCTTCACTTCGCGCGGCGTGAGCTCGCGCCAGTCGCCGGGCGTGAGCTTCGGATCGGAGATCGGTCCGATGGCCACGCGGCGCAGCTTCGATACCGGATGGCCGACCGCCTGAAACATCTTGCGGATCTGCTGCGTGCGTCCTTCGCGAAGACGCACTTCGAACCACGAGTTGCCTTCGTCGTCGCGCCGGCCCGTGGAACGGCCGGTGGTCTTCATGCGGTCGATCTCGCACGGGAGCGTGCGCTTGCCGTCGATGGTGATGCCGCGGCGGAGCTTGTCGACGATGCGCTCTTCCGGAATCCCGCGCACCTTCACGTGATAGGTCTTCACCGAGCCGTGCTTCGGATGCGAGACCTTGAACGCGAGGTCGCCATCATTGGTGAGCAGGATCAGGCCTTCGGAGTGATAGTCGAGACGGCCCACCGGATAGATGCGCTCGCGCACGCCTTTGACGAGTTGGATCACGGTCTTGCGGCCCTCGGGATCTTCGACCGTGGTCATCACTTCTTTCGGCTTGTAGAGGAGGATGTAGCGATGCGGTTCGGCGCGCGTGATCAGCTTGCCGTCGACCTTGACGTGATCGTGTGCGGGATCGGCCTTCTTGACCAGCTCGGCGTCACGGACATTAACCGTCACCCGCGCTTCCCGGATCATCGTCTCGGCGTCTCATCGCGATGCGAAGCCTGCGTGCGCGATGATCTTCTGCAGTCGCTCGAGTTCCATCACTCTTCTTCGTTCGCTTCGCCGCTCGTCGATTCTAACTGAGTTTCGTCGACTGCAACCGCGGCTTGCCCGGGCTGCTCCTCCGTCGCTTCACTTTCGATGACGTGATCGGTTCCCGGTTCCGCGGCATTGATCGCGGCGACGAGATCGTCATTGATGCTCTCGCCGATCAGATCGCCGAACTCTTCGAGCCGCGGCAGATCGCGAATGTCGTTGAGGCCGAAGTGCACGAGAAAGTCTTTGGTGGTGCGATAGAGGAACGGGCTGCCGACGACGTTCTTGCGCCCCGCCACGCGAATCATGCGCCGCTCCAGCAGCGTGCGAACGACGCCGGTCACGTTCACGCCGCGGATGTCGGAGACTTCCGGCGCGGTGATCGGCTGGCGGTACGCGATGATCGCGAGCGTCTCCAGCGCGGCCAGCGACAGACGGTTCTCGCCCTTCTTCGCGAAGTACTTCTTCAGCACTGAGTCGTGCTCGGCGCGCGTGGTCAGGCGCCATCCGCCCGCGGCCTGTTCGAGCGCGAAACCGCCCACGTGCTCGTCGAGCACCTTCTTGATCTCTTCGAGCTGCGCGGCCACCGCTTCCTTGGTCTCGTCGAGCGACTCGGAGAGATCGTCGACGCGCACGGGATCGCTCGACAGAAAGAGGATGGCCTCGAGGGCGGCCCGGAGTTCGTTTGCTTCCATTGGCATGGTCAGTGTCTCAGGGAACGATGAACGAGGAACGATGAACGATGAGAGCAGCGTGCGGGCGGCCGTTCATCGTTCCTCGTTCATCGTTCATCGTTCTACTAGCTGTTGTCGAACAAGGCGAACGTGGCCTCGTCGATCTCCTTCTCGTGCTTGTGAATCAGGATCTCGCCGAAGATGGAGCCCTGTTTGATGTCGATGCCGCCGAGGCGCACCAGCTCCAGCATACCGAGGAAGACGGCGATCAGCTCGTTGCGGTCGCGCCCTTCCAGGAACCACTGCAGGCGGATCGGCGACTTCTCCTGCACCTTCGTGTAGAGCTCGCGCATCTTGTCGGAGACTTTGTGAATCGTGCGCTGCAGCTCGATGGCCTGCGGATGATTCTGCCGATAGCGCACCAGCGCGGTGCGGAACGCGTCGATCAGGTCGAACAGACCGACGTCGCTCATGTCCACTTCGGTCGGCTCGTCGCCCGGCAGCGGCACGCGCGGACGCGACCACATGCCCATGCGCAGCACGTCCAGCTCCGCGAACGACTCCGCCACCGCCTTGAAGCGCTGATAGTCGAGCAGACGATCGACCAGCTCCTTGCGCGGATCGTCGCCCTGCTCCCCTTCCGCTTCCTCGCGCGGCAGCAGCATGCGCGACTTGATGTTGATCAGCAGCGACGCCATGTAGATGTAGTCGGCCGCGACGTCGAGGTCGAGCTCCACCATCGCATCGAGATAGGCGTTGTACTGATCCGTGATCAGCAGGATGGGAATGTCATAGATGTCCACCTCGTGCTTCTTGATGAGGTGCAGCAGGAGATCGAGCGGTCCCTGGAACGAAGGGAGCGTGAGCTGATACGCGGACGGATCGCGCTCTTCGACGTCAGTTCCTCGGGGTTCCTCGGTTCCTCGGGGTTCCTCGGGTGGATCACCGAGGGACTCCGAGGAACTCCGAGGAACTCCGAGGGACTCGTCTCGTTCGTCGCTCATGCGCGGAGCTCGGGATACTCGATCTTCATCGCCGCGCGCACCAGCTCCAGCGTTTCGGCGGCGCGCTCGCGGGCCTTGCGGTTTCCGTCGCGCAACGCGTCCCACACCACCGAGGGATCGCGATTGATCGCTTCGCGCCTCGCGCGCATCGGCGCGAGGTGCTCGATCATGATCTCCGCCAGCAATTTCTTGTCCTGCACGCAGCCGATCTGCGCGGTGCGGCATTCGTGATCGACGCGCGCGATGGTGGCGTCGTCGGAGAAGAGCTTGTGGAACTGAAAGAGGTTGCAGATGTCGGGATTGCCGGGATCGCTGCGCCGCACGCGATTGGGATCGGTGAACATCGTGCTGACCAGCGAACGGATCTCATCCGCGCTCGCCGTCAGCGGAATGGTGTTGCCGTACGACTTCGACATCTTCCGCCCATCGAGCCCCGGCACTTTCGGCGTGGCCGTGAACAGCGGCTGCGGCTCCGGGAAAACGGGACCATAGAAGTTGTTGAAGCGGCGCACGATCTCGCGCGAGAGCTCGAGGTGCGAGGCCTGGTCTTCGCCGACCGGTACGTAGTTGGCGCGATAGACGATGATGTCCGCGGTCTGCAGCAGCGGATATCCGAGAAAGCCGTAGGTGTTGAGCTCTTTGTCCTCGAGTTGCTGCTGCTGATCCTTGAACGTCGGCACGCGCTCCAGCCACGGCAGCGGCGTGACCATCGACAGCAGGAGGTGCAGTTCGGCGTGCTCCTTCACCTCCGACTGCAGGAAGAGCACGCATTTCGCGGGATCGAGCCCAGCCGCCAGCCAGTCCGCCACGGCGTCGAAAGTCGCCTGATGGATGTTGGACGGGTCGGCGTAGTCGGACGTCAGCGCATGCCAGTCCGCCACGAAGATGAAGCAGGGATAGCGATCCTGCAGCTCCACCCAGTTCTTCACCGCTCCGAAGTAGTTGCCGAGGTGGACGCGGCCGGTAGGTCGTAAACCGCTGAGTACGTATTGAGGTGAGGGTTGATTCAATCGAGAGCTCGCACGCCAGAAAAAAGGACGGCGCAGTGTAGCAACGATGCTGGCGGCGTACAATCGAAGCTCCCCATGCCCCAGCCACTTTCCCAGCCGCCCACGCCTGGCCTTGCGGCAATCGCCCGACTCACGGAATCCCTCGGACGCGCGACGACTCTCGACGCCGTCTACGACGGCGCACTCGACGCACTCCAGGATGGTCTCGGCGTGGAGCGCGCCTCGGTGCTGCTGTTCGACGCCGCGGGCGTGATGTCGTTCGTCGCCTGGCGAGGGTTGTCGGATGAATACCGGCAGAAGGTCAACGGACACACGCCGTGGAAGCCGGACTCGCGCGACCTCACGCCGATCTGCATCCCGGACGCATTCGCGGATGCTTCGCTGGCCGCATATCAGCCGGTCTTCGCGGCCGAGGGAATCCGCGCGCTCGGCTTCTTCCCGCTCGCGCATCGCGATGAGGTGATCGGCAAGTTCATGCTGTATTACCGCGAGCCGCACACGTTTACCGCGGAAGAACTGCAGCTCGCGCAGACGATCGCCGGACAGATCGCGTTCGGCGTGGTACGCGTCGGCGCCGAGCTGAAGTTGAAACGCGAGTACGAACGCCTGGCCTTTCTCGCGCGCGCTTCCGAGGCGCTGTCGTCATCGCTCGACTACCAGACCACCCTCGAACATGTGGCGGAACTGGTCGTGCGCGAGCTTTCGGACTGGTGCGCGATCGACGTGCGCGAAGAGGATGGCGAGATCCGCCGCATGACCGTCATCCATCGCGATCCCACGCGCGCGCTCGCGGTGGCGCGCATGCGGGCCATGGACGTGAACCATCAACGCACGAACGTGATCCGCAGCGTCGTGGAAATCGGATCGCCCATGCTGGCTCGCACCGTCGACTGGGCGCAGGTCGAAGAGCGTTACGCGGATCAGCCCGAAACGGTCCAGACGCTGCGCACCCTCGACGCGGCGTCGTACATGACCGTGCCGCTGATGGCCGCCGGCCGCAGCTTCGGGGCGATCACGATCGTCTCGGCCGATCCGCTGCATCTCTTCGATGACCGGGACCTCGAGCTCGCGTCCGAGCTCGGCCGCCGCGCCGGCTACGCCATCGACAACGCCCGCCTCTTCCGCGAAGCGCAGGCCGCCAATCACGCCAAGGATGACTTCCTGCTCACGCTCTCCCACGAGTTGCGTACGCCGATGACCGCGACCCTCGGATGGACGGCCATGCTGCGCAGCCAGGACCTGGCGCCGGACAATTTCCGGCTGGCCATCGAGACCATCGATCGCAGCACGCGCGCGCAGGCGAAGCTCGTCGACGACATCCTGGACGTCTCGCGCATCATCACGGGAAAGCTCGAGCTGTCGGTGGCACCGTTGAATGTCCGCGATGTCGTCGATGCCGCGATCAACGCGATCCGGCCGTCCATCGCCGCCAAGCATCTCGAGCTGCACGTGACGCTGAGCGATGCGCCGACGATCGCCGTGGCCGATGCATCGCGGCTGCAACAGGTGCTCTGGAACCTGCTGTCGAATGCGGTGAAGTTCACGCCGTCCGGGGGATCGATTTTCGTGCGACTGCATCCACCCAGCGGCCACCTCGTGCGCATCGATGTCACGGACACGGGCGCGGGGATTCCGCGGCGCTTCCTGCCGCATGTCTTCGAGCGTTTCCGCCAGGCAGAAAGCGACGCCTCCCGCACGCACGGCGGCCTCGGCCTCGGCCTGGCGATCGTGAAGAGCATCGTCGAGATGCACGGCGGACAGGTGACCGCCATGAGCGATGGCCCAGGCTGGGGCTCGACATTCACGGTGACGCTGCCCCTGGCTACGCCATCGCGCGGCGAGTCGCCGCACGCAGTCGAATCGACATCGCCGCTCGCGCTTTCGGGCGTGTCGGTGCTGCTCGTCGAAGACGAGGACGACACACGGTTCATGCTCAGCGCCGCGCTCAAGGGCTTCGGCGCGCGCGTAACCGCGGTGCGCTCCGTGGCCGCGGCCGTGGAGACCATCGAGGCGCTCGCACCGAACGTCGTGATCAGCGACATCGCCATGCCCGAAGTGGATGGATATCACCTCATGCTGCAGCTTCGCGCGAATCCGAACGAGCAGGTGCGCGGCGTCGCCGCGATCGCGCTCACCGCGCACGTCGCCCCCGAAGAGCGCGCCCGCGCGCTCGCCAGCGGCTTCAACTATCACCTCGGCAAACCGGTCGATCCGCTGCTCATGGTGAAGACCGTCCGCGAAGCCGCGGGACGTTAATCGCGCGCGGCGGCTTCGGGCACCGCGATCCCCAGCAATGTCCGTGCGGTGCTCGCCGCGCGTTCGGCATCGGCGGCGAGCGTGGCGATGGCGAGGTCGCGCGCTTTCTCCATCAGGTCGTAGTCGCGGAGGATGTGACCCATGCGGAAGCGCATGGCGCCGGACTGGCGGGTGCCGAGAAACTCGCCGGGGCCGCGGATCTGCAGATCGTGCTCGGCCACTTCGAACCCGTCGCGCGATTTTTCGAAGAGCTTCAGACGCTCCTTCGTGTCGGGCGATGCGGTCTCGTCGCGCAGCAGGATGCAGTATGACTTCCGCTCGCCTCGACCGACGCGTCCACGCAACTGATGGAGTTGGGAGAGACCGAAACGATCGGCGTCGACGATGAGCATGATCGAGGCGTTGGCGACGTCGATGCCGACTTCGATCACCGTCGTCGCCACCAGGATGTCGATCTCGCCGCGCTTGAAGCGCTGCATCGTTTCTTCTTTTTCGTCCGACTTCATCCGCCCGTGCAACATGGCCACGCGGCGTTTCGGGAAGCGCTTCTTCATCTCCTCGAAGCCGATCGTCAGCGGCTTGAGCGTGACCTTTTCGGATTCCTCGATGATCGGATAGACGATGTACGCCTGCGCGCCGGTCGCAACTTCGCGGTCGATGAAGTCGTACACGCGCTCGACGTCCGACGACGAGCGCACGGCGGTCTTGATGGCCTGCCGCCCCGGCGGAAGCTCGTCGATGACCGAGAGCTCGAGATCGCCGTAGATCGCCAGAGCGAGCGACCGCGGAATCGGTGTCGCGGTCATGACCAGGATGTCCGGCAGCTCGCCTTTGGCGAAGAGCTTCTGGCGCTGCTCGACGCCGAAGCGATGCTGCTCGTCGACGATGGCCAGGCCGAGCGACTTGAAGCGGACGTTCTCCTCGAGCAATGCGTGCGTGCCGACCACGAGCTGGATGTAGCCGTCGCGCAGGCCGGCCTGCAGCGTGCGCCGTTCTCCGGCCGTCATCGACCCGGTAGCGCGCGCGACCACGAGGCTCCCTTTGCGCTTCTGGTCAACTAGTTGACGAATGCGCTGGTAGTGTTGCTCGACCAGGATCTCCGTCGGCGCGAGCAACGCCACCTGATGCCCGTTGCGGATCATCAGGATCGCGGCGATGAGCGCCACGATGGTCTTGCCGCTGCCGACATCGCCCTGCAGCAGGCGGTACATCGGACTCTCCGACTGCAGATCGCCGGCAATCTCGCGTAGCACACGTTTCTGTGCACGTGTGAGTCGGAACGGCAGGATCTTCCTGACCTCTTCGCGCATCGGATCGTCGATCGCGATCCTGCGCAACTTCGTCTTCGTCTCCTCGCTGGCCCGCCGCACGCGCAGGGCGAGCTGGAACGTGAAGAACTCCTGCAGAATCACGCGAACGTGTGCCGGCGAACGTTGCCGCAGCACGGCCTCGGTGACCTCGGCGGGATGGTGCAGCTCGCGGATGGCGGCGGCGAGGTCGATCACTCCGAGCACGGAGCGGAGATCGGGCGGCAGCGGATCCTCGAGAAGCGGCAACGTCTCCAGGGCGGTGTCGATCAGCTTGCGCATCGCCTTCGGCGGGATGTTGCCGACTTTCGAGTAGATCGGGACGATCGCTCCTTCCTCGTCTTCCGCTCCTTCGAACTTCTCCCAGTCGGGGCTCTCGATGGTGATCGGACCGTAGCCGGAGACCCGCGGCGCGCCGTAGATCGCGAGCCGGTCGCCCTGCTTGATCTGATCGGCGAGCCAGGCCTGGTTGAACCAGATCAGCTTCACCGAGGCGGTGCCGTCGTCGAGCATCGCCTCGAAGAGCTTCATCCGCTTGCGCGGCGAGACGCGCGCCTGCGCGGAGACGACGCGCCCGCGGAGGAGCAGCGGAACGTCGAGACTGCGGCCGAGGTCGGCGATGCGCGCGGGATGGCGCCGGTCCTCGTAGCGGATGGGAAAGAACCACAGCAGGTCGCGAACAGTTTCCAGTCCGGTGTCCTGGAGCATGCGCGCGCGGCCTTCGCCCACGCCTTTGAGGAACTGGACCGGTGTCTGGGGAGTGAGGGGCGGCACGCGTTCATTGTCGCAGCGGCGTGCGACTGTCTACTGCTGGTAGCTAGTCGAACGCGGTCTTCATCGCGATCAACCCGATCTTCAGCATGTCTCCGTTGTGGAGCGTCACCGGAACGCCGGTGGGGATGCGCTGATCGTTGACGTAGGTCCCGTTCACGGTACCGACTTCCTCCAGCACGTGGTAGTCGTCACCGGTGCGGATGATCTTGGCGTGGCGGCGGGAGACGGAGCGGTTGTTGTCCACGGGCGTCAGATCGACGTCGGGGAGAATGCCGGTGACCGGATCGGCGCGGCCGATGGTGGTCTCGTCCCCGTTGCTGAACGGGAACTCGGTGCCGGTGGCCAGATCGATCAGGCGATGGCGCGTCGCCTTCGGGCCCGGCGCGATCACGGTCGCATCCATGGCCACGTGATCGGCGTCGATCTCGCGTCCGGCCAGTTTCTCGAGGAGCGTGTTCGCCTCGCGCAGCCGCTTCGAGTATTTGCGGATGATGCGCACCGCCACCTCGGGGTTCTTGCGCAGCATCTCGTCGAAGCGCGAGCCGTTGATCGCCACCACGCGCACTTCGGTCACCGCGATGGCATCGGCGGTACGGGGAAGGGCTTCGAGCAGTGCCATCTCGCCGAAGAAGTCGCCCTTCTCGAGGCGGGAGAGGATGTGCGACTCGCCGCCGATGTGCTTGATGATGTTCACCACGCCGTCCTGGATGATGAACATCTCCGTGCCGAGGTCGCCTTGCGAGAAGATCCGCTCGCCGGCGGCGTAGACGAGTTGCGAGTCTTTCACGGGATCCTTGCCCGCTCCGCCGGTGGTCTTGAAGACGGCTCTCATGCCGCGTGCAGATTCGTCGCTCATTGCATGCTTATCGAAGGACCGCGGGCTCGGTGACGGTGAACGTGTGATCGACAGTGCTCAGCCGAACGGTTCTTCCGATCGGCATCAGGAGATTGTCTCCGTGATGACCGAGCGGAAAATTGGTGATGACTGGGATTCCGAAGGGAGTGAAGAAATCGCGCAGAAACACCCGCATTTCCGCGTCTTCTCCGCAATCTTTCAGAGCACCGATGACCACACCCCGGACGCGCTGCATTCTGCCAGACAGCCTTAAGTGGGTCAACATACGGTCGATCCGGTACACCGGCTCGTCGACGTCTTCCCAGAACCAGATTCCGTCATCGATCCAGTAGTCATACGGAGTTCCGGTGAGCGCGGTCGTGAGCGACAGGCATCCGCCGAACAACGTTCCCTCCGCCTCTCCTGCGTGAAGTACCTCCTGCGGCGCGAACGTGCGCGTCAGCGGCGCCTCGCCGGCCAGCATCGCCCAGAACCAGCGCTCGATGTCCGGCGAGAGACCTGACCCCGCATTCAGGTTGAAGTCGAGGTTGACCATCGGACCGTGGAACGTGGCCACGCCGGCGCGTGCGGCGATGGCCTGGTGCAGCGCGGTGACGTCGCTGAAGCCGACCAGCGGACGCGGATCGGCGGCGATCGCCTGGTAGTCGATGCGGTCGAGGATGCGCATCGCACCGTAGCCGCCGCGAGCAAAGAAGAACGCGTCGAACTCCGGCGCGCGCAGGAAGCGGTTCACTTCCGCGGCCCGCTCACCGTCCGTGCCGGCGAGATAGCCGCGATGGCGATGGTCGATGTTGTCCGCGAGGGTGACGCGATGGCCGCGGCGTTCGATCGCTTGCGCGCCCGCCTCGATGCGCGCGCGATCCGAGGGTCCGGAGGCGGCCAGGATTGCGATGCGGGCGTTGGCAGGGAGTGCGCGCGGCGGCGTGAGCATCGGCGCGCATGGTAACGGAAGAAGAAAAGCGTGGAGCGGATCTGTAAGCCGAATTTTGTTCCCTCCGCGCTCGCGCGCTCGGGGTGAAGATCATTCATCTGCCGCTCGCGTTACCGCGGCGGTCGAGCAACCTACCCGGACGCTCGGACGGACACGGGCGAGTCCATCGCGTCCCTATTTGGTCTTGCTCCGCAGGGGGTTTGCCGTGCCGTCGACACTCACGTGCGACGCGGTGCGCTCTTACCGCACCGTTTCACCCTTACCTCGTCGATCTTGCGATCGCCGGTCGGCGGTTTGTTTTCTGTTGCACTTTCCGTCGCGTCACCGCGCCTGGCCGTTAGCCAGCCTGCTGCCCGTAGGAGTTCGGACTTTCCTCGACTCTTTCGAGCCGCGATCCTCCGATCCGCTCCACGCTCAGTGGATAACAGGGCACCGGCCGGAAACTTCCCTCGCATTTCACAAAAACAATTCCGGTAAATTGCTGATCTTTTAGCGACTTAGAAAGAGTGTCGGCCTGCCGACATCAAAATTTCGTCCTGTTTTTCTCGTCGCTAAAGTACGCGTCCCAGTCCGCCGTCACTTCGCTCTCGCTGCTCGCCGCCGCTTCCATCTGGCGGATGAACGCCGCCGGCGCGATGACCTCGACCTGCCGCCGTTGCACCCGCGCGGCCAGCCCGCGGTCCGACGTCACCACACTCCATCCGCGGCCATTCGCGGCACGCTCCGCGATCAGATCATCCGCGGACCGGCCACCGCTGAACGCCACCGTCACGGCGCCCAGATGCCGCGCGAAGCTGGCAGGCTCGGGACCGTCGAAGACGCAGGTGACGCGGGTCTTGTTCGCCCGCGCGAAGCCGGCCAGCAAACGGACCAGGCCGCGTTTTCCCTCGTCGCCGTGACGATCGACGCGCATGGCACCGAGCACATTGCTGCCGTCGATGAGCCAGGGCATGACGTAGGAGTTAGGCCGTAGGCGTTAGGCGGTGGGCGTTTGGGAGATCTCGTTCAGGCGAACACTCCCGAACGCCTAATACCCAACGCCCAACGCCATCTCCTATCCCTTCGGCACCGGCTTCACCGCCGCGTTGCGGTCGCGCACGCCGGCCGGAATCTGCGCCAGCGCCTGCTGCGCCTGCTCGCGCGTGTTGTAGCGGCCCCAGAAAACGCGGTAGCACGAACGCGTTCCACCGATCGTCTGCGGGACGAACCAGACGCTCTGTCCGCCACTGCGCAGGAGCTTCTCGACGTTCGAGGCGTCGCAGAGGATCTGGATCTGCACCGTGAAGTTGCCGCTCGCGTTCGCCGCGAACTCGCGGGCCAGGGCGTCGATGCGCTCGCGTCCCGCAGTCGCCGCGGGAGTGTCCGAGCCGGCCGTGCTGCGGGCGGTGACGCGCGGCAGCGCCTGCGTCGGCGCCGGCTCGATGGTGGCGGTCGCCGGCACCGGCGCCGGCGTGACGGTGAGCGCAACCGTATCCGTCGGCGTGGTTTCGACGATCGTGCCGGTCTCGGCCGGCGCGGGCGCCGCGGTGGTCGTCGTCACAGGCGCGGGAGTTGCCGGCTGCGGCGCGACGGCGGCAACACTGGTTGCCTGTCTCCCCTCCCACCAGCGGAATCCGAAGTACCCCGCGGCGCCGACGATGGCGATGATCATCAACGCCACCAGCAGTCCATACCGGCCGCCGCTCCGTCTCTTCTGCGCGGGAACCGCGGCACCACGGCCCGTGCGCGGTGTCGCGGTGGCCGCTCGCGCGGTCTCGAGTTGCGCGTCGTCGAAGCCCCACTCCGGCTCCGGCGTGGTCGCCGGAGGCGCGACGCCCATCATCCGCTCGTCTCCGATGTGTCCGTCCCACACCGGCATCTTCGGCGCCGGCGTGCTCGTCTCGATCGGCAGGTCGAGCGGCACTTCATCCGCTTCGTCCCACGCCGACGATGCGGCGGCAGCCGCGGACGGCGTGGCCATCTCGAGCGTCGGCATCGGCGCCTGGACCGTCGTGGCGACGTCGTCCGCTACATCGTCGAGCTGAAAGTCCGGAGCCGCGGCCGCGAAATCCGCGTCCGTCAGGTCGGGCTCAGGCTTGCTCCAGACGTCCGCCGCATCGGCAACGCCAGCGGCGGCAAAGTCGTCGTCGAGCGAAAACTGAGAATCTGCTTGAACTTTTGGCGCACGCGAGAGCACGCCAAGTGTCGCCAGCGCATGCAGGAGTTTGTAGACGTTGAAGGTGTCCCGGCCCGAAGCCGTCGCCACCTCGGTGGCATTCTTGGTCCCGTCGATCTCGACCGCGATCGCCTCGGCATCTTCGTTCAGCCCGAGGCGGCGCCACACGTCATCGAAATCGGCGGTCTTCGTGAATACCGCTTCTCCGCCCTCGAGCGCGCGCTCGAACTGTGCACGGTCCTGCTCGGTGACGATCAGCTCGACCAGCACTTGCGGGAGCGGGAACAGCGTCCCTTCATCGCGCTTCGGCAGGTAGTCGGCGACGATCGTGAACGAGCCTTCGGTCCACGCGGCGATGGAGCGGATCACGCCCACCACCTGCACGCGCCGCGACCAGGTCAGCTCCTTGCGGGTGATGAATCCGAGGTTCAGGAGCGCGTCGCCGAGCGTCTCGCTTTCCTTGCGCTTCGCCAGCGCCTGCTTCACGTGCTCGCGCGACACCTTGCCGGCCCGCATCAGGATCTCGTCGATGCTGTCGGAGCGGTCGTTCGTGCTCGCCGACAGGATGTCGCCGCCCTTGAAGTAGATGATCTTGATGATGCCGTCGTTCTCGAACCGGATCGCGCCCGTGAACTGCTCGCGCCACAGCTCCACGAGCCGTTCAATGAGGTTGATCTGGTTGATATCGCCTTCGAGCATTTCGCCGCCTCTAACGTAAGTCATGGAAACGCGGGCGATTATCGCATGCGGCCGAGGGGAGTCTTAGAGTCGCAAAGTCTCAAAGTCGCAAAGAGCGTCGCCGCCGCGTCCTTTGAGACTTTGAGACGTTGAGACTTTGCGACTTCCTGGAGTCAGCCCCCATGCAACTCCTCATACAACGTCTGCCCCACCTTGCGCCCCAGCACATTCATCAGGTCCTGTGCGCTGGCTTGCTTGATGGCGCTTACGCTGCCGAAGCGCTCCAGCAGGAGGCGTTTGCGCTTGCCTCCGATGCCCGGCAGATCATCGAGCTCGCTGTGCAGCGTGCGTTTGCGGCGGCGGCGGCGATGCGATGAGACGGAAAAGCGGTGCGTTTCGTCGCGCACCATCTGCAGGAGCTGCAACGCCGGATCGCGCTTGTCGAGACGAATCGGCTCCTCGCGATCGGGGACGTAGATCTCCTCCTCGCGCTTGGCCAGTCCGGCGATCGGGATCTCTTCGATGCCGAGCTTGTTCAGGGCCGCCAGCGCCGCATTGAGCTGTCCGCGCCCGCCGTCGATCAGGATCATGTCCGGGAGCGGTTTGTCATCCGCCAGCAGGCGCCGGTAGCGCCGGTCCACCGCCTCCGCCATGGAGCGGAAGTCGTCCGCGCCGATCACGGTCTTGATGTTGAAGATGCGGTACTGGTTCTTGTCGAACTTGCCGCGATCGAGCACCACCATCCCGGCCACGGAATCCGTCCCCTGGATGTTCGAAATGTCAAAGGATTCGATCCGCTGAAGATCGCGGCCTCCGTAGCCGAGGATGTCGCCGAGACGCGAGGCGGCAATCTGCAGACGATCCTGGGCCGACTTGCGGAACCGTGATTCATGCGAGAGCCGCGCGTTGCGATTGGCGAGCTCGAGGCGATCGACACCGCGGCCGCGTTGGGGCACGCGCACCTGCACCTTGCGCCGCGCCTGGCTGCTCAGCCACTCGTCGAGCAGCTCTTTGTCCTCGACCTCGAACGGGATCAGGATGTCCTGCGGAATGAAGAGGTTGTCCTGGTAGTAGCGCTGCAGGATCTCGCCGAGAAAATAGGCCGGCCGGTACTCCTCGACCTTCTCCCAGAACAGCTCCCGCCGGTCGACCACGTTGCCTCCTCGGATGACGAAGAGCTGCACGGCCACGTCGGTCCCCTCTTCGTAGAGGCCCCAGACGTCCATGTCCTCATCCTCGGAAGCGGAGGCCACCTGCTGCTCGGCCTGGATGCGCTCGACGGTGCGGATCAGATCGCGGTAGTACGTCGCCAGCTCGAAGTTTTCGCTCTCCGCCGCCGCGTACATCCGCCGGCGCAGCCGCTCCTGCAGCTCGCGTGACTTGCCGCCGAGGAACAGCACCACATCGTCGACCATCTCCCGGTACGCCTCGGGCGTCGTGAGGCCGACCACACACGGGCCGAGACACTGATGCATGTCGTAGTAGAGACAGGGCCGCGGAAGCGCGTTCCTGCCTGCGACGATGTCGAGATCGCAACTGCGCAGCTGGAACTGATCGGCGACGAGCTTGAGGATGCGCCGCGCGGTGCCGGCGAAGAACGGACCGAAGAAGAGATCGCCCTTCTTGCGATCCATCCGCCGCGTGAACACCACGCGCGGATAGTCCTCCGAGACCGTGACTTTGAGGTATGGGTAGCTCTTGTCGTCGCGAAGCAGGACGTTGTAGCGCGGCTGGTGCGCTTTGATGAGATTGTTCTCGAGGAGGATGGCCTCGAGCTCGTTGTTCGTCGTGACGAAGTCGATCGCGTCGATCTCCAGGACCAGCGTCATGGTCTTGGTGTCGCGCGCGCCGCGCCCGACGACGTAACTCGTGACGCGGTTGCGCAGGTTGCGCGCCTTCCCGACGTAGATCACCTCGCCCGCCGCGTTCTTGTGCAGGTACACGCCGGGGCGTTCAGGAATCTCTTTGAGGCGCGCTTTGAGACGGTCGGAACGGTCGGACATCAGGCGGAGCTACAACGAGAACGCCGCCCGCGGTCATCCCCGAGCGGAGTCGACACCAGGAAGCGTGCTCAGGAACTGCGACGCGGCATCGCGGAACGCGTCCGTCCATTCGTGCCCGCCTTCGAAGATCAAAGGCCTGACCCCACTCTTCTTCGCTTCCAGAAAACTCAAGTCTTTGTTGAACTTTTCTTCCGTGTACCAGTCGTCCAGGCGGCCGCGGGCGAGCAGGGTCGGCGGCAGGACGACTGCTGGGTCGTTGTGAATCTCGGGCGGGAGGTCGCCGCCGAGGAGCATCAGCCCGGAGGCGACTCCGGCGTAGGCGGCGGCGCGGGCGGCCATCGCCGCTCCCTGCGAGAAGCCGGTGAACACCAGCGTGTCCGGCGCCGGAACCTCGGCCAGGACGCGGCGGACCCAGGTGAGGTTGTCGGCGATGGCGAACGCGCGATCGAGGCTGGTCATCCAGCTCGCCACGATGCTCCCCGACCGCGTGTAGAACGGATGCAGCGCCTGGATGGAGATCACTGACCAGCGTTCGATCCCGGCGATCTGCTCCATCCGCTCGAACTGCGTCTCCGCCGTCTCGGCGTAACCGTGGAAGCCGACCAGCAGGCGCCGCGCGCCGCGGTCTTCGAACAGGTAGCGTCCGTGAACGGAAGTTTCGAGCGTACGCGGGACCATTCAGTGCACTGACTGGTCAAGATGTTGACGAGTCAGCAGGACGAACATTGTACAGGTTGCGTAGAATGCGCGCCGTGCCGAGCGAGCCCCACCTGATCCTGGTCGTTCCCTGCTTCAACGAAGAGCACCGGTTGCCGGTCGACGAGCTGCGCCGGTTCGCGATGCCGGGCGTGCGCGTGGAGGTCCTGCTCGTCAACGACGGCAGCTCGGACGGCACGCTGCGCCTGCTCGAGTCGCTGCGCGCCGAAGATCCCTCGCGCTTCTCGGTCCTCAACCTGGAGCGCAACAGCGGCAAGGCGGAAGCAGTCCGGCGCGGCATCGTGGCCGCGCTCGAACGCGGGCCGGATTTCGCCGGCTTCTGGGACGCCGATCTGGCCACGCCGCTCAGCGAGCTCGCCGGATTCCTGAAGGTGTTCGCCGGCCGTCCCGAGATCGAGATGGTGTTCGCCGCGCGCGTCCGTCTCCTCGGCCGCTCGATCAGCCGCAATCCCGCCCGCCATTATTTCGGGCGCGTCGGCGCGACGCTCATCTCGTCATCCCTAGGACTCGCGGTCTACGACACGCAATGCGGCGCGAAGCTCTTCCGCGCCGGCGATCTGATGCGCGAGATCTTCGCCGAGCCGTTTCTCTCTCGTTGGATCTTCGACGTCGAGATCATCGCCCGCTTCGTCCGGCACCGGGTCCGGGACGCGGCGGCCCGCG
>CAMPKJ010000028.1 GCA_946887105.1 uncultured Acidobacteriota bacterium | reverse complement strand
CGGAGGCTAGGCCAACCGACGGGTCCGGGCCCGCGGCCCGGCCGCCGGAGGCCTCACGGTCGTCTCCTCAGCTCCCGCGATTCCGCTGAATCGCCGCCGGAATCCGATCCGCGACGTCCATCGCCGCGAGACCGGTATCGCCGAGTTGCTCTTTCGCGATGTCGCCTGCGAGGCCGTGCAGATAGACGGCAGCGCAGGCGGCATCGAGCGGATCGGCGCCGCGCGCGAGCAGCGCCGCGATCATGCCGGACAGCACGTCGCCCATCCCGCCGGACGCCATCCCGGGATTTCCGGTCGGATTCACGAACACCGAGCCGGCCGGCTCGGCGATCAGCGTCTGATATCCCTTCAGCACCACCACGCAGCGCGTGATGCGCGCGGCCTCGCGCGCGGCGCTGATGCGATCGGCGTTGATCGCGGCGGCGGTCGTGCCGCCGAGGAGACGGGCCAGCTCGCCGGGGTGCGGGGTGAGGATGCGCGGCTGCGTGCGCGGATTGAGGTCCGTTGCGCGCGACGCAAACGCATTCAGCGCGGACGCATCGATGACCAGCGGCAGCTCGATCGCGTTCACCAGCGAGCGGGTGTGCTTCCACGCGCGCTCGTCATCCGCGAGTCCGGGACCGATCAGCACCGCGGTCTTGTTGGACAGGAACTCCTGCAGATCGCTCCCGGAGTACGTCATCGACTCGATCGATCCCGCGTGCACGAGCGGCGCGGTCCCGGCATCGGTCATCACCGAGACCAGTCCCGCGCCGGTGCGGATCGCGCCGCGCGCGCTCAACACCGCGGCGCCGCTGCGTCCCGGCGAGCCGGCGATGATGCCGACGTGGCCGTACGTACCTTTGTGCGTGGATGCCAGGCGCGGCGCGACGTGCGGCTGCACGTCTTTCGGCGTGATCAGCGACAGCGTGACCAGTTCATCCTCGACCGCGGCCTCGGGGATGGTGATGTCCGCCACGATCACTTCGCCGCAGTACAGCGCGGCCGGCTCGAAGACATGGCAGATCTTCGGCGCCGCGAACGTGACCGTCACCTCGGCCTGCACGCACGGCTCGAACGGATGCGGCGACGACGCATTCGCGCCGCTCGGGAGATCGACGGCGAGCACCGGGATGCGCAGCTCGGCCAGATCGCGGATCACGTCCGCGTGAATGCCTGCCGGCGCGCGATTCAGCCCGGTGCCGAAGATCGCGTCGACGATCACATCGGCGTCGGACGCATGCGCGAGCACGCTCTCGACGTCGTCGCCTTCGCGGATGTCGTAGATCGGGATGCCGATGCGCTCGCAGATGGTGAGGTTCGTGAGCGCGTCGCCGTGGATCGATGCGCGATCGCCGGTGATGATCACCACCGGGACGACGCCGCGGTTCTCGAGATGCCGCGCCACCGCGAATCCGTCGCCGCCGTTCGCGCCCGTGCCGCACAGGATGGCCACGCGATCGCTGTCCGGATAGTGCGCGAAGAGCGCGTCGACCACGGCAATCGCGGCGTTCTCCATCAGCACGATGGACGGCACGCCAAAGCGCTCCGTGGCCCGCTGGTCGATGTTGCGCATCTGCGCGGCGTCGAGGATTTTCATGGCGCGAAGTGTCCTTCCGCGACGTACTGCTCGAGATCGGCAGCCGTGTCGATGTCGTTGCGGCGCGGCAGCAGCGCGACGGTGCGCTGCATCGCGGCGATGCGCTCGAGCGTCGAGGCGAGCACGGCGGACGTGCCCCATGCGATGTTCACGAAGACCGACGGATCGAATGACGGCGCGCGGCAGCCGAGCAGGTAATAGCCGCCGTCCGCGGCCGGTCCAAGCACGTATTCGACGGAGTCGAGGAGCGCGAAGGCGTGATCGATCAGCTCGCGCGACAGCGACGGATCGTCGACGCCGATGACCACGATCTTCTCGGTGCGATGGAAGAAGAATCGCTCCGAGAGCGCCATCGAAAGCCGGTCGCCGAGATCCTCGCCGGTCTGCATGGCGGTGGCGTGTGGCGCGAACGCGCGGCGGAGCGCTTCGCCGTTTGCGCCCGCGGTGGGAGCCCACATCACTTCGATCTCGCGCTCGGGCGTCGACGTGCCGATGCCGGAAAGCAGGTCGCGGAGCATGGCCTCGTAGATTTCGAGCGCGCGTGCGTCGCCGACGTCCGCCGCCAGCCGCGTCTTCACTTTTCCCAGCTCCGGCAGCCGCGCGAAGATGAGCAGGCGCTGGGGTGGGGGAGGGACGGTCGGAAACACGCGGCGAGTATAGTCAACGGGGCCGAGTTCCTCGGGTTCCTCGGAGTTCCTCGGGTTCCTCGGAGGAGCCCACCCCGAGGAACTCCGAGGAACCGAGGAACCGAGGAACTCCAACGTGCGGCGCATCGCTCTCCTGACCGACTTCGGCACGCGCGATCCCTACGTCGCGGCGATGAAAGGCGTGCTGGCCTCGCGCACCGATGCGCCGGTGGTCGATCTGACGCACGAGATCGCGCCGTTCGATGTGCTGGAAGGAGCGTGGTTTCTGGCCACGGTGATTTCGTACTGGCCGCCGGGAACGATCTTCGTCTGCGTGGTCGATCCGGGGGTGGGAACGTCGCGGAGGATCGTGGCTATCGAGAAGGACGGGCGCGTGTTTCTCGCGCCGGACAATGGGTTGTTGACGTTTGTCGGGGAAGGCGCGGCGTGGTCCGTCGAAAACGACGCGCTGTTTCTGCCGAGCGGCAGCACCACCTTCCACGGGCGCGATCGCTTCGCTCCCGTCGCCGCCGCGCTTGCGAACGGACTGCCGCTTGCAGAGGTCGGGCCGCGCCTCGGGCGCATCGTCACGCTCGAGTACGAGCCGCCGCGATACGGCGACAGCGTGCGAGGAACCGTCGTCGCGATCGATCGCTTCGGCAACGTCATCACCGACATCGAAGCGGCGCGTGTGCCGTTCGCGACGTTTGCATTGCGCGCGGGCGGTCACATCATCGACCGCATCGAGCGCAACTACGGCGACGCAGCGGCGGGCCCGTTTCTCATCATCGGCTCGAGCGGTCATCTCGAGATCTCCATCGCGAATGCATCCGCGGCGGAGCGACTCGGCATTGAGCGCCGCCAGCGCGTCGAGCTCGGGCCGCTATAATCCGGTTCCTCGGCGTTCCTCGGAGTTCCTCGGGTTCCTCGGCGATGTGGTCCGGCCACTCCGAGGAACTCCGAGGAAGCGAGGAACTCCGAGGAACCGACCAGATGGCTTCCGCCAAAGACCGACGTCGCTCCGAGCGTTTTCCGACCGCCTTCATTCCGGTGCAGCTCTCGGACGTGAACGGTGAGCTGATCGATCTCAGCCTCACCGGCGCCGCCGTCATCCATCGCTCGCCGGTGAAGGCCGGGGCCGCGGCCACGCTGATCTTTCCGAGCTACGGCGGGATCTACATTCCGTGCGAGGTGTTGCGCTCGATCGTGCAGGTGCGGCGCGGCGAAAACGACAAGGATCCGGAGTACGTGTTCCGCTCCGCGATCGTCTTCTCGCCGCTGGCGCCGGAGCAGGAGAAACCGCTGCGCGAGTTCCTGTCGATCCAGATCGACCGTTTGCTGGAAGCGCGACGGCAGGCCGAGGAACGCGCTACTTCCTAGCGCGGAGCGCTCGCTATTTGACGGCCACGTACTCGCTGAAGATCCCCAGCTCGACATAGCGTTTCGTCTCGCGGAACCCCGCGTTGGCGAGCGCATCGAGAATGATCTGCGGCCGTACGCAGTCGCGCGTCGTTTCCCAGTAATAGTGATAGAGCTTCGTCGCGCTCGCGTTGCGTGTGCGCATGCGCACGAGCGCGGGCGTGATCACGCCCATGTACATGCCCAGGAACGCGCGGCCGATCCGCGACTCGGGTGCGGTGATCTCGAGGATCAGCAGCTTCCCGCCTGGGCGCAGCACGCGCAGGCATTCGCGGAACACGACGCTCAGATCGGAGAAATGCCGCATCGCGAATCCGATGGTGATGCGATCGAAGGTTTCCGGCGCAAACGGCAAGGCCTCGGCGGGCGCCTGCACTTTCGCGCTTCCGGTGACGCCGGAGCGCAGCATGCCGATGCTCGGATCCATCCCGATGATCGAGCGCGGATCGCCGCTGACGCGCGCCGCCGCGCGCGCGACCACGCCCGTGCCGCTGGCCAGATCGAGCAGCTTCATCCCGCGCTCGAACCCGGCGCGCTTCACCGCCTCGCGCCGGTACCAGTCGCCCGACCCGAACGACAACACGCGGTCCGTCCAGTCGTACCACGGCGCCGTCTCGTCGAAACTCCTGCGCAGAAATTCTTTGTGCTGCGCGGCGTCGCCGTAGTAATCGCGGAGGGGAGGGTGCGGCGGGACGGGTTCGGTCATCGGCGGCATGCTACTTCGACGACAGCGTCAGCGTACCCACTTCGCGGGCTCTCGCCGCCATCTCTGCGCGATGGGCATGTCCCTGCCGCTGCCGAAGGCTTTCTCCGACACGCGGATCGTCGGCGCGGCCTGCTGGCGTTTGAACTCGTTCGTGTCGACGAGTTTCAGGATGCGCTGCACGAGGTCGCGCTCGAAGCCGGCCGCGGCGATCTCATCGAGCTCGTGCCACTCCTCGATATAGAGCTTCAGAATCGCGTCGAGCACGTCGTACGGCGGGAGGGTGTCCTGATCCGTTTGATTCGGACGCAGCTCCGCGGACGGGGCCTTGGTCATCGTCGACGCGGGGATGATCTCGCGCTCGCGATTGATCCAGTGCGCGATGCGATAGACCATGGTCTTGTACACGTCGCCGAGGACGCCCAGGCCGCCGGCCATGTCGCCGTAGAGCGTGCAGTAGCCGACCGCGAGCTCGGACTTGTTGCCGGTGGTCATCACCAGCGCGCCGGTGCGATTCGACCACGCCATCAGGATGTTGCCGCGGATGCGCGCCTGCACGTTCTCGTTCACGGTGTCAAACTTCTTCTCGTTGAAGAGCGCCTCGAGCTCGCGCTCATACGGCGCGTAGATCCCCGAGATCGGCACGACGTGGAACGCGATGCCGAGGTTCTGCGCGAGCGAGCGCGCGTCGTCGACGGAGTGTTGCGAGGAGAACTGCGACGGCATGGCGATGCCGGTGACGTGCTCCGGCCCGAGCGCCTGCACGGCCATCGCGGCGGTGAGCGCGGAGTCGATGCCGCCGGAGAGCCCGAGCACGACGTCGGTGAAACCGCATTTGCGGATGTAGTCGCGGATGCCGAGGATCAGCGCCCGCGCGATCTCTTCCTCTTCGCCGAGGGACAGGACCATCTCGCACGGATTGCCTTGCAGCTTGACCAGGGCTCCGTGCTCCTCGAATGCGGGCGCGCAGTAGATGGTCTGGCCGGTCCTGTCGAACACGATCGACGACCCGTCGAACAGCAGCTCGTCGTTGCCGCCGACGACGTTCGCGTAGACCAGCGGCGCGTCGTAGCGCTTGGCGATCCGCGAAAAGATCTCCCAGCGCGCGCGGCGCTTGCCGGCGTTGAACGGCGAGGCGGAGATATTCAGGAACACTTCCGCGCCCTGGCGCGCGAGCTCGTCGACCGGATTGCGGCAGTAGAGCTTCGTACCGAAAATCTCGTCGTCGAACCAGAAGTCCTCGCAGATCGACACGCCGACGCGACGTCCCGCGATGTCGACGCAGCGCACGCTCCGTCCCGGCTCGAAGTAGCGCAACTCGTCGAAGACGTCGTACGTCGGGAGCAGCGTCTTGTGCTGTTCGAGGAGCACCTTGCCGTGGCGCGCGACGATGGCCGCGTTGTGCAACGGCTTTCCGCACCATTCCTTACTGCGCACCGGGCAGCCGAAGATCAGCGTGGTCTCGCCGGTCATCGCCGCGAGTGAGTCCTTGATCTCCGCCGCGGCCTGGATGAAGTACGGACGGTCGAGCAGATCGAGCGGCGGATAGCCGGTCACCGCGAGCTCGGGCACGAGCACGACGTCCGCGCCCGCGCGCACGCCGGCATCGTACGCAGCGCGGATCAGCTCGGCATTCGCGGTGAGCGCGCCGACGGTGGGGTTCAGCTGGCCGATGTAGACCTTCATGGTTTCGCAGTCGCAAAGTCGCAAAGTCGCAAAGTCTCAAAGACGCTCCGCATCGTGCGGGTTTTCCTTTGAGACTTTGCGACTTTGAGACATTGCGACTTCCTGCCCTCACGCTTCGTTCACAAATACTTCCCGCCCCCGACAAACCTTCGCCGCCGATCGGGCGTCTATTGGAACCGAACAACAACCTAACTCAAAGATTGCGCGAGAGGAAATCATGAGATTGATTCGCGGGGTGCTCGTGCTGTGCTGTTTCCTGGCCATCGATCTTCTCGCGAACGAGGCGGCGCCGCGTCCTTCCTATCGCGCCGTGCGCGCGGCGGCGGCGCCGGTGATCGACGGCGATCTCAGCGATCCGGTGTGGCAGGACGCGCCGGAGATCGCGGGCTTCACCGCCCGCGATCCGAACGAAGGACAGCCCGCGGCCGATCAGACGAAGATCCGCGTGGTCTACGACGACGATGCGATTTACTTCGGCGCGGTGATGGAGGATTCGCGGCCGGCCACGCCGCTGCTGGCGCGCCGCGACAGCGATCTGAACAACGGCGACTACATCCGCATCAGCATCGACTCGCAGCAGGACCGTCTGAACGGCGCCGCGTTCGTGGTGAACGCCTCGAACGTGCAGATGGACATGATCCTCTACAACGACATCTACGACGACATCAGCTGGGATGCGGTGTGGAGCTCCGCGGCCAGAACCGGTTTGACGGGATGGACCGCCGAGCTGCGCGTGCCGTATTCGCAGCTCCGCTTTCCGGCGAAGGACGTGCACACGTGGGGCTTCAACGTCAGCCGCTGGAACGCGCGCACGCGGGAGAGCTCGCGCCTCGTGCACACGCCGAAGAAAGACTCCGGGTTCGTCTCGCGCTTCGCCGATCTCACCGGCATCACCAACATTCAACCGCGACGCCGGTTCGAGATCGTTCCGTATGGCGTGGCGCGCACCGACCTGCACAGCCGCGCCGACAATCCATTCATCGAGGCGTCTTCGCATCGCATGGATGCGGGCGTCGATCTGAAGTACGGCATCACCTCCAGCCTCACGCTCACCGGCACGATCAATCCCGACTTCGGGCAGGTGGAAGTCGATCCGGCAGTGCTGAACCTCAGCCAGTTCGAGACGTTTTTCCCCGAAAAGCGGCCGTTTTTCACCGAAGGCGCGAACATCTTCAACTTCGGCAGCGGCCCCGCCACCAGCCGCTGGGGCTTCAACATGTCCTTCCCGACCTTCTTCTATTCGCGCCGCATCGGCCGTTCGCCGCAGGGGAGCATCGAGGCCGACTGGCAGCACGCTCCCGGCGAGACCACGATCCTCGGCGCCGCGAAAATCACCGGCAAGATCGGCACGAAGTGGACCGTGGGCGTGGTCGACGCGCTGACGGACGAGGAAGAGGCGTGGTTTCGGAACGAGGACGAGCTCGGCCGCGTGGTGGACGCCGGCAAGAAGAGCGTCGAGCCGATGACGAACTATCTCGTCGCGCGCGCGACCCGCGAGTATGGCAAGGACTCGCGTGCCGGTTTCATGTTCACCTCCGTCAACCGCCGCCTCGGCGAGACGCTCGATCCCGTCCTGCGCGAGAGCGCCTACTTCGCGGGCGTCGACGGCTACACGCTCTTCAAAGACAAGACCTGGATCCTGGAATGGCTCGGCGGCACGTCGCTGGTCGAGGGATCGCAGGCGGCCATCGAGCGCACGCAGCTCAATCCCGCGCGCTACTACGCGCGTCCTGATGCGGATCACGTCGAATTCAATCCTACCCGCACTTCGCTCAGCGGCTGGATGAGCCGCGTGATGTTCGCGAAGCAGAAGGGCAAGTGGCGTCCGAACGTGCAGGTGCAGATGCTCTCGCCCGGCTTCGAGGTGAACGACGTCGGCTTCCTGCCGCGCACGGATGCGATCACGACGCACGCCCTCGTGCATTACCTGAACACCGACGAGACGAAGCACACGCGCGAGATCAGCGCGTGGGTGGGCAAGTATCAGAACTGGAACTTCGACAATGACCTGACCGCGAACGGCGTGTCCGGCAACGTGTTCGTGCAGCTCAAGAAGTACTGGGGCGTGTGGGCGTGGGGCGGCGCGAACGGCGATCACATCGACGACCGCATCACTCGCGGCGGTCCGGCCATGGTCTATCGCGGCCATCGATATGCGGGCGGCGGATTCGGCAGCGACAGCCGCAAGAAGTTCTCGTTCGAGGTCGAGACCGAGCACGTCCTCGACGAGTTCGACGGCACGTTCGACATGTACTACCTCTCGCTGACGTATCGTCCGACGCCTGCCATTCGCGTCTCGCTCGTGCCGCGCTACAACCGGCTGCACGAGGTGGCGCAGTACGTGACCACGGTGCTCGACACCGGCTACGCGCCGACGTACGGCAATCAGTACGTCTTCGCCACACTCGACCAGCGCACGGTGGACATCGGCATCCGTACGGAGTGGACGGCCAGCTCGCGTTTGTCGCTGCAGCTCTATCTGCAGCCGTTCGTCGCCAGCGGCGATTACTCGGGATTCAAGTACCTCACCCGTCCGCGCGACGACGAGTTCACGCCGCTCGACGCGCTGCAGTTCGACGCGGAGGGCAACTCCTATCGCAGCAGCGGCGTGAACGCGGTGGCGTTCGACAATCCCGACTTCAACTTCCGCAGCGTGCGCGGCAGCGCGGTGGCGCGCTGGGAGTTCCGCCCCGGCTCGGCGATGTATGTGGTGTGGAGCGAGAACCGCTCGGACGTGGTCGCGCAGGGCGACTTCCGTTTCCGCAGGGACTTCGCGGCGTTGCCGCATGCGCCGTCCGAGGATGTGTTCCTGGTGAAGTTTTCGTACTTTCTGCCTATCTAGACGAGTTCCTCGGTGCCTCGGGTTCCTCGGAGTTCCTCGGAGTGGTGTGGTTTGTTCCTCCGAGGAACGCCGAGGAACCGAGGAACGCCGAGGAACCGTATTTGCTAGCATCGGCGGGAGATGTCAGAAGATTTCGGCACCATCAACGTGAAGCGCGGCGAGCGGGCGCGGGAGATCGAGGTGCTGCGGCAGCACTATCGCCAGCATCGCGAGGCGCTTGCGCGCATGATCGCCGACGCGCCGACCGAGCATCTCGCCGCCGAATACCAGCGGCTCGTCATCGAGATCGATCGCGCTCTCGGCAAGCTGAACGAGCTCGAGGGCATGGCGGCAACGCCGCCGCCGACGCCGCCGGCTCCGCATACTCCCGAGCTGCGGCGAGAGCCCGAGCTTCCGATGGGCGAGCCGGAATCGCGGTCGCGCGTTCCGCTGATCCTGGCCGCCGCGCTGATCGCGCTCGCACTGATCGGCTGGCTGATCTGGCGCGCCAGCTCCGGCCGTGCGGAAGGGACCATCGTCGATACGGATACGAGCGCGACCATTTCGACTGGAGCCGACACCGTCGTAGAACCGCCGCCCGCGCCGAGCATCCTCGCGGCCACTCCGCCGTCGCACGACTACGGCGTGATCCGCAAAGGGACGCGCGCCGTGCGCCAGTTCGAGGTGACGAACAACAGCGACGAGCCGTTATCGGTCGACGTCGCGCGCTCCGCGTGCCGCTGCCTCTATTACGAGCACGCGCCGGTCATTCCGCCCAAGGCGAAGGAAACGCTGACGGTGACTGTCGACGCGGCGAAGGCGCAGGCGGGCGAGCTGCGGGAGATGGTGCGCATCACCAAGAAGACTGATCCGGCGGTCAGTGCGACGATCGAGGTGAATGCGACGATACGGTGAGTTCCTCGGAGTTCCTCGGTTCCTCGGAGTTCCTCGGAGGGAGGTGCGCGGCCCCGCCGAGGAACTCCGAGGAACCCCGAGGAACTCCGAGGAACTCCGAGGAACGCCCCCCTGTCATAACCGCCCACGCAATCGAAACGCAGCGTTGACATAAGTGACCGAACGGTCGTGTTCTAATGCCCCGCCGTGAAGCGCCCTCTCGTCCTCCTGACGCTCGCACTGTCCCCAATCCTCTCCGCGCAAGAAGCTCTGACCATCGAGCGCGCGGTCGAACTGGCCGTGTCCCGCAATGAGCGCGCGGCCATCGCCGACACGACCGTCGAAGCCGCGGAAGCCCGCGTCCGCCGCGCGCGAACCGCGTTTCTGCCGCGCGTCGACATCAACGGAACCGCCGGCAGCGACATCGGAAACGGTTCCGAGCGCGACGTTTCGACGACCGCCACGCTCACGCAGCCGATCTTCGACGCGCGCGTGTTTCCTCTCTATCGGCAGCAGAGATTCGAGCGCGACGCGGTCCGCCTCTCCGCGGACGACAGCAAGCGTCTCCTCGGATTCGACGCCGCGGCCACGTTTCTCTCGACGCTGAGCTTCGAGCAGGTGTTCCTGGCCGCCGAGCGCCGCCGCACGTTCGCGCAGACGAACCTCGAAGATGTGCGCGCGCGCTTCGACGCGGGCCTGGTCAGCTCGAACGACGTCACGCGCGCGGAGCTCGAGCTCGCGACCGCGGTGCGCGAGCTGGCGCAGGCAGCCGGCGACGTGCAGGCGGCGCGCGTGGAGCTGGAAACGCTGCTCAAGGCGGACGTCGAAGGTCCGCTGACGCCGCCGGTGGCGTTGCTCGACGCCGCGGACAATCCGCCGGCCACGGGCGACGCGGCGATCGCGGAAGCACAGGCGCGGCGCAGTGACATCGCGGCGCGGCGTGCGCGTGTCGAGGCATTGCGCGCATTCGCGGATGAGCCGAACGCAAGGTTTTTTCCTTCGGTGGCGCTCAGCGCACAGACGCGCAACATCAATGATGGCCCGGTGACGAACCGCAATAACGAGGGATTCGTCGGAGTTTCGTTCGCATGGCCGGTCTTCGACGCGGGACTCCGCGGCGCGGAGCGTGCCGAGCGGACCGCAAACGTGCGCGGCGGCGAACTGCAACTGGAGCTCGAGCTGCGTGATGTCGAGCGCCAGATGCGCAGTGCAGCCGTGCAGTTGTCGACCGAACAAGCGTCGCTGCGGGAAGCCGCCGCCGCCGTACGCGCCGCACAGAAAAACGCAAACGAGACCAACATCCTCTATCGCGAGGGTCTGGCCAGCGCGCTCGAGCTCGCCGACGCCACGCAGCAATTGTTCGAGGCGGAAGTGGCGGAAGTCACGGCGCGCTATCGCATGGCGCTGGCCTACCTCAGCCTGCGCGAGGCCAGCGGCGCGAGCATGACGGGTGAAGCGTGAAGGGTGAAGGGATGAAGAGTGAAATGAGATTCGGGACCTGGATGCTTGCGGCAGTCATCCTTCTGTCTTCATCGTTCCTCCTTTCGTGCTCGAAGGGCGACGCGAAGGAGACCAGGGGCGCCGCGGGCGGTCCGGGCGCGGGCCGCGGTCGCAGCTCCGAGTTTCCGGTCGAAGTCCATCCCGTGGAGTCGCGCAACGTCGAGTACTCGGTCACCGCGGTGGGCTCGCTCGATGCGTTCGAGCGCGTCGCCGTCACCGCGCGCGTCGCGGGTGCGGTCGAGAAGGTGAACTTCCGCGAAGGTCAGATGGTGCAGGCCGGACAGCCGCTCGTGGAGATCGAACCGGAGCGCTATCGCCTCGCGGTCGACGCGGCGGAAGCAACGCTGAACAAGGCGCTGGCCGCCAAGAGCGAAGCGGAAGCGGGATACGCACGCCGGCAGGACGCGAATGCGAAGAATCCGGGACTGATCCGCGGCGAAGAGATCGAAACGTGGCGCACGAAGGTGCAGACCGCGGCCGCGGAAGTGACGCAGGCGCAGACCGCCGTCGCCCAGGCGAAGCTGAACCTGCGCGATGCATTCGTGCGCGCGCCGGTGGCCGGAATCATCCAGACGCGCACCGTCGAGACCGGACAGTACGTGCCGGTCGGAACTGTGCTCTCGACGCTCATGCGCCGCGATCCCTTGCTGCTGCGCTTCCAGGTTCCGGAAGGCGACGCGCTACCGTTGCGTCCGGGCGTGGTCGCGCGATTCAACATCGCCGAAGACATGACCACGCACGAGGCGCGCATCACGCACGTGGCCGCGGCGGCGAGCCAGTCGTCGCGCATGGTCGACGTCACCGCGAACGTGTTGAACTCGAATCGTCCCGAGCTGCGCCCGGGCGCATTCGCGCGCGTGACCGTGCCGATCGGATCGCCGCGTCCCGCTCCGGTCATCCCGCAGACGGCCATCCGTCCGAGCGAAAAAGGATTCCTCGCCTTCACGGTCGACAACGGCGTGGCCACGCAGCGCGTGCTCACCCTCGGCATGCGCACGGCCGACGGTCAGGTGGAAGTGAAAGACGGCCTGCGCGCCGGCGAGATGCTGGTGGTGCGCGGGGCGGAAGCATTGAGGGATGGGGTGAAGGTCAAGGTGACGCAGTAAGCAGCAACAGGAACGCACGCTCATGAAGATCACCGAAGTCTGCATCAAGAACCCCGTCTTCGCCTGGATGATCATGGCCGCCACCGTCGTCTTCGGCGGTGTGGCGGCGTCGCGCATCGGCATCTCGCAGTTTCCGGACGTCGACTTTCCGACCATCAACGTCAGCGTCTCGTGGGAAGGCGCGGCGCCGGAGGTCATCGAGCACGACGTCGTCGAGCCGATCGAAGAAGCGGTGATGCAGGTGCAGGGCGTGCGCAACGTCACCTCGACCTCGCGGCAGGGCGGCGGCAACGTGACGGTCGAGCTCGACCTCTCGCGCAACGTCGACCTCGCGCTGCAGGACGTGCAGACGCGCGTGGCGCAGGTGCAGCGGCGCTTGCCGCGCGACATCGAGCCGCCGGTGGTCTCCAAGACCAATCCCGAGGATCAGCCCATCATGTGGGTGGGCCTCTCCGGACCGTTCGCGCCGCAGATGCTCGCCGACGTGGCGCGCTATCGCGTGAAAGAGCGGCTGCAGACCGTTCCCGGCGTCGGCGAGATTCAGGTCGGTTCCGTGGAGCGGAACATCCGCGTCTGGATCGATGCGGAGAAGCTCGACGAACGGCAGGTGACGGTCAGCGAAGTGCTGGCGGCGATCGGCAATCAGCACGTCGAGCTGCCCGCAGGCCGGCTGGAGACGTCCGGACGCGAAGTGAACGTGCGCGTGCTCGGCGAGGCCTTCGATCTCGATGAGTTCCGGACGCTGGTCGTGCGCGACGTCCCCGGCGCTCCGGTCTATCTCAGCGACGTGGCGATGGTCGAGGACGGCTTCGAAGACGTGCGCCGCATCTCGCGCGTCAACGGCGAGCCCGCGCAGGGCATGGGCATCCGCAAGCAGCGCGGCTCCAACGCGGTGGCGGTTGCGCGCGGCGTGCGCGAAGCCATCGCCGACATTCAGAAGACGCTGCCGCCGGGCATGGAGCTCGGCATCAACTTCGATTCGACGCAGTTCATCGAAGAGTCGGTCCACGAGATCCAGTTCGAGCTGCTGCTCTCCGTGATCCTCACGGCGATCATCTGCTGGTTGTTCCTCGGCACGTTCAGCGCGACGCTCAACGTCGTCCTGGCCATCCCGATGTCGCTCCTCGGCACGGTGGCCTGCATCTACTTCTTCGGCTTCACGCTGAACACGTTCACCCTGCTCGGACTGGCACTAGCGGTCGGCATCGTCGTCGACGACGCGATCATGGTCCTGGAGAACATCTTCCGTCACGGCGAGATGGGCAAGGACCGCGTGCGCGCGGCGCGCGAGGGTACGCAGGAGATCAGCTTCGCCGCGCTGGCCGCGACGCTGGCCGTCTGCGCGATCTTCCTGCCGGTCGTGTTCATGAAGGGCATCATCGGGAAGTTCTTCCTGCAGTTCGGCGTGACGCTCTGCGTCGCGGTGCTGCTGTCGTACGTCGAAGCGATCACGCTCGCGCCGGCGCGCTCCGCGCAGATGCTGAAGACGGGCGAGGAGCGGCAGTCGCGGATCGGACACTTCGTCGACGTGGCCTTCGACAAGCTCTCGCACGCGTACAGCCGCGTGCTGGCGGTCGGCTTGCGGCATCCGCTGTCGGTGCTGGCGCTCGCGGCGCTCGTGTTCGCGTCATCGATGGTGGTGTTCAAGAAGCTGCCCAGCGAGTTCGTTCCGTCGCAGGATCAGAGCCGTCTGATGATCCGCCTGCAGACCGCGGTGGGCGCGGACCTCAACGAAACGGATCGCGTGTTCAAGCGCGCCGAGGGATACCTGCTGCAGCAGAAAGAAATCACGCGCGTATTCGGATTCGTGGGCGGATTCGGCGGCGGCGTGAACAGCGGAATCCTGTTCGTGACCATGGTCCCGCCGGGCGAGCGCGAAAAGAACCAGCAGGAGTTCGCGGCCATGGTCCGCAAGGAGCTGAACGGATATCCGGGCGTGCGCGCCGTGGTGCAGGATCTCTCGCAGCAGGGCTTCACCGCGCAGCGCGGATTCCCGATCGAGTTCTCCGTGCGCGGCTCGGAGTGGGACAAGCTGGTCGACGTCGCGAACGACATGCGCGAGAAGTTGCAGCAGAGCGGCATGGCCACGGACATCGACACCGATTACCAGGTGGGCATGCCCGAGTTGCGCATCGTTCCCGACCGCGCGCGCGCCGCGGACCTCGGCGTGTCGGTCGAGGAAGTGGCCACGACCATCAACGCGCTCGTCGGCGGCGTGCGCTCCGGCAAGTACTCGACCGGCGGACGGCGCATCGACATTCGCACGCGCCTGCTCGCCAATCAGCGCACGCGCCCCGAGGACCTCTCGCGGCTGCGCGTGAGAACGGCGGCGGGCGATCTCGTGCCGCTGTCGTCTCTGGTGAAAGAAGACGAACGTCCGGCGCTGCAGTCGGTCACGCGCCGCGATCGTGAACGCGCCATCTCCATCTACGGCAACGTCGCGCCGGGCAAGTCGCAGAGCGAGGCGCTGGCGTTCATCGAGACCATCAGCAAGGACCTGCCGCCCGGATATCGCGCGGTGCTCGGCGGCTCGTCCGTGGCGTTCCGCGAGTCGATGGGCCAGCTCGTCTTCGCGCTCGTCCTGGGCATCCTGGTCGCGTACATGGTCCTCGCCTCGCAGTTCAACTCGTTCCTGCATCCCGTGACCGTGCTCTCGATCCTGCCGCTGTCGATCGCCGGCGCGGCCTTCGCGCTGCTGATCACCGGCAAGACGCTGAACATCTTCTCGATGATCGGCCTGCTGCTGCTCCTCGGCATCGCCAAGAAGAACTCGATCATCCTCGTCGACTACGCCGTGCAGAAGCAGAACGAAGGCATGAGCGCGCTCGATGCGATGCTCAAGGCCGGACCGGTGCGCCTGCGCCCGATCATGATGACCTCCGCCGCGACGCTCATGGCCGCGATTCCTCCCGCACTGGCCCTCGGACCCGGCGCGGAAACGCGCGGACCGATGGCCGTAGCGATCATCGGAGGCCTGGTGATCTCGACCGCGCTCTCGCTGCTGGTCGTGCCCGCGTTCTTCGTCGTCGCCGATCGCGCGAAGACGAAGATGGCAGGCTGGTTCGCGAAAGCGCCTGAAGAAGAAACCGAGGAAGTCACGGCCTGACCGCCCATCACAGTCGCTTCATTCATGTACTGCTGATCCTGCTCGGCGCCGTCTCCGTTGATGGCCAACCGTTCTTCGTGCCGGCCGAGTCCGCCCGCGCTGAAAACGGCGCCATCCGATGGGAAGCGTTCGATCCAGACATCGGAACCGTACTCGAGGCAGACGCGATCGCGCGGAAGGCGAGGGCAACAGCCGCGGGGGCTTCGGCTGATCCACCGTGTGATGTTCGGATACTTACCTTCGACCATTCGTCGGAAGCGCATGCGACGTTCGATGACGTTGCTGTGTCCGCGCACGCCGTTTATCGAGGCCGTGTCGTCAGCGCCACGCCAGGATTCGAGTTCACGAAACCAGTCACCCTGCTCGGCGTCGATATCGAGAGAGTGGTCCGATCGGATCAGCGCTTCCCGGAGACAGGAACGGTTTACGTCCTTTACCCGCAAGCCGATTTCTCGATCGGCGGCGTTCGCTTCTGCAATGGCGGCCCGATCCAGCATTTCGCACCCGCCGTGGATGACCAACTCCTGCTGTTCGGCGTCAACCCGCCGATCGCGACTGAAGAATATCGCTTGGTTCCGGCCCGTCCGGAACAGCTGGTTTTTTCACGCGGCGGTCGTGTTTACAGTCCCTTTGGCGAACTGACGAACGCTTCGGACCCGACATCACTCGAACGGATTGAAACGCGAGTGATCGCTGCCGCGCACTAGCTCCGTACGCGCGTCCACGCGCCGACGAACATCGGCATGAACACCACGGCATCGGCGCGCGTGATCGCTTCGCGCAGGCGGGACTCGAGCGTCTCCAGCTCGAGGCCGGCGATGGTGGCGACGCCGAGGCGTTCCATCATCGGGGCGGCGCTGGAGACGACGCGGGCGACGGCGGCGTAGGCGTGTGACTGTGCGCCCGACTCCACGCGCGCGGCGGCGATCATCTGCGGCGCGGGCAGTCCGGCGCCGCGAAACGCGGAGTGCAGCCGAGAGCCCATGTTCGCCTCGAGGTTCGCGCGGCGATACGTCTCGATCACCAGGTCGACCACTTCCCTGAACAGCGGCACGTCCGGCTTCGTCGCCGCGGTGCTGAGATCGCATTCGTGGAACGCGAGCACGCCGCGGGCGCGCAACTGCGACGCGAGATGCCGCAGCACGGCCGCGGGATCGGGCTGGTAGGCGAGCATCAGCCGTCCGACCACGGCATCGAACGGCTCCGCCGAGGTGAAGGTGGCCGCGTCGGCGACTGCGAACGTCACGTTGTCTGCATCGGCTTGCGCGGCGCGCTGGCGCGCGACCGCCACCGCCTCCTCCGCGCGATCGATCCCCGTCACCCGTCCGCCCGGACCGACCATCGACGCCGCGAGGAAGGCCACGTCGCCGACGCCGCATCCGACGTCGAGCACGCTCATGCCGGGCGTCAGCTCCGCGCGGCGGAAGACGTCGGCGGTGAGGTCCCCGAAGAACGCGGCCTGCTCGATCAGACGGTGCAACTCGGCGGCGGAATGTCCAAGGACGTACTCACTGGTGGGCTTCATGCTTGCCGGAAGTATGCTACAGAAGAGCGCTCATGCGGGCGATTCGCGGAATCCGAGGCTGCGCAGCAGTTCCGCGGCGCGCGGGCCGTCGCCCTCCTTCACGAACACCCAGTCGCAGGAGAACGTCGACACCACCAGGATGTCCATGCCCGCGCCGCTGAGCGCCGCCGAGATCTTGGCGATGAAGCCGACGCAGTAGAACGGATTCGCGCAGTCGATGGCCAGCAGCAGCCAGCGATCGGCATTGATGTCCAGCACCTCGACGTCGCCCAGCAGTTCCTCGGTCGTGACCACCGTGGTCTCGTACGCGTCGCGCGTGATCATGAGGTGCTGCTCGGGATGGCCGACGGCGCGCGCGGAAACGAACCGGTACGTTCCGGCGAAGCGGAAGGTACTGTCCTCGATCACCTGTTGTGTCGATTCGGGAATGACTACTTCGCTCACGCGCACGATTCTACTGGCTTCGCTCGGCCTGACGTTTGCGTCGTCCGCGCAACCGGCGCTGCAGACGATGATCGAAGGCGCGAAGCGCCAGGTCGGCGTGACGCGCTCGTACGATCCGGCCTATCGCCGCATTCCCTATCCGAACGGCGACGTGCCGCGCGAGACCGGCGTCTGCACGGACGTGGTCATCCGCGCGTACCGGCACGCAGGTACCGATCTGCAGGTGCTGGTGCACGAGGACATGAAGGCGGCGTTCAGCGCCTATCCGAAGAACTGGGGCCTGCGCCGCCCGGACGCGAACATCGATCACCGCCGCGTTCCGAACCTGGCCACGTTCTTTCGCCGCAAGGGCAAGGCGCTGGCCGTCACGCGCCGCGGCGCCGACTATCGTCCCGGCGACATCGTCACCTGGCGTCTCTCCTCAGGCGTCCCGCACATCGGCGTGGTCTCGGACGTGCCGGTGCGCGGAACGGACCGTTATCTGCTCGTGCACAACATCGGCTCCGGTGCGCAGATCGAGGACGTGTTGTTCGCGTATGAGGTGACGGGTCACTATCGGTACGGGCGTTAGGCGGTGGGCGTTTGGGAGTCGGCGCCTCGGCGACACGCTCCGCCAGAGCGATGCATCCCGACCGCCCAACGCCCAACGCCTAGCGCCCCGCTACGAACGTGGAGATGGCGCGATTCACTTCCGCCGCCTTCTCATAGTTCGACAGATGCGCGGCGCCGTCGATGCGCACCAGGCGCGCGCCGGCGATCGCGGCGGCCATGCGCTCGGCATCTGTCGGCGGCGTGATGGTGTCCTGCTCGCCGACGATCACCAGCGCGGGCACGCGGATCTCGCCGAGGAGCGGAGTGGAGTCGGGACGTGTGGCCATCGCGCGCAGTGCGGCGGTGACGCCTTCGGGCGAAGAGGAGCTCATGATCTCGCGGATGCGGTCGCGCATTTCCGGTGGCGCGTCCGGCGTGAGCATCTTCGGCAGCATCGCGTCGACGATCGGCCGCACGCCTTCCTTCTTCACCTTTTCGATCGACTCGTAGCGCCCCTTGCGCGCTTCGTCGGTGTCCGCGGTCTCGCGCGTGTCGATGAGAATCAGCCCGCGCATGCGCTGCGGCGCGAGTCGCGCGACGGCGAAGCAGATGTAGCCGCCCATCGACAAGCCCGCGAAGACGGCGCGATCGATGCCGCGATGATCGAGCAGGTCGACGCACATGCGCGCGTAGTCGTCGATCGAGACGTCCGTACCCTGCGGCCGCGACTGCCCGAACCCCGGCAGATCGGGCATGACATGCCGCACCCCCCGAATCGCGAGCTGATGCTCGTAGATGCTCGACGCGAGCGGGAATCCGTGGATCCACAGGATGGCGGTGCCTTCGCCGAGGTCGGTGACGTTGAGCATGAGGGGGAGTTTAGTCACTTCCGGAGTCGCAAAGTCTCAAAGTCTCAAAGTCGCAAAGGAGAAGCACCGCGCGGCGCGCCACTTTGAGACTTTGCATCTTTGAGACTATGCGACTTACGCTTCCCCGGTTGCACCCCCTCGACACCGCCATCATCCTCGTCTATCTCGCCGCGGTCATCGCGGCCGGGATGTGGTTCGGGCGGAAGCAGCAGACCACGCGGCAGTACTTTCTCGCGGGGCATGGGGTGCCGTGGTGGGCGATCGCGGCGTCGATCGTGGCGACGGAGACGTCGACGATCACGTTCATTTCCGTGCCCGGGATTGCGTGGGCGGCGGGCGGCGACTTCCGGTTTCTGCAGATCGTGCTCGGGTATCTCGTGGCGCGGGTGATCATCGGCGCGGTGTTCATGCCGTGGTATTTCCGCGGAGAGCTCGTGACGGTGTACGAGCTTTTGCAGACGCGGTTCGGCGCGCCGGTGAAGGCGCTGGCGGCGTCGCTGTTCGTGGTGATGCGCACCATCGCGGACGGCGTGCGCCTGTTGCTCACCGCGTATGTCATCGCCGCCGTGCTGCAGAACGTCGACGTGACCACGGCCGTCGTCGCACTCGGCGCGGTGATGATCGTGTTCACGCTCATCGGCGGCATCGAAGCGATCGTCTGGATCGAAGTGGCGCAGCTCGCGATCTACGCCGGCGGTGCGATTGCGGCTGCCTGCGTGCTGATCCAGCACGTCGGACTCGAGCCGGCCATTGCCGCCGGCGCCGCGGCGGGAAAGTTCCGGCTGTTCGATTTCTCGCTCGATCTCACGAAGACGTTCACGTTCTGGTCGGGACTGATCGGCGGAACGTTCCTCACGCTCTCGACGCACGGCACCGATCAATACATGGTGCAGCGCTATCTCTGCACCGACCGTTCGGGCAGCGCGTCGAAGGCGGTGGTCGCGTCGGGCATCGCCGTGCTCGTGCAGTTCACGTTGTTTCTCTTCATCGGCGTGCTGCTGTTCGGGTTTTACGGCAGCACTGCGCCGGTGAGCGCGCCCGACCAGATCTTTCCCCACTTCATCGCCCACCACATGCCGGTCGGTCTCTCCGGCCTCGTGGTCGCGGCGATCCTGGCGGCGGCGATGTCGTCGTCGTTGAACGCGATCGCGGGAACGGTCGTGGCCGATCTCGCCAGACCGCGCGACGAGCGCAGCGCGATGCGGCTCTCGCGCATCCTCACCGTGATGGCCGGCCTCGCGCAGATCGCCGTCGGCGTGGCGCTGCAGCGCACGGACCGCTCCGCGTTGAACATCGCGCTCGCCATCGCCTCACTGATCAACGGCCCGATCCTCGGCGTCTTTTTTCTCGGCGCCACGAAACGCGCCACGACCCGCTCCGCGCTGATCGGGATGAGCGCGGGGATTGCCGCGGTCGCGCTGGTGGCATTCACGACCAGGGTGGCGTGGCCGTGGTACGCGGTGGTGGGATCGTTGACGACGCTGCTGGCCGGACAGGCGACGGCGATGTTGACGCGGCGGCCGTGAAGCCGCCGCGTCTCGAAACGTCAGAGCTGCCGGAGTGCGACCACCGCCGCGCCGGCGAGCAACACGGCCAGCAACAGCAGCGCACGCGGATCGAGCGCCGGGATTCCGGCCGGATTGGCGATGAGGAACTCTTCGCCGGTGGTGAAATCGCCGTTGCCCGCGCCGGGCCCGCCGAGCGGATTGCCGTCGATGTCGATGATCGAATCGTCGTCGATGACATTGAGACGGATCGTTCCTTCGCCGCCGCCCGTGGAAACCGTGACGGTGCGCGTGCTGCCCGCGCCCGCGACGAGCAGGATGGCTGGTGCGACCGTGCCCGTGGTCGTGAAGGTGAAGTCGGTCGCATCGACTCCGGTCACGCTTTCATCGAACGTGACCAGGAACTGCACGCTGCCGGCATTGGTCGGACTCGGGCCGACGCGTGTGATCGACACGACGTTGGGCGGATCGAAGACCGTGTACGCCTCGCCCGTGGTGAAGTTGCCGTTGCCGGCGCCGGGTCCGCCGAGCGGTTCAGTGTCGCCGTCGACGATCGTGTCGTTGTCGATGACGTCGAGACGGATCGTGCCGTCGCCCGTGCCGGTGCTGACGGTCACGTTCCACGTCGTCCCTGCGCCGGAGACGCCGGTGATCGACGCGCCCGCGATCGTGCCGGTGGTGAAGAGCGCAAAGTCCGCGGCGTCGACACCGGTCACCGGCTCGGTGAAGGAGACCGTGAAGTCGACGGCCGGGCCGGTGGTCGGATCGGGATCGGCGCGCGTGATCGAGGCGACGTTCGGCGGTCCTGCCACGAGATAGAACTCGCCGGTCGCGAACGCGCCGTTGCCGGCGCCTGCGCCGCCGAGGGGACCGCCGGTGCTGGTGATGGAATCATCGTCGATCACGTCCAGGCGGAGGGTGCCGGAGCCCGTCCCGCTATTGACGGTCACGATCCAGTTCAGTCCCACCGAACCGCCTGGCTCCAGGGCCACGCCCGTGATCGTGGCGCCCGCGATCGTGCCCGTGGTCGTCAGCGTGAAGTCCGACGCATCGACGCCGCTCGCGAGCTCGTTGAACGTGACGCGGAAGTCGACCGTCGATCCGGGCGGCGTCGGGTTGGCGTCCATCGGCGCCGTGTGGACGACTTCCAGCTCGCCCGTGCAGCCGTCGGTGCAGCCTTCGATCTCGTACAGCTGACCCGCGCCGGGAAGCGACTCGAGCAGCAGGCCGACTTTGTATTGGCCGTGCTGTTGGAGGCCGAACAGAAAGCGAAGGTCGATGGACGCTCCGTTCGCGAGCGGCGTCCCCAGCGTGACCGTGCCGGCGGACAGCGACGAATTGAATGCGCCGCCGTTGGATTGCGACGGCGGTTCTTCGAGCGTCGTGCCGAGCACGGTGATGTTGCTGTATCCCGTTCCGCACGGAGCGTCGTCGATCAGTACGGACAAGTCCGAGGAAGTCTTGGCGCGCAGATCGGCGATGGTCGCCGGTGCTGGAAACGTGGTCTGGTCGATCACCCGGAAGCGCAAGCGTGTGATGGCGCTGCCTGTGGTGTTCGTGAAGCGGCGGCGTACGTCCAGCGCGCCGAACGTGGAGTCGTCCGCGGGAATGCTCTGCCCGAGGTAACCGACGTTCGGAATGACCGTGTCTCCGACGCACGAATCGATGGCCGCGTCGGTGACCGGCGGGGTGTAGGAAATCGGACTGCTCAGATTCTCGGGTCCCGGTGCGCCGAGGCGCTGCCCCGCTCCGGCGCTCGTGCCGTTGGTGTCGACGAAGATGAAGTCGGCGGCGTTGTTGTTCGTGTCGATGACCGCGCCACCGGTCGGACAAGGAGAAAACGTGGTGATCGATCCGCTTTTCCCGCAGTTGTCACGGTAGAAGGATGCATCGATCGAGAAGGGAGTGATCGACGGATATCCGGTTCCTTCTTTGTAAAGCGTGTTCGCCTCGGCGGTGCTGCCGACGGCGTCCAGCCGGTTCGCGAGCGTGAAATTGGCCGGAACGCTCGTGTTGAAGAGAGCGATGCCGGCGTTGTCCGGAATGTCGGTGGTGTAGGTCGCGTCGCCCGTGGCCGTGGTGCCGTTGCCGGCCGGATACGAGGCCAGCGCGTAGCCGACGCTGTTGACGCAGAGATAGTGACCGTTCGCCGGAATCATGGTGCCGTTCGGGATGACGCAGCGCGCGATTCCATCCGAGGCCGCGACGGCGTATCCGACGCCTCCTCCCGCGACCGTGTGATCGGCGCCGGAGTTGTTGTAGAGCTCGATGAACTCATCGTTGGCGCCGTTCGGTCCGCGCACGCGGAACTCGTTGATGACCAGCTGTGCGGAGGCGGCGGAAGCGAGGAGAAAAGAGATAACGACCGAGGCGAGAAGACGTAGATGCATGACTACCTCACGGTTCGAACGGATTGGCCGGGGGGTCGAGAACGCCAAAAACGCGGATCGGAGGAGAAACTTCGGGCGGAGGTTAAGTCTTCGAGTTCGGAACGTTTCGTGATGCGGCGCACAAAACTCGGAACGTATAGTAGCGCCGCGCATGAATCTCGATGAGAAAGCTGGCCAGCTCTTCGTTATCGCAGCGCGTGCCGGCACGCCCATCGAGGAGCTCGAACATCACGTCCGCGACAATCACGTCGGCGGTGTGATCTGGTTTCAGTCGACCACGGCCGAGACCGCTCGCGTGAATGCGCACCTGCAGTCGCGCGCGCGCGTGCCGTTGCTGATCAGCGCGGATCTCGAGGCGGGCATGGGGATGCGCTTTGCCGATGCGCCGTGGGGACCGCCGGCGATGGCGATTGCGGCGGCGGGGGATCCGGCGCTCGCGGAGGAGCAGGGGAGAATCACCGCCGCCGAGGCATTGCGCATCGGCGTGAATCACATCCTGGCGCCGGTCGCGGACGTGAACGTCGATCCGCGCAATCCGGTGATCAACACCCGCAGCTTCGGCGAGAACGCGCACGACGTGGCGCGGTATGTAGCCGCGTTCGTGCGCGGCGTGCAGAGCGAAGGCTGTCTCGCCACGGCCAAGCATTTTCCCGGACATGGCGATACGCATGTCGATTCGCATCGTGCGCTGCCGGTGCTCGACGTCGATCGCCAGCGATTGGAGCGCGTCGAGTTCGTCCCCTTTCGTGCGGCGATCGAGGCGGGTGTGGCGTCGGTGATGATCGGTCACCTCGCCGTGCCGGCGCTCGACGACACGCCGGCGCCCGTGCGCGCGGCGTTCGAGAACGTGTATGGGACGGTGCATGACGAGGTGACGCGCGGTGGAACGATGCCCGCCACGCTGTCGAAGCGCGCGATCGACGTGCTGCGCCACGAGCTCGGGTTCGATGGACTGGTGATCACCGATGCGATGGACATGGGCGGCCTGGCGGCGCACTTCGATCCAGGCGAGGCGGCGGTGCGCGCGATCGAGGCGGGATGCGATCAGGTGTTGTTCTCGCCCGATCCGGACGCGGCGATCGCGGCGGTGCGGAGCAGGGTCAGTGAGACGAGGATCGATGAGGCGGTGGGGAGGGTGTTGCGAGCGAAGTCGCGCGTTTCTGACAGAAGAAGCGTCGCCGAGCGCTCCATCACCCTCGTGCGCGATACGCATCATCTCCTGCCGTTGCGAACGTCGCGCGTGACGACCGTGATCGTGAATCCGCACGGCGATCCACTCGACGATGCGTTGCGCGAGCTGGGGGAGACGCACGGCGATGACGTACTGTTGCTCCTGCTCGCGATCCGGCCGAAGTCGGGCGCGGGGACGATCGGCGTGCCCGAGGAGATCCGGGAGCTCGCGCAGCGCAACGCGCGGAGAACCATCGCCATCGCGTTCGGCAGTCCGTACATCCTGCGCGAGCTCGGTGAGGTCAGCACGTTCGTTTGTGCGTGGGGGCCGCAGCCGGTGATGCAGATCGCCGCGATGCGCGCGGTGCGGGGAGAGATCCCGATGCCCGGAACGCTGCCCGTGCGTATCGAGTGAGCGGCGCGTCGCATACGATACGTTCGTGCGGCGTTTCGTTCTTCTCCTCTCTTTCTTTCTTCTCGCAGGGGCCGGGTTTCGCGACGAGAAGCTCGTCGAGATCGACGTGGCGGTCCGCGACGCCATCGCGGAGCGGCGTCTGCCCGGCGGAGTGTTGCTGATCGAGCATGGCGGCGAGCGCGTGCTGCGCGCGTACGGCAATCGCGCGCTGGAGCCGCGCGTCGAGCGCATGACCACCGACACGATCTTCGACGCGGCGTCCATCACGAAAGTCGTGGCCACGGCGCCGTCGATCTGGCTGCTGATCGAGCGCGGGAAGCTGTCGCTCGACCAACCGCTGCGCAGCGTGCTCCCGGAGTTCACGGACGACGCGGTCACGCTGCGCCATCTGCTCACGCACACGTCGGGACTGCGGCCCGGGCTCGATCGCGTCGACTGGAGCGGCTATGCGGAAGGCGTGCGCCGCGCGCTCGAACAGGTCCCGCAGAACCGTCCCGGCGCGATCTTCCGCTACTCGGACGTCAACTACATCCTCCTCGGCGAAGTGGTCCGCCGCGTTTCCGGCGAGCCGCTGGACGTGTTCGCAAGGAAGAACATCTTCGCGCCGCTGGCCATGCACGACACGACCTTCAAACCGAAGCTCTCGTCGCGCATCGCGCCGACGGAGGATGGATTGCGCGGCGTCGTCCACGATCCGACCGCGCGGCGCATGGGCGGCGTGGCCGGGCACGCGGGGATGTTCACGACCGCGGCCGATCTGGCGAAGTTCGCGCGCTGGGTGATGGACCGGCGCGCGATGACCGAAGTCGCGTCGCCGCCGGAAGTGGCGGTGCATCGCGCGGCCGGCTTCGACATCGACTCGAACTACAGCCGTCCGCGCGGCGCGCTCTTTCCGCAGGGATCGTTCGGCCACACGGGATGGACGGGCGGCTTCCTCTGGATCGATCCATCGTCGCGCACGTTCTATGTGTTCCTCTCGAATCGCGTGCACCCCGACGGCAAAGGGAGCGTGGTCGCGCTGCAGCATCGCCTGGGCACGCTCGTCGCGGAGTCGCTGGCCGACGTCACGTTCACTCCGCCCGCGCGCCGCGTCGGCTACATCCTCGGCGGCGCCGGCGCGATGAACGGCATCGACGTGCTGCACGCGAGCGGCTACGCGGCGCTGCGCGGGATGCGCATCGGCCTCATCACCAATCACACGGGCATCGATCGCTACGGAAATCCGACCGTGGATCTGCTGCGCAGCGCGTCCGGCGTCACGCTCGCGGCGATCTTCACGCCGGAGCACGGACTGCGCGGCACCGCGGATGAGAAGGTCGGCGACGAGCAGTACCACGGCATCCCGGTGTTCAGTCTGTATGGCGAGCGCCGCAAGCCGTCGGCGGAGCAACTGGCCAACGTCGACGCGCTGGTGTTCGACATCCAGGACATCGGTACGCGCTTCTACACGTACATCTCGACCATGGGTCTGGCGATGGAAGCGGCGGCGGAGACGAAGAAGAAGTTCGTCGTGCTCGATCGCGTGAATCCGATCGGCGGCGAAGTGGTGGAAGGCCCGGTGCTGGAAGGGAAGACGGATTTCGTCGGCTGGCATCCGCTGCCGATCCGTCACGGCAAGACGGTCGGCGAGCTCGCGCGGCAGTTCCGCGACGAGCGTCCGATCGATGTGGACCTGACGGTGATTCCGGTGAAGGGATGGAACCGCGCGCTCTGGCAGGACGAGGCCGGCCTGCCGTGGATCAACACGTCGCCGAACATGCGCTCGCTGAACGCGGCGGCGCTGTATCCGGGGATCGGATTGATGGAGCGCGCATTGTCGGTGGGACGCGGAACGGAGACGCCGTTCGAGATTCTCGGCGCGCCCTACATCGATGGCGCCGCATTGATTCGCGCCGCCGGTCCGCTGCCGGGCGTGTCGTTGACGGCCGTGCGGTTCACGCCGGCGGCGAGCGTACACAAAGGCGAGGAGTGCGGCGGCGTGCGGATCCGGATCACGGACCGGCGCGCGCTGCGCTCGGTGCACGTGGGATTGGCGATTGCCAGCGCGCTGGCGCGGTTGTATCCGGGAAAGTTTCCGGTGGACGAGATGGCGCCGCTGCTGCGGCATCAGGAGACGCTGGAGAAGATTCGCGGCGGGCGTGCCTACACCAACGCCTCTTCCACCGCGTCCGCGACGTCGAACGGCGACGTTCCCACCGCCGCCACGTCCGCTTCGTACTGACGGCGTTCCACCGGCGGCACCGGCGTCCCGAGTCGCGCGCGCAGCGCGGCGGCGGCGCCGATCAGCCGCGGATCGCGGCGCAGGCCGCCGAGCGTTTCGAGCACGCTGCAACTGCGCCAGCGATCGCCGAGCTCCCAGTGCAGCCGCAGGCTGTCCTGCAGGATGGTCTCGGCGCGCCATGCTTCGCCGCGCTCGCGCAATGCCGCGCCGAGGAGATTCAGCGACCAGGCGATGCCTTCCTTGTAACCGCCGGCGCGCGACCAGGAGAGGCACTCATCGAGCCGCTCCTCGGCGCGCTCGAGATCACCCGAGTACAACGCCGCCGCGGCGAGATTCAGCAGCGACCACGCCACGCCCTCCGTATCGCGGCGGTCGCGGAACAGCTGCAGCGTTCCCTCGCACAGCTCGAACGTGCGCGCGAAGTCGCCGTTCAGCCATGACGCGAAGCCGATGTAGTTGAGCGCGCGTCCGACGCTGGCGCGGTCTTCGAGCTCCGCCCAGATCGTGCGCGAGAGCTGGTGCAGATCGATGGCGTGCTCGTATTCACCGCGCTCGCGCGCGATCGATCCGCGATATTGCAGCGAGCGCGCGAGGCTGACCGGATCGCCGTGCTTGCGCGCCAGATCGATGCTCGACTCGAGGAGCTTGATGGCCTGGTCGTAGTCGCACTGGAAGAACGCCATCGCGCCGGCGCCGGTCTGCGCCTTGGCGCGCACCGGAACGTCCTCACCGCCTGGCACGTCGAGAATGGTGGCGAGCGTGCTGCGTCCTTCGGCGTACTGGCCGCGCACGTACCACGACCACCAGAGCGAGGAGCCGAGCCGCAGCGCGAGCTCCGCGTCGCGCGATTGCACGGCGAACTCGATGGCGGTGCGCATGTTGTCTTCGTCGACGTGCAGCCGCTCGACCTCGAGCTCGTTCTCTTCCGCGATCGCGGCCATCAGCATGGCGTGCGCTTTCCGGATCGTGAGATCGCGCGCCTGCTCGGTCAGACACTCCAGCCCGTACTCGCGGATCGTTTCCAGGATCATGAACCGCGGCTCTTCATCGCGCGATGCAGGATCGCGGCGCACGAATGCCTTGTCGATCAGGGAGGAGATGCCGTCCAGAACATCGTGCGAGTCGTCGACCAGCCGTTCCGCATGCTCCAGCGTGAATCCACCGCGAAAGACCGACAGCGTCGCGAACAGGTGCTGGTCGGAATGCTCGAGCAGGTTGTAGCCCCACGAGATCGCGGCGCGCATGGTCTGCTGGCGTTCGGGCAGATGGGGCGAGCCGCCGCTGAGCAGCTTCAGGCGGTTCTCGACGCGCGAGAGCATCGCTTTCGGCGGCAGCACTTTCACGCGCGCGGCGGCGAGCTCGATGGCCAGCGGCAGTCCGTCGAGATGCACGCAGATCTCGGCGATGGCGCGCGCATTTTCCTGCGTCAGCGCGAAGTCGCTCTTGACCGCGGTGGCGCGCTCGACGAACAACGCCACCGACGCATATCCGGCCAGCGCCTCGGCGGTCAGCGGGAGGTCGAGCGGCGGCGTCGTGAGCGGCGGCACCGCGTATTCGCGTTCTCCTTCGACGCGCAGCGGCGAGCGGCTGGTGACCAGCGCCTTCACGCGCGGTGCGGCCCGAAGCAGCTCGCCGATCAGTGGCGCGGCGTCGAGGACCTGCTCGAAGTTGTCGAGCACGACCAGCAGCGACTTGCCATTCAGCGCGTTCTCGAGTCCCTCGAGCAACGGCACGCCGCCTTCAGCGACATCGAAGACCGCCGCGATCTCGGAGATCACCAGAGCCGGATTGCGGATGCTGCCGAGGGAAACCCACCAGACGCCGTCGTCCATCTCGCGCAGCAGCTCAGCGCCGATGGCCAGACTGAGCCGGGTCTTGCCGGTGCCGCCGGGACCGGTGAGCGTGACCATGCGCACGTCGTCCTTGCGCAGGAGCGAGAGGACGTCGTCGCGTTCCGCGTCGCGGCCGACCAGCGGCGTCATTTTCTGCGGCAGGTTGGTCGGCGGCGGAGCGTCGATCATCACGCTCTCGGTGGTGGCCATGACCGACCTCGAGACTAGGTTGCTGCTCTCGCGATCGAGATCCGCCTTCAGTGCCTGCAGCTCTTCGAGCAGATCGCGTGCGCTCTGGTAGCGGCGCAAGCGATCCTTGTCCATCGCGCGCGCGACGATGGCGGCGAGCCGCGGCGAGACCGGCACGCCGTTCGGGCGGGTCAACGGCAGAGGCTCGCTGCGCAGGATGTTCGCGGCGATGTCCGACGAGCTGTCGCCTTCGAACGGCAGACGTCCGCTGATCAGCTCGTACAGCATCACGCCGACGCTCCAGATGTCGCTGCGCGTGTCGAGCGTGCGGCCACGCAGTTGTTCGGGCGACATGTAGAAGACGGTGCCGCGCACGACGAACGGATCGGTTTTCTTGACGTCGGGATCGGGCGTATCGGCCTGCCGCGCCAGTCCGAAGTCGAGGAGTTTCACGTAGCCGTCGCGGCGCAACATGATGTTGTCCGGCTTGACGTCGCGATGCACCAGCCCCGCCGCCTCGGCCGCCGCGAGCGCCGAGGCGATCTGCACGGCGATGTCCACCGTCTCGCCGAGCGGCGGCTCCGCGCGCGACATGCGCTGCCGGAGCGTCACGCCGTCGACGAACTCCGTGGCGATGAAATGCTCCTCGCCGATCTGACCGACGTCGTAGACCGTGAGAATGTTCGGATGGTTGAGTGCCGACGCCGCGCGGGCCTCGTACGCCAGCCGCTTGCGCAGGTCCTCGTCGCTCCGCACCGCGGCGGAGAGGACCTTCAGCGCCACCGGCCGCTGCAACTGCCCGTCGTGCGCGAGATACACCTCACCCATCCCGCCCGCACCGATCAGCGAGCGGATTTCATAACGGCCGAGGCGGGAACCGGGTTGGAGCATCTGCGAGAACCGGGATTCTAGCGCGTCGCTCGCGACGCGCCTTGACCGCGCCCCGCGGGTTCCATAGCCTCGGCCAAGGGGGCACGATCCCGTGCAAACGTTTGCCTCATTTGTGATCAGTGAAAGCTCCCAAGCCGCGTTCGCTGCCGCGGTCGACGTCGCTCAGGACTCGCAACGCGCGATCAATCCGCTTTTTCTCGTCGGACCCGTGGGCTCGGGGAAATCGCACCTGCTGCAGGCAATCGTCCACGCGATCCGGT